>NZ_LGSS01000002.1 GCF_001190785.1 Gottschalkia purinilytica | reverse complement strand
GCAATGTCTTGAGCTTAGTGATACTAATAGGTCGAGGGCTTGACCAAGAAAGAAAGTAGCTGTGTAGTTTTGAAGGTACAAACCTTTAAAAGAATATATTAAGTTAAAGAAATCCAGTAACGATGGCGGAGGGGAAACACCTGTACCCATACCGAACACAGAAGTTAAGCCCTCCAGCGCTGATGGTACTTAGGCGGAAGCGCCTTGGGAGAGTAGGACGTTGCTGGGTTATTTTTATTTTTTGATAATTTAAAGGTTACAGAAGTAGCAAGCTAGAATCTATTTTCAGTTACTTGCAAATTACTTTGTTTAATTTCTAAAGTTATAACTAATATTAGCATCTTTTCAAAACAATCTAAATAAGTGCTCATCATCTTTTTTCTTTTAATTTTATCTCATCTTTTGAATTATTCCTTTATTATTTTCTCATATTGTATTTATGCTCCAAAATAACTATTCTAATGTTTTTTTATCTACCATTAAACCATATAATGCAAAATTATAATACTTATTATTTATTTCTCATCTTTTGACAATGTATTATTACTCATATATAATCTTAAATATAAATAAAGACAAGATATAAAAGAGGGATAATATTGAGAAAAATAAGTACGGAACTTATAATAAGAACAATTAAGGACATGTGTATAGATGCTAATTACCACTTAGGAAAAGATGTTATAGATAAAATAAAAGAGTCAGAAAGAAATGAAGAGTCTCCCATAGGAAAAGATATTCTTAATAAAATGATTATTAATACAGAAATAGCTAAAAATAAGCAAATTCCTATTTGTCAAGATACAGGTATGGCTGTATTTTTTATAGAAATAGGACAAGATGTTTATATAGAAGGTGGAAGTCTTACAGAATCTATAAATGAAGGTGTAAGACAAGGATATAAAGAAGGCTATTTGAGAAAATCTGTAGTTGAAGATCCTCTTATAAGAAAAAATACAAATGATAATACTCCAGCAGTAATTCACTATGATATAGTGAAAGGAGATAAGCTTAAGATAAGTTTTGCTCCTAAAGGATTTGGTAGTGAAAATATGGGGGCATTAAAAATGTTAAAGCCTTCTGATGGTGTGGAAGGTGTAAAAAGATTTATTATAGAGACAGTCGAAAAAGCAGGACCTAATCCGTGTCCTCCTATAGTGGTTGGAGTAGGGATAGGAGGAACTATGGAAAAATCATGCGAATTGGCTAAAAAGGCCTTACTTAGGGAGATTGATAAACATAATGAAAAACCTCATATAAAAGATTTAGAAATAGAGCTTTTAGAAAAAATAAATAACTTAGGTATAGGTCCACAAGGATTGGGAGGAAGAATTACTGCACTAGCAGTAAACATAGAGACATTTCCAACTCATATAGCAGGACTTCCTGTAGCTGTTAATATAAACTGTCATGTTGCAAGACATGTAGATGTTATATTGTAGAAATAAAAAAGATATTATAAAAAACAAAGAATAATATCTTTGATTTAAAGATAAGTAGTGAAAAGGAGATATAATGTTTTGAATGAGATAATAGTAAATACTCCATTAACGGAAGAGATAGTAACAAGCCTTAATACTGGTAATACAGTATATATAACAGGAACAATGTATACAGCAAGAGATGCTGCACATAAAAGAATGATAGAGGATTTAAATAGTGGCAAGGGGTTACCATTTGATATAAGAAACCAAATAATATACTATACTGGGCCTTGTCCATCTAGACCAGGGGAAATTACTGGTTCATCAGGACCTACTACAAGCTATAGAATGGATGACTATACACCTACATTACTTAAACAAGGATTAAAAGGAATGATCGGAAAAGGATTAAGAAATAGAGACGTGATAGATAGTATGATATCAAATAAAGCAATTTATTTTGCAGTAATAGGTGGAGCAGGTGCGCTGATAGCAGATTGTATAAAAAAGGTTGAAATAATAGCATATGAAGATTTAGGAACAGAGGCTATAAGAAGAATATATGTAGAAAAACTACCAGCTATTGTGGCTATAGATTCCCAAGGAAATAATTTGTATGAACAAGCAATAAGAAAATATAAAAGATAAAGAGGGATGAGTATGAATACGAACGAAAAATCATTATTACTTCACGAAGAGAACAAGGGAAAAATTTCTATAAAATCAAAAGTCAAAGTGGAAAATAAAGAAGATCTATCACTTGCGTATACTCCAGGAGTTGCAGAGCCTTGTAGAAGAATACATAATAACAAAGATGATATATATAAATATACTTCTAAAGGAAACACAGTTGCAGTAGTAACAGATGGTAGCGCAGTTCTTGGACTAGGAGATATTGGACCAGATGCATCCTTACCTGTTATGGAAGGAAAGTGTATATTATTTAAGGAATTTGCTGATGTAGATAGTATACCTATATGTATAGATTCAAATGATGTAGATACTATAGTGAACACTGTTAAGCTTATACAATCTTCTATTGGAGGAATAAATTTAGAAGATATATCAGCACCAAGATGTTTTCAAATAGAAGAAAGATTAAAAAATGAACTAAACATTCCAGTTTTTCATGATGATCAACATGGTACAGCTATAGTAGTATTAGCTGGAATTATGAATAGTTGTAGATTACTTAATAAGAAATTAGAAAATTTAAAAATAGTCATAAATGGTTCAGGAGCAGCAGGAATAGCCATATGTAAGCTTCTTTATAAAGTTGGAATAAAAGAAATTATACTTTGTGATACAAAAGGAGCTATATATAAAGGGAGAGAAAATTTAAACTGGATAAAAGAAGAAATATCTGAGATAACTAATATTAACTTAGAAAAAGGTACTCTTAAAGATATAATCTCAGGAAAAGATGTATTTATTGGAGTATCAGCTCCAGACATAGTTACAGGAGATATGGTAAAAAGTATGAATAAAGATGCTATAATATTTGCTTTAGCTAATCCAGTTCCAGAAATAATGCCTAATATAGCTAAAGAAAATGGAGCTAAAATAGTAGCTACAGGTAGATCTGATTTTAGCAATCAAATAAATAATGTATTAGCCTTTCCAGGGATATTTAGAGGGGCTTTAGATGTAAGAGCTAAAGAAATAACTGATGAAATGAAAATAGAAGCTGCAAAAGCTATAGCCTTTACTATAGACGATGAGGAATTAAGAGAAGATTATATTATACCAGATTCTTTTAACAAAAAAGTAATGCCAGCGGTAGCAGAAGCAGTAAAAAAAATAGTCACCTTTTAAGAACAATGACCATGCTTGAGGAATAATATGGTTTTATTAAGGCAACAATCTAAGTATAACATACTTAAACTTTTAAGGGGCTGATAATATGAACTCTACTAATTGTACAGTTTGTAGAGAAGTTAGAAAAGAAGGTGCAAATCTTCTTGGAGTACATATATGTGAAGTTTGTCTTAGTTCTATTGCCAATGTAGGAATGGATGATGTAAAATATGAATATTATAAGTGTATAATTAAGAAAATATGGCTAGACTATATAACAGGCATGAATAAAATAAATCCCCAAATAATTACATGATATAGGAGAAAATCCTATATTTTTTTTGCCTTTTTACTTATTGCATTTTTTATATGTTTATTAATATTGGAAATCTCGGGAAGTTACCCTAATTAATAATATTTCAAAACTTAAGTATATACTTACTATATGTAAATATTTAGTTATATTTAAATATAGGTTGATTAGAAATTATAATTTAGATAGTATTAAAAAGTGAGTGTATTTAAAGGAAAAAAAGTTTTAAAAGTAGAATTATTATAAACAATAGGAGGACTAAAATGAGGCTGCCTATATTAGAAGGTCTTATGAAATATTTGAAAGAAGATAGTACAAGGTTTCATATGCCAGGACATAAAGGAAAAAATTCATTAGAAAAATTAGGACAACTTATACCATACATAGATGTAACTGAAATTGAAGGAACAGATAATCTTCATAATCCTACATCTATAATATTAGAGAGTCAACGATTAGCAGCAAAAACGTTTGGAGCTAAAGAAACTCTTTACTGCGTAAATGGAACTACAGGAGGAATTTATACAGCTATAACAGGAACCGTAAATCCAGGAGGAAAAGTTCTTATACAAAGAGACTGTCATAAATCTGTTCATAATGCCCTTGTACTAGGAAGAATAGATCATAAGTTTATATATCCAATATACAGTAAAGAAGATAATATATTAACAGGAATAAATCCTGACGATATTGAGAAGGCACTTAGTGAAGATTCAGATATTGAAGCAGTAGTAATTACATATCCATCATATTATGGAATATGTAGTGATATAAAAAAAATAAGAGAAATAGTTCATAAATATAAAAAAATATTAATAGTAGATGAAGCACATGGAAGTCACTTAGCTTTTAGTAACAGACTTCCTATTTCTGCACTTGAAAGTGGAGCAGACATAGTAATACAAAGTACACATAAGACATTACCAGCATTTACTCAGAGTTCAATGCTTCATATAGGAACTGATAGGGTTGATGTAGAAAAAATAAAGCTAATGTCTACTGTTTATCAAACTACTAGCCCATCATATATACTAATGTCATCACTTGATTATGCTAGGGGATATATGGAAAAAGAAGGACAAGCTAAACTTAATACACTAATAAATAATATAGAGAAGTATACAAAATATCTAAACAATATAGATGGTGTAAAGATATTTAATATAAATAATAAATATAAGAATAACTTTTATGATTTTGATATAACTAAAATTTTATTTAGTATTAAAAATATTACAGGAAAGAAACTAGAGGAAATATTAAGATCAGAATATAATATACAGCTAGAGATGAGTGATTACTATTATGGATTGGCACTAGCGTCTGTAATGGATGAGGAAGAAGACTTCAAGAACTTAGTCTATGCCATAGAAGATATAGCAAAGAAATACAAGGAAAAAGATACGAGAAAAGATATATGTGATATTAGATTCATAACTCCAGAAGTAAAAATGCCATTATATGAAGCCTTTTATAAGGATAAAACTATTATAAATTTAAAAAATGGAGAAAGTAAAATATCTGGAAGCTTTGTAATACCTTATCCGCCTGGTGTGCCTATACTATGTCCAGGAGAAGTTATAACAAAAGAAATAATAGACTATATAGAAACTTTAATAGAAAACAATATCGAAGTTTTAGGGATATCAAAAAATGACAAAGAAATAAAAGTAAAAGTATTATAATTACTACTATGAATATCGTTATAAACTATTAAATAATATATATAAATACTTAAATAGTTAATATAAATTGCATGTAAGAACACATAAACATGAATAATAGCAATGGATACCGAAAGGAGACAACTAATGAAAAGCTACTTTATAACATTAGAAGGACCAGATGGGTCAGGAAAAAGCACCATGACTAGATTTTTATCAGAATATTTAACTCAGAAAGGATACGAAATAGTTATAACTAGAGAACCAGGTGGAACAGATATAAGTGAAGACATAAGAAAAATCATATTAGATAATAAAAATACCAATATAGCATATACTACAGAGGCCCTATTATATGCTGCATCTAGAGCACAGCACGTACATGAAAAGATATTACCAGCATTAAATGAAGGAAAGATAATTATATGTGATAGATTTGTTTTGTCTAGTTTAGTCTATCAGGGGATAGCAAGGGGGTTAGGAATAGAAGAAGTAAAAAAAATAAATGACTTTGCTACACAAGGATTAGAACCAGATCTTATACTACTGTTTGATATAGATCCAGAAGTATCTTTAAGAAGAAAAACTAAGAAAGGAAATGCTGACAGATTAGAAAAGGAAGATATAAGCTTTCATAAAAAAGTATATAGTGGGTATATGAATATAAAAGATATGTATTATGAAAAAATAAAGATAGTAGATGCATCTAAAGATAAACATGAAGTGTTTAACAACATCAAAGAGTTGGTCGATAATCTTATTAAATAGGAGTGTGTAGATATGAAACTTGTGATAACTATTATTCAAGATGATGACGTAACTAAACTAATTGATAAGCTTACTGAAAATAAATTCAGAGTAACTAAGCTTGCTTCAACAGGAGGATTTTTAAGAGCAGGGAATACTACTTTATTAATAGGAGTAGAAAAAGAAAGATTAGATGAACTAATAAAGACGATAGAAGAGGTATGCGAGACTAGAGAAGTTATAATGGATCCGCCTCCTTTAACAGAAGATAGTGTATTTATGACAGAGCCTTATAAAGTACAAGTTGGTGGAGCTACTATAATAGTACTAGATGTAGAAAGATATGAAAAAGTATAAATTATCCCAAATATACATATTTGTATATAATGTATAAAAAGGAGGAGGTTTCTCATGAAACTTGTTATCGCGATTGTTCAGGATGAAGATGCTCCGAGGCTTATAGATGCACTTATGGATAAAGACTATAGTGTTACCAAGCTATCTTCAACAGGAGGATTCTTAAGATCAGGAAATACTACTTTATTAATAGGTGTAAATAAAGAAGAAGTGGATAATGTTATATCTATAATAGAAGAATACTGTAAAACTAGAAAACAGATTACAGCAGCACCCATACCTGCTACATGGGTATCTTCAGTCTATATGCCTCATACAGTTGAAGTACAAGTTGGTGGAGCTACCATATTTGTTTTAGATATTAGTCAATTTGAAAAAATATAAGTTTCTATACTATGTACTTTAGATAAAAGAGTAAGTTATTGGGAGAGATATGATATGATAAAGATAGGGGAAGTAAAAAGTCAATCTTCACATCAAATTGATAATTTAAATAGAACTAATAAAGATAAGAAGGAAGGAATAAGAGGAGACTTTTTAAAAGAATTAGAAAAGCTAGATGAAATGAGTACAAAAGAGAAATTAGATGTACTTCTTGGTAAAATAGATAAACAGGCAGAGAAACTTTCAAAAAATATGGATATTAAAGACTTATTAATATACAAAAAATTAATATCTGAGTTTATGAAAGAGTCTGTTAATTCTATGGTAAAGTTTAGTAAAAATAGTTTTTTAGACAGAAGAGGAAGACATAGAGTTCATGGAATTATAAAAAAAGTAGATGAAGAACTTGGCAATCTAACAGAAGATATATTATCAAAAGAGAAAGATAATATAAAGGTATTAAAAACACTAGAAGATATTAGGGGACTAATCTTAGATATATATATGTAACCGGAGGAATATGATGGATTTTAATGATATAGTAGGACATGAAAGTATTATAAATAGCCTTAAAAATGCCATAAGCTCTAATAAAGTAGCTCATAGCTACTTATTTGAAGGAGCGAAATCCATAGGAAAAGAAAAATTAGCAAAGACATTTGCAAAAGCATTATTATGTAAAGATGGAGATAATAAGCCTTGTGAAAAATGTTCATCTTGTATAAAATTTGAGTCTGGAAATCATCCAGACTTTTGTTTGGAAAACCCTTTAGGAGACTCTTTTAAAAAAGAACAGATAGAGTCTATACAAAAAGATATAAAAATGATGCCTTACGAGGGAAATAGAAAGGTTTATATATTAAATAATATAGATAAAATGACACAAGAAGCTCAAAATAGTTTCCTAAAAACATTAGAAGAACCTCCTGAATATGTAACTATTATACTTATAGTTACGAATAGCCATAGTATACTTCCAACGATATTATCAAGATGTCAAATAATTAAATTTGCACCTATAAGTAATGATAAAGTAGAAAAAGCTCTTGTAGATATATATAAAATAGAACGAGAAGAAGCTAGATTTTTAAGTTCTTTTTCCAATGGTATAATAGGAAAAGCTATAAATTTATACCAAAATGAAGGATTTAAAAAGTTAAGGGAAGAAGTTATAACGGTTATAGATACAACGTTAAGTGGTGATAAATTTAAAATATTTTCTTTAAGTGAATTTTTTGATGAAAATAAAGAAAACATAGAAGATATTTTAGATATGATGTTAATGTGGTTTAGGGATATGTTAATATACAAAGAGGCAGGAAATAGTGAATATATAATAAATATGGATAAGATTGACATCATATCAAAACACTGCAAAAGTCTTTCTCAAGAAAAAATACATGATATAATAGAAACTATAATAAAGACTAAAGACAGTATATCTTCAAGAGTAAATTATCAACTTGCTATAGAGGTTATGCTTTTAAGCATACAGGAGGATTATATTAGTTGTTAGAAATATAGATAAGAGTAATTAAGTGTAATAAGATATACTTACTCAGGGAAAGTAATTATATTTTGGAGATGAAGAAGTTGAAAAGAGCATACAAGATAGAAATTAAGCCAACAGCAGAACAGAAGATGAAGATTCATAGAACTATTGGAGTATGTAGATATATATATAACTTTTATATAGCTCATAATAAAGAATCTTATGAAAAAGAAAGAAAATTTATAAATGGAATGAATTTTTCTAAATGGCTTAATAACGAGTATATTCCTAATAATGAAGATAAAAAATGGATAAAAGAAGTATCTTCAAAGGCAGTAAAACAGTCTATTATGAATGGAGATAAAGCATTTAAAGACTTTTTTAAGGGTAAATCAAAGTTTCCTAAATTCAAGAAAAAGAAAAATCAAAATGTAAAAGTTTATTTTCCTAAAAATAATAAAACTGATTGGATAGTAGAAAGACATAGAATTAAAGTTCCAACATTAGGGTGGGTAAGACTTAAAGAATATGGATATATATCAACGAATTCTATTGTTAAAAGTGGTACAATTAGTCAAAAATTTGATAGATACTATGTATCTATATTAGTAGAAGAAGCAGTTAAAACAAATAATACAAAATATACAGAAGGTATAGGAATAGACTTAGGATTAAAAGATTTTGCTATTTGTTCAGATAAAAAGATTTTTAAGAATATAAATAAGACTTTAAGAGTTAAAAAAATAGAGAAGAAATTAAAAAGAGAACAAAGAAAACTTTCAAGAAAATATGAAAGTTTAAAATTAAATTCGAAAGATAAAAAAATGAAGGGAGGAACTGCTATTAGACAAAATATCCAAAAACAAATAGTGAAGGTACAAAAACTTCATCAAAGGCTAACCAATATTAGAACGGATTATGTAAATAAAATTATATCAGAAATAGTTAAGCAAAAACCAAGCTACATAACTATTGAAGATTTAAATGTTAGTGGAATGATGAAAAATAAGCATTTATCAAAGGTAATAGCTAATCAAAAGTTCTTTGAATTTAAAACTAAACTCATTTCTAAAGCTAAAGAAAATAACATTGAAATAAGGATAGTAAGTGTGTTTTATCCATCATCAAAAACTTGTAGTAATTGTGGAACAATCAAAAAAGATTTAAGGCTTTCAGATAGAATCTACAAGTGTGAATGTGGTTTAGAAATAGATAGGGACTTAAATGCAAGTATTAACCTTAAAAATGCTAAGAAATATAAGGCAGCTTAATTAAAACAAGCTCTTATATATGTACCGAAGGCTATTTCGGGAATTTACGACTGTGAAGAGTCATACAAACTGTAGTAGCTAAGGCAAAACAGGACTCGTTGAAACAGTAAAAATCTCGATATGGATATATTTGTCCGTATTTTGAGTAGCAGGTATAGTATGGTTACTGTAGTAGGAATTAGATTTAAAAAAGCAGGTAAAATATACTACTTTGACCCTGATAATATAGACGTATCTAAAGATGATTATGCTATAGTAGAAACAGCTAGGGGAGTAGAGTTCGGTCAAGCTGTGGTGGGTCCAAAAGAAGTCAGTGAAGAAGAAATAGTTCCGCCACTAAAAAAGGTGCTAAGACTAGCAACAGAAGAAGATATACAAAAGCACAATGAAAATAAAGAGAAAGAAACATATGCTTTTGATATTTGTCTTAAAAAAATAGAAGAGCATGGTCTAGATATGAAGCTTATTGATGTTGAATATACATTTGATAATAATAAAGTTATATTTTACTTTACGGCAGATGGAAGAGTTGATTTTAGAGAACTTGTAAAAGATTTAGCATCAATATTTAAAACTAGAATAGAATTGAGACAAATAGGAGTTAGAGACGAAGCAAAAATGATAGGTGGACTAGGACCTTGTGGTAAACCATTATGTTGCGCTACTTTCTTAGGAGAATTTGAACCTGTATCTATTAAAATGGCAAAAGAACAAAACTTATCTCTTAACCCTACAAAAATATCAGGAATATGTGGCAGACTTATGTGTTGCTTAAAATATGAACATGAAACATATGAAAAAATATTGGAAAAACTTCCACCAGTAGGTGCAACAGTAATGACACCTAGGGGAAAAGGTATAGTAATGGAAACAGTTACTCTGTTAGAATTAGCTAAAGTAAAGGTAAAAGGTGAAGATGATACAGAAGAAATTGTTCCATTTTTAATAGAAGAGATAGAATTATTAGAAAAAGCTAATACTAAAAAAGATACAAAAGAAAGAACAGAAGTGGATATAACCAAAATTGCTAAAGAAGAAGGTATAGATGTAGAAGATATAGAGATGTTAGAAGATTTATTAAAAGAGGATTAAGTTAAACAATCATAAAGAAAAAAATGTAGAAAAATGTCGTAATTTATGTTTATAATATTTATACGAAAATTAATAAAAACTCTTTTAAAGTGTATAAATAAGTGCTAAAATTATCATGAGGCTATAAAAGAACTTAACTAAGGAGGTGACCTTAATGGCTTACAAAATTACAGATGCTTGCATCAGTTGTGGAGCTTGTGAACCAGAGTGTCCTGTTAGCGTAATTAGCGCAGGAGATGATAAATACGTAATAGATGAAGAAGGTTGTATAAGTTGTGGAGCATGTTCAAATGTTTGTCCTGTAGATGCTCCAGTTGATGCAGAATAGGAATAATAAGAAAAGACCCATAGGGTCTTTTTTATTGCTTTTAAAACATGTTTTCTTCTAATCATATAGTAAAAGGACATTCATACTAAATTTATATATAAAAATTCACATATTATTTTAATTTTATAATAAGCTAGTTAGAATATATTTATAATATTACTTATTTATGAAAATTAATAAAAAAATAACTTTAGAGAAATTTTATCTTTTAATAAACTTTATTATAGTAAATGAAAATAAATGTTATAATACTAGTGAAATAAAAAACACTAGGAGCGGAAATAATGGAAAATATACAATTAAAAGAAAATGAAAGAATAGATGATCTTCAATGTAAAGGATATAAAATAATTCAAAATAAAGAAGGTTTTTGTTTTGGAATGGATGCTGTGCTGTTATCTAATTTTTGTGATATAAAAAGTGGATCAACAGTTGTGGATTTAGGAACAGGAACAGGTATAATACCAGTACTTATATATGCTAAAAATAATGTTAGTAAAGTTTATGGAGTAGAAATCCAAGAAGAAGTAGCAGAAATGGCAAATAGAACAATGAAAATGAATAATATTGAAAATGATGTAGAAATACTTAATATAGATTTAAAAAATGCTCCTGAGAAACTTGGTATAAATAAATTTGATGTAGTTACATCAAATCCACCTTATATGATTTCAGGAGGTGGACTTATAAATATAAAGGATAAAAAGGCAATATCAAGACATGAAATAACATGTAACCTGGAAGACATAATAAGAGTATCTAGTAAACTTTTAAAGCATAATGGAAGGTTTTTTCTAGTACATAGACCAAATAGAATAGTAGATATATTATGTTTATTAAGACAATATAAGTTAGAGCCTAAAAGTATAAGGTTTGTTCATCCTAAAATTGGAAAACAACCTAATTTAGTACTGATAAAGAGTATTAAAGCTTCAAAACCAGAACTTAAGTTTGAAAAACCTTTATATGTATATAATGACGACGGAACATATACAAAAGAGATATATGAAATATACGGCATGGAAAATATTGATATTTAAAGGAGCGATATAAATTGGATGTAATAGGAAAGCTTTTCATATGTCCAACGCCTATAGGCAATTTAGAGGATATAACATTAAGAACATTGAATACATTGAAAGAAGTAGACTTAATAGCTGCAGAAGATACAAGACATACTATTAAACTATTAAATTACTTTGATATTAAAAAGCCTCTTACTAGTTATCATGAACATAATAAGAAAGAAAAAGGAAAGTTTCTGATAGAAAAGCTTTTGAAAGGAGAAAATATTGCATTAGTTTCAGATGCAGGTATGCCAGGTATATCAGATCCAGGAGAAGATTTAGTTAGACTATCTATAGAACACGGAATAGGTGTCACTGCTTTACCAGGAGCTACTGCTTCTATATTAGGACTTATTCTTTCAGGACTTCCTACATCTAAATTTACGTTTGAAGGGTTTCTCTCATCTAATAAAAAGGAGAGAAAAGAAGAACTTAGAAAACTTGAAAAAGAACATAGAACTATAATATTTTATGAATCTCCTCATAGATTAAAAGTACTATTACAAGACATAAAAGAAATATTAGGAATTAGAAAAATAGCTATATCAAGGGAACTTACTAAAAAATATGAAGAAATATTTAGAGGAAATACTGAAGAAGCTATAGAGAAATTCTCAAAAGAAGATCCAAGAGGAGAATTTGTAGTTGTATTAGAAGGAACTTCTATAGAGGATATAGAAAAAATGAAAAGTGAAGTATGGGAAAATATGAGTATAAAAGATCATATATTAATGTATATGGAACAAGGGATAAATAAAAAAGATGCAATAAAGAAGGTAGCAAAGGAAAGAAATATATCTAAAAGTGAAGTTTATAAAGAAAGTATATCAATATAAAAAAAATAGGAGCATATGCTCCTATTTTTATTAATAAAATAAAGAGGGTACTTCAATCAATCTATGTTTATTTTTGTAAAGTTTCTAAGCATTCTGGACAAATATTTTTACCTTTGAAAACATGAACATCTTTAGCTTGTCCGCAGAATATGCACGCTGGTGCATATTTTTTAAGTATTATTTGCTCTCCATCTACGTAAATTTCTAGAGAGTCTCTCTCAGCAATGTCAAGAGTTCTTCTTAATTCTATAGGGATAACAACTCTACCTAGTTCGTCTACTTTTCTTACTATACCTGTTGACTTCATAATTTCATCCTCCCGTTTATAATGCGTCAAAAATCGACTTGTTTTTACAAATTAAATAGTACCATATATACCAATAAAAGTCAACATATAAAATACTATATAATATTTAAAAAATTAAAATAAGGTTATAAGCCATTCATAAACACGCATTCCATAGTTTTCTAGAAAATACCTAAAAATGTATAAGACAAATTTAGATAAAATTCTACAATTCTTTATATATCATTTTAAAAAAAATGTCAAGTTATTAAATCTATATTATGTAATTTATTGTACAAGTCTTGCATATAAGTTTATATAAAAAGATATAGAAAATTTAAGAATAACTGATCTAGGGTTAGCAAATTAAAAGGTTAGGAGAGTTTTAAATGATAAACTATATTTGGTTTTTTCTCATATTTATAAGTATAGTTGTTTCTGTGTTAAATGGTAACATAAATGTAATAAATGAATCAATAATAAAAGATGCAGAGGAAGCAGTAAAATTTGCAATAAGTCTTATAGGAATAATGTCAATTTGGATGGGGCTTATTAATATAGCTGAAAAATCAGGTCTTATAAAAAGTTTCAGTAAAATACTAACTCCTATTACATCTTTTTTATTTCCAGAAGTACCTAAAAATCATCCAGCTATGAGTGCAATAGTAATGAATATGGTTACAAATATGTTTGGAGCAGGAAATTCAGCTACTGCTATAGGAATAAAGGCTATGGAAGAAATGAATACATTAAATAAAAATAAAAAAAGATCAACGAATGCTATGTGTATGTTTCTAGTTATAAATATGTCATCTATACAAATAGTTCCTTTAACGATATTGAAAATACGGGCAGATGCAGGATCAGTTAATCCTACAGAAATTATAGGAACTAGTTTAGTAGCAACTACAGTTTCAACTATAGTTGGAATAATTGCTGTAAAAATATTGCAAGGGAAGGGTGATTAATATATCTGGAATAATAAATATTATATCAATATCAATTATCCCCTTTATAATGACAATTATATTGATACATGGGTACATAAAAAGAGTAGATTTATATGAATGTTTTGTAGATGGTGCTAAAGAAGGATTGAAGTCAGCTATAAAAATAATGCCATATTTAATTGCAATATTTTTAGCAATAGGAGTTTTTAGGAAATCAGGAGCTATGGATATTTTGGTTAAGGTACTTAGTCCTATAGGAAAGATAGTAGGAATACCTAAAGAAACAATACCTTTATTTGTAATAAGACCAATATCAGGAAGTGCATCATTAGCAATGGTACAAGATATTATAAATAACTATGGACCAGATTCTTTTATTGGCAGAGTAGCATCAACTATGATGGGTTCTGCAGAAACAATATTTTATACTATGGCAGTATATTTTGGTGCAGTAGGCGTTAAAGATTCTAGACACACTTTACCTGCTGCTTTGATTTCACATTTGGCAGGAGCAGTGGCTTCAGTTATAATATGTAGACTTATATTTTTATAAACTTTTATAAAATGTTAAGCAAATATTCTTATTAGCAAAAATAATATCTTGAATATATTTAATATAAATTTTTTAGTACATTAGAATTCAAAAGGAATAAATAGGTAGTATTGACAAAAGAGCTTTTATTTTGTATAGTTTTTGATGAAACAGTGTACAATAGATAAAAATTATACAATTAAAAGCAGTGAAGGGAAGAGTAAGTTTAGTTTCTATCTAAAAGAGAGCTAGATTAGGTGAAAGCTAGCGTTAGAAGTTATTCTGAAGATGGCCCCTGAGCTATATAGCTGAAAGCTTTAGTAGGCTGTGTCGGATTTGTATCCGTTAATATACAAGGTTAAAATATAACCTACCAAGATCTAAACTGTGAAGTTTAGATAAATTAGAGTGGTAACACGAGAAATATAAAACCTTCGTCTCTAAAATTTAGAGATGAGGGTTTTTTTATATTATAAAGGAGGTACAAATAAAATGAGTAAAAAAACTTTTTACGTTACTACACCTATATATTATCCAAGTGATAACTTACACATAGGACATACTTATACTACAGTTGCAGCAGATAGTATAGCTAGGTTTAAAAAAATAATGGGATATGATGTTAAGTTTGTAACAGGAACAGATGAGCACGGACAAAAAATTGAAACCGTAGCAAAAGAAAAAGGATTAAAACCTAAAGAATTCTTAGATGAAATAGTTTCAAATATAAAAACTCTATGGAAAACACTAGATATATCATATGATCACTTTATAAGAACTACAGATGAACAACATAAAGAAATAGTACAAAAAATATTTCAAAAGTTATATGATCAAGGTGATATTTATAAAGGAGTTTATGAAGGGCATTATTGTACTCCTTGTGAGGCGTTTTGGACAGAAGCTCAATTAATAGATGGAAAATGTCCAGATTGTAAAAGAGATGTAAAGCTTGCTAAAGAAGAAGCATACTTTTTTAGACTTTCAAAATATCAAGATAGAATATTAAAGTTTCTAGAAGAAAATGAAGAATTCTTAACTCCAGAGTCAAGAAGAAATGAAATGATAAATAACTTCTTAAAGCCAGGACTAGAAGACTTATGCGTGACTAGGTCATCATTTGATTGGGGAATAAAAGTTCCTTTTGATGAAAAACATGTTATTTATGTTTGGATAGATGCATTAAGCAATTATATTACAGCGTTAGGATACCTTACAGATAATGATTCAGAATATAAAAAATATTGGCCAGCAGATGTACATCTTGTAGGAAAAGAAATAGTAAGATTTCATGCTATTATATGGCCGTCTATATTAATGGCATTAGGATTAGAACTACCTAAAAAGGTTTTTGGACATGGATGGATATTGTTTGAAAATGATAAAATGTCAAAATCAAAAGGAAACGTAATATACCCAGAACCATTAATAGAGTTATATGGTGTAGATGCATTAAAGTATTTCTTATTAAGAGAATTTTCGTTTGGTCAAGATGGATCATTTGCAAAAGAGAAGTTCTTACAAAGAATAAATTCAGATCTAGCAAATGACCTAGGAAACCTAGTAAGTAGAACAGTATCAATGATAGAAAAATATAATGATGGAATAATACCTAACCCCACAACTAGTGGAGAATTTGATGATGATTTAAGAAATATAGCAATATCAGCTTCTAAAAAGGTAGAAGAACATATTGATAAATTGAGCTTTAGCAATGCATTAGAAGAAATATGGAAGCTTATAGGCAGAGCTAATAAATATGTAGATGAAACTACTCCTTGGATACTAGCTAAAGAAGGAGATAAAAAGGAAAGATTAAATACAGTTCTATATAACTTAGCAGAAGCATTAAGAATAATATCAGTTCTTATAAGACCAGTTCTAGAGAAAACTTCCGATAGTATATGGGAACAATTAGGTATAAAAGAAGGAGAAGGAACTAACTGGGAAAGTCTAAGTACATGGGGAGAATTAAAGTCAGGAGTAAAAGTTATAAAAGCAGGTCCAATGTTCCCAAGATTAGATCTTAAAAAAGAACTAGATAGACTAAATGAAGCTAATGATAAATTTGTTAAGATGAGAAAAGGAGAACTTAATAAGGAAGAAGAAAAAGAAGATGATAATATAATAACTATAGATGATTTTGATAAAATTGATTTAAGAGTAGCTGAAGTAATTAAGGCGGAAAAACATCCTGATGCAGACAAATTATTAGTATTACAACTTCAAGTTGGAGATGAAACAAGACAAGTTGTATCAGGTATATCAAAGTATTATAATCCAGAGGACTTAATAGGTAAAAAGGTAATATTGGTATATAATTTAAAGCCTGTGAAATTAAGAGGAATAGAATCACATGGTATGATTTTAGCAGCAGATAAAGGAAAGAAACTTACCTTGGCAAGTACATTAGAAGACATTAAAAGTGGAGCTAAAGTAAGATAAATGGAAGTTCTATTTGAAAAATATCAAATTAAAGATTAAACTATATGCTTAATTTGATAAATTTAATAGATGTCATTTTTACAGAAAGAGAGTCTTGCAACTATTAGATGATGTGTGAAACTAAGGAGGAAGGAATATGCTAATAGATAGTCATGCTCACTTAGATGATAAAAGATTTGATGATGATAGAGATAAACTTATAAAAGGTTTAGAAAAATCTGGAGTAGAATTAGTAATAAATCCAGGAGCTGACGTATCGTCATCAGTAAAGGCAGTATCAATGGCCCAAGAATATGATAATATATATGCAGCAGTAGGGGTTCATCCTCATGATTCTAAGGATATGGATGAATCTACAATAGAAATACTACGATCTCTTGCTAAAAAGGATAAAGTTATAGCAATAGGGGAAATAGGATTAGATTATCACTATGATAATTCTCCAAGAGATATTCAAAAAAAGTGGTTTAAAGAACAAATAAAGTTAGCAAAAGAGCTTAGCTTACCTATAATAGTTCACGAAAGAGAAGCAGGACAAGAAGTGTATGATATTATAAAACAAGAAGCAGATGGAAATCTTTTAGGAGTTATACATTGCTTTTCTGGAAGTCTAGAAATGGCAAAAAAATATATAGAGTTAGGATTTTATATATCATTTGCAGGACCCGTTACATTTAAGAATGCCAAAAAGCCAAAGGAAGTTGCAAAAGAAATACCGTTAGAAAGGCTATTGATAGAAACAGATTCGCCATATATGTCACCAGAACCTTATAGAGGTAAAAGGAATGATCCTTCTTATGTGAGATATATAGCTGAAATGATTGCAGAGCTAAAAGATATTTCTTTTAATGAACTAGTAAAAATAACAAATGAAAATACAAAACGACTATTTAATATATAAATAGATTAAAAAAACAACATAACAAAATATATCAATTAAAGACATTATAGTTATTTTAAGGCTATATGAATTATAAAAAGATTTCTTAAAATAACAATAATGTCTTATTTTTTTGTCACATTTCCTAGGAAATTTTCGATATAGGACTAAAATATGTAGACTAAAATATAGTCTATTTTACCTATTATTGGTTAAAATTAGTTGTGTAGCTAAAGAGAGGCAAATCTGTTGACGATAATAATTCAAAGCTTTATTGACATGGAGTATATGCAACACTTCTAAGTTATTTTAATAGTAACGTTTATATATCAAGATCCATATAATGTTATAGATTAATATAATTTTATTTTAAAGGAGTGTTGAATATGTTAAGGTATAGAGGACCTCGTAAAGAAGAGCCAAAAAGAAAACCAACTTATCCAAAGAAGCCTGAAGAAAAATGTCCTGAGCCAAGACCATGCCCGAGACCAAAGCCATGTCCTGAACCAAGGCCATGTCCGAGGCCAAAGCCATGTCCTGAACCAAGGCCATGTCCGAGGCCAAAGCCATGTCCTGAGCCAAGGCCATGTCCAAAACCAAAACCATGTCCAAAGCCAAAGAAACCAAAGTGTCCAGAACTAAGACCAATTAGAAAACCTAAATATCCTGACCGTAGATATCCTATGATGCCAGCGTACCCTTGTCCTCCTCGTCATATGTATCCAATACATCGAGGAATGGACCTTAACTTAATGGTAATGACTAATCCAAAGTTAAGAAAATGTGTAATGCGTTGCTTAAAGCATTGTAGATGTTCAAATCCTATACCTAGGATGGAAGATGGTTACTTAATGGCTACAGATTATGAATATGATTCTTTAATAGAGTCAGATTTTTATGATAACTATGACTATTATGAAGATAGTTATGATTATTATAATTATGACGATATAGACTCTTCATACTTAGAAGATATATATCCAGAAGCCTATGATTTTAGTGAATATGAAGATTATGGACTATATCCTTTATATCCACTTGATGAACAGGACATAGAGATAGAAGACATAGATTTATATGAAAATGAGGACATAGAAATAGAGAATATAGAAATAGAAGATATAGATTTAGAAGAAGAATTAGAAATAGAAGAAGTGGATGACCTAGAAGAATAGAAAATACATTCAATATTTGTTAATATTTATTTAATATGCATATAAATAGAAAAAACATCATATAATAAAATTATTCAAACTAAGGCTAGGTGGTTAATTCATTTAGCCTTAGTGATTTATTACAAATCAGTTACATAATGATAAAAGAAATTTGACAAAAGAATTAAATTAGAATACAATACAAAAGAGCCCAAAAAAACTAGGAGGTTATACTATGGAAAAATTAACTAAGAAAAAAAGATTTATTGCTATGATCTATATAACAGCAATAATTCTAGTTACTGCAACAGTTGGAGTAGGGGTATATGACTTTAATGTTAAAGAAGGCTCATTAATAGTTGATGGAAAGAAAACAGAAGTAAAAACAAAATCAGATACAGTAAAAGATCTATTAAATGAGAAAAAGTTGAAGATGAACGAAAAAGATGAAATAAATTTAGCCTTAGATGAGAAAATAAAAGACGGATTTAATATAGAAATTAAAAGAGCATTACCAGTAGCTATAAATATTGAAAATAAGAGAACAGAAATAAAAACAACAAAGAACACAGTAAAACAGGTACTAGATTCGCTATCAGTATATTATGATGAAAATGACAAAATAAACCCTTCTTTAGATACTAAGATTTCATCAAACTTGGAGATTAACGTTGTAAAAGTTGATGAATTAGTTCAAACTCAAACAGAGGAAATCAAATATGAAGTTGTAACTAAAAATAACACTGGGTTAGAAAAAGGAAAGACACTAAAGGTTCAGGAAGGAATTAAAGGAATCAAAGAAACCAAATTCAAAGCAATATATGAAAATGGAGTTCTTGTTTCGAAAGAGCCTATTGAGTCAAATGTTATAAGAGAACCTATTTCAGAAGTGTTAGAAAAAGGCACTAAAGATATAGTTATAGCATCAAGATCATCGACAAGAAGAACTCCCCCTACTAATACTAATAATATTAACAACAAAAAAGCTGTAGGTTCTAATCAAGTAGCTAAAGTATCTTCAAACAAAACCACAGCGTCAAAAGGACCTTCATTAGAAGGTAAGAAAAGTATAATGATGACTGCTACAGCTTATGATTTATCATTTGAAAGTACAGGTAAAAGACCTGGAGATCAATATTATGGGCTTACTGCATCGGGAACTCAAGTAAGACCTGGAGTAGTTGCTGTAGATCCTAAGGTTATTCCACTAGGAAGTAAATTATATGTTGAATACGCGGATGGAAGTGGAGCATATGGATATGCTGTTGCAGAAGATACTGGAGGAGCTATAAAGGGAAATAGAATTGATTTATTCTTCTCAAGTCGTGCACAAGCATTAGCATTTGGAATAAAGCAAGTAAAAGTTTATATTTTATAATATATCATTTAACATTATCTCAGTTCATAAAAAGAAATCTCTGTCAAATTGATTTTGATGGAGATTTCTTTTTTATATAAAATTGACTAAAAAGTAAAACATATAATAATATAGAAGATATGAAAGTTTATAATATGAGGTGAACTATGATAAAGGAGATAATAGTAGTAGAAGGTAGAGACGATATAGCAGCTGTTAAAAAAGCAGTAGACGCTGAGATGATAGCAACTAGTGGATTTGGAATAACTAAAGAAACTTTACAAAGAATAAGAAAAGCAGGAGAAAGAAGAGGAGTTATAATATTTACAGATCCAGACTATGCTGGTGAAAAAATAAGAGAGATAGTTTCAAAAAATGTTAAGAATTGCAAACATGCTTTTTTGCCTAGAGATAAAGCTATAAAAGATGATGATATAGGTATAGAAAATGCTAGTCCAGAAGATATAATAGAAGCACTAAATATGGCTAGAGTTGAATCTATAAGTCCATCTTGTGAATTTTCACAATTAGATCTTATACATAATGGACTTATAGGAAGTGAGTCTTCAAGTGTAAAAAGAGATATATTAGGAAGAATATTAGGAATAGGATACTGTAATTCCAAGCAGTTTTTAAAAAGATTAAATAATTATGGAGTAACTAGAGAGGAATTTGCAGAAGCAATTAGGAGGCTAGAAAAATATAATGGATAAAAGATTACATTCACCTAATGCTATAAAAGAAATTATGGAAAAGTACGGATTTAAATTTTCTAAAAGCTTGGGTCAGAATTTTTTAATAGATGGAAATATAATTGAAAAAATATGTGATAAGTCAGAAATAACTAAAGAAGACGGAATAATAGAAGTAGGACCTGGAATAGGTGCTTTAACACAGCAACTATGTGAGAAAGCAGGAAAGGTAGTATCTGTTGAATTAGATAAAACTTTGATTCCTATACTTAAAGATACTTTAAAGGATTATGATAACTTTGAATTAGTTCATGGCGATATACTTAAAGTTAATATTAACGAAATAATTGAAGATAGACTTAAAGGATTAAATGTTAAAGTAGTGGCTAATTTACCATATTATATAACAACACCAATAATAATGAGATTACTTGAAGAGAGACTAGCCATAGAGAAAATAGTAGTAATGGTTCAAAAAGAAGTAGCAGTTAGAATGAAAGCATCACCAGGCAATAAAGATTATGGAGCTTTATCTGTTGCAGTTCAATACTATTCAAAACCAGAGATAATAGTTAATGTTCCTAAAAACGTATTTATACCAAAACCTAATGTAGATTCTGCCGTTATAATGCTTGATGTATACGATAAACCTCAAGTTAATGTTAAAGATGAAAAAACAATGTTTGAGATAGTAAGAGCAGCTTTTGGAAAGCGAAGAAAGACTATACTTAATGCGTTAAGTTCAAGTTCACTTAGACTAGAAAAAGATGAAATTAACGAAATATTAAATAAATGTAATATAGATCCTAAGAAAAGAGGAGAGGTTTTGAGCATAGAAGATTTTGCTAATATAGCAAATAATATATACTCTAAATAAAAAAGTATTAATCTAGTTCACTATTCCCGACATGTTACATATATTAGTAATAACGAGTAAAAGGAGGGGGATAGTGATGCAGTCAAAAAAATCATATCAAAGAAAATTTATTATATTGGATAAACAAGATGCACAAAACGCAAAAGGACATGCCAAACTAGAGATTAGAGATGGAAAAGGTAGAATTAATTTAAATGTTGAAGGGTTGGATACAAAATTAAAAGATGATGAAGTATATGAAGCTCTTATTATGACTGATAAGAAGTACAACTTTAAAAAGACATCTATGGGGTTATTAAATGTAAATAAGAGTGGAAGAGGGACTTTAGAGTTCGAGTTTGATTCTTATTCAGTTGGAAATACAGAAATAAACATAGAGAATTTTAATACTATACTTATAAGATTATCATCAGAAAAAGAAAATAGGTATACAGTGCCTCTATTAGGGTATATTAACAAAAAAGATAACGATATAAAAGGTATAATGAGTAGTTTGAATGAAGATATCCTATCACAGAAATTAAGAGAACAAAATGAAGATTATACCTCGGAAAAAATAACAAAAGAAGTTAAAGAAGATGAAGATATTGAAGACAAAAGCAAATCTTTAGACTCTTATAATCAAGAAGAGAAAATAAAGACCTTCAGTCAAGATAAAGATATAAATGATCTTCTAGATGTAAATATTGAAAGCTATAGCTTGAATGAAGAGCATGAAGATACAGATGTTACAGAGGATACAGAAGTAGAATCAGAGACAGATGTTTCAAATAGTGAATACACAGAAGAGATATATGATAAGGAAGATAAAGAAGAAAATTATAATTCTGAAAACTATTATACAGAAGGTATTAATATAGAGAATGTAGAAGATGTATATGAAGAAGATATTATAAATGACATAGATGATACAAATGATACAGAATCAGAAATCACAAAGCTAGAAGAAATAGATAGTAATGAAGATGTAGAAGAATATTATGTTGAATTATATGAAGACTATTATGATGATGACTACTATGACGATGATGACTACGATTACGATTATGATGATGACGATGATTATGACTATGATGATTACTTTGATAGTGAATATAATACGAAAGACCATGATAGCTATCTTGAAAATGAAATTGAAGAAGAATATGATTTAGAGCAAACGGATAGTGAACAAGAAACTATTTTAGATGAAGATTATTATGTAGAAGATGAACATAAACCATTTAGATATAATGAATATTACGATCATATACAATCAAAAGGAAAAAAAGAAGATAGTATATATAACTTAAATGGATCGAAGAATCATTATTTCCATAATGTAGAAAACTATAGTAAGCAAATAGCTAGTTATACGCTTAATATACTTAAGTTTTTTAAAGAAGTAAAGCCGTTTAAACAAAATTTTGAAAACTATACATGGTGGGAAATAGACTATGATAAAAGAAACATATATAGAGGCTTTTTACCATATTATAACTATTTGGTGAGTATGTATTATCCGTATAGATGTGTAACAAAATATACTACATGCCAAGTTCAAATTAAAAAATATAATCACTATATATTTGGTATGATAGAAGAAAACGAAAGTATTCAATACTACGCATATGGAGTACCAGGTAAGTTTACAAAGGTAGATCAACCATATGGAGGAGCTACAGGTTTTGTAACTTGGATTGAAAAGTCCGGAAGTAATGAAGAAAGACTTGGGTACTGGATAGTTTATATAGATGCTCTTACAGGAAAGATAGTGACTCCTTTAAATCCAACGATACCTAAAGAATAATAACCTCTTATTTTAAATAAGGGGTTTTGTATTAGCAAACTTTAAGGAGGAAGAAATATGAAGGATAAATTTACAGATGATATTTGCGAAATAGCTTTAAAAAACGAAAAAGTTATAAATGATTTAAAAAAACAAATGCTATTAGAAGAAGAAGTATTGCGTTTATCACAAATATTTAAAGCTTTAGGGGATCCTACTAGACTGAAAATAATTCATGCTTTGTCTAAGCGACATCTTTGTGTATGTGATATAGCTTCTTTATTAGACATGAATCAATCTGCTATATCACATCAGTTAAGAGTTTTAAGAAACTTGAGACTTGTAAAGTATAGAAAAGAAGGTAAGTCAGCTATTTATTCATTAGATGATGACCATGTACTAGGTCTATTTAATCAAGGGTTGGAGCATATAAATCACGAATAAAATAGTATAAAAAATAATATAATTACTTTATAATACACTTTTTTATGAATTATTATTACACACGACATCTATTGCTTCTGCTACTTTAGCTAAGACGGTTATTCTTCTTTGTCTATCAAGAAGAAATGCCTTTTTTTCTGCTTCACTTACATTAGATGAAAAATACATTGGAGGAAGATTATTTAAAGCTATAATTTGAATATTTTGTAACTTTTCATCATTACTTTCTGACATGTTATGACTATACTTTAATTCATTTAAGATATCTTTAACTAGTACTTCCATATAATTTAGTATCATTACTATTCACCACTCACTTAGTTTAAATTTTTATTTTTTATTTATACATTATATTATTATCATACAAAAGACTTAGTAACAATGGGGCATAAGTCCTAGTTACAATAGGAGTAATATACAGTTATAATTATAACGTGCTTGCGTTAAATTACCATAAAATACAAAATATATGGAATTCTAATATTACTATATATACCAGTAAAAAGGAACTATCAAACTAATTCTTTAGAACTATTAAAAAATAGGAATAAAGTCCTATGTCTTACTATAATTATATTACAAAAAAAATAAATGGTTACTGTAGATTAAAAGAAGAATTATTAGGGTATTATAGGAATATAAAATTATTGATAGTTT
This sequence comes from Gottschalkia purinilytica, assembly GCF_001190785.1. Classification (NCBI taxonomy): domain Bacteria; kingdom Bacillati; phylum Bacillota; class Tissierellia; order Tissierellales; family Gottschalkiaceae; genus Gottschalkia; species Gottschalkia purinilytica. Next base: position 297,201 of record NZ_LGSS01000002.1, on the reverse strand, counting down.
TTTATTAAGGAGGAATATTTAAATGTCAAATGTAGTTATTTATACAAGCAATACTTGTCCACACTGTGTTACAGCTAAAGAATATTTAAAAGAAAAAGGTGTAGAGTATACAGAAAGAAATGTTCAAACAGATCCTGAAGCTAGAAAAGAGCTTATTAAAAAAGGATATATGGGAGTTCCTGTTATAGTGGTTGGAGAAGAAGAAATATCAGGATTTAATAAATCTAAATTAGATGAACTATTAGAAAAGTAATTAGATTAGGTTTAATATATAAAAGTAAATAATAAAAACCCCTTAAAGTTAATTGTTTTAAACTACTTTAAGGGGTTTTTATTATTTGTTTAAAGCTTCTAGAATTGAATCTACGTCTAGTCCATGAACAGCAGCAGCTTGTTCTAAAGATTCCATTTGAGATGAAGGACATCCTATACATCCCATACCAAATTGCATAAGTATTTCAGCAGCGTTTGGTTTAGCTCTTAATATTTCACCTATTAACATATCTTTAGTTATCATTGTTTACATCCTCCTTAAAAATATCAAACGAATATAAGAATATAATACCATATTTTTAGAAAAACGGTGTGACTAAAATCACATAAATTATTTTTCGGAACTTTTCATTATAAGATTTTTGCATATAAATGAAATGTACATAAACAATATAAAAAATACTATAAAAGGTATAACTGGACTTATGCTATTTATATTCTCATCTAATACTACATTTTTATAAGTAAACTTAAAAGATAATATGACTAATAGAATAATTATTGCGAATGATATTAATGAAACTAACTTGAATAATGGTCCTGAAGATTTTTTTTGTACTCTTCTTTTCTTTGCATTATTGTTCCTTCTTGATTTTACATTACTCATACTCATAATTATCACTTCCATTAATAATTTTTTTTCTTAAGTATAGTTTTAGCCTTTTTTACACAAACTATACTATTCATATGAAAATGACTAATACTAAAATAAAAAGGTAAAATTAATGTGCTTATGTAAATTTGAGTAGATAAAAACTAAAATAAAATTTAAATTTGAATAAAACAAATACTTTTTAGCGATAATAAGGATATGGAGGTGATATCATGGCTGATAGAGAAGATTCAAGAGGTATAAATATATCTGCGATACTTATAAGACTACTAGTAACAGCCATAGTGGTTGCTATAAGTGCATTCCTTACACCTGGGTTTACCATAAGTGGAATATGGAGTTTAATATTAGCAACTATTGTTATAACAGCTTTAGACTATCTTATAGCGACTTTTACAGGAATAGATGCTACTCCATTTGGAAGGGGTATAGTAGGCTTTATAGTAGCTGCTCTAGTACTATACTTAACTAAGTTTATAGTAGCAGGTTTTAATATAACACTATTAGGAGCTATAATAGGAGCTTTAGTAATTGGGATAGTAGATGCTTTGATACCAGGGAAAGCTGCATTATAAATAAAGAATAAAAAAACAACTTTTAATCTAATAAATTAAAAGTTGTTTTTTATTTTTTGAAATGTTCAATAATGAAAGTTTACATAAATGACAATAAGGTATAAAATATAAGACTATAAAATATGTTTTTAACAAACTGTGTGGAATTCTCCCATCCTCTATAGGTGGGAGATGGATAACATCTTTTTTATACAAGTAAAGAACAACGAGAATATTTAGCTAAGACATTTGGCTGTACTAGATTTATATATAATAAAATGTTATCAGATAGAATAGATACTTATAGCAAATATAAAAACAATAAAGAAGAATTAAAAAACCAAAAGTATCCAACACCAGCACAATATAAAAAAGAATATAAATTCTTAAAAGAAGTTGATAGTCTAGCTTTAGCAAATGTACAACTAAACCTAGATAAAGCATATAAAAACTTTTTTAGAGATAAATCAGTAGGATTTCCTAAGTACAAAAGTAAAAAGTCTAATAGACATAGCTTTACTACAAACAATCAAAATGGTATGGTACAGAACTTATAATAGCACCGTCAAATTATGCTAGTAGTCAATTGTGTTCGGTTTGTGGTCATAAAAATAAAGAGGTGAAAAATCTGATACTTAGGGAATGGATATGTCCTGAACGTAATACGAAACATGATAGGGACATAAATGCTAGTAAAAATCTACTAAAATTATCTATATAATTTTAGTAAATGCGAGGTCGGTACGACCTTTAGAGCTTGGGTAAACTTGTCTCGTTGGAGATATTGACCAAGAAGCTCCCTCTTTCATAAGTTGAAGTAGTTCACTAAGTGCTGTATTGATAGATAGAATAAATGATATATTGAGTAAGTGGGGAAAAATAACGCCTATTCTGATGAAAATAAGTGGTATTATAATAGTAATATTAGGGCTATTAATTTTCTTCAACAAATTATACTTAATAACTAATCTATTTTACTAATAGGAGGAAATAATGAATAAAAACAAGATGATAATAATAGTTTCACTACTAATTCTGATACTAATAACTGCAGGGGCATTATTAGTAGTTGAGAATCCTGAAATAATGAACAAAATAAAGAATATATCTAAAGGAGAAAATAATAAACAGTCAAAAAATAGTGATAATATTAAAAAAGATTCAAAAGAAAAGGTATCAGAAAAAAATAATGAAGAAAATAAAGAAGAAAATAATAAAGAAGATAAATCTATTACAATAGATATAGGAAAAGAAGCTCCTGATTTTAAATATAAAAATTCTAATGGAGAAGAAGTATTTCTAAAAGATTTAAATGGAAAAGAAGTATCTTTAAAAGATTATAAAGGGAAATATCTTTTTGTAAATTTCTGGGCTACTTGGTGTGAACCTTGTAGGGAAGAAATGCCTGATTTGAATAAATTTTATTTAGAAAACAGAAATGAAATAGAGGTTTTAGCTATAAATATTGGAGAAGAAAAAACACTAGCAGAAGAATTCATACAAGAAAATGAGTATAGAATTCCAGTGCTATTAGATGAGGAATCAGAAATAGCTAGTAAATATGGTGTGGCACTTATACCTATGTCGTTTATAATAGGGCCTGATGGAAAAATTAAAGCTATTAATCCTGGAGTAATGACTTATGATCAGATGAAAGAATCTTTAAGAATTGTGAAACAATAGATTATGTTTAGACCTATAGTATTTGAGGTATATTAAGTATATAAATACTATAGGAAAGGAGAACATAATATGAACATCAATTTAACAGATTCAGCTAGACAGGAATTGAAGAATATGTTACAAAATAATACTAAGGGAGCAAGAATATATTTATCAGGATTTGGTTGAAGCGGTCCAAGATTTGGATTAACTCTGGACGAGGAAAAAGAAGAAGACCAAATATTAAAAGTAGAAGATATTAAATTATTAGTTGAAGAGGAAATATCTGATATGTTTGAACAGTTATATGTAGATTATGAGTCAGAAGGATTAAGAAGTGGTTTTAGCGTTTCATTAACAGGAAAAAAACCAACTTGCTAGATTATGAAATTTGTGTTAAAACGAGATAGGGCTGTTTTCCTATTTCGTTTTTTTGTGTTTTAGAAAACTTTGGTTGATTAAATAATGATTTAGAGGATATATACTATATAGTATATAGTAGTTTTGGAGGTGTTCTATAGTATGCAGGTTGAAAGTAAGAAGGAAATAAGGAAAAGGATATTGAATATTCGGAATAATATGTCAGAAGATTTAGTTGATAATCTAAGTGAAAAAACAATGTCTACACTAGTAAAATTACCTGTGTTTAAAAGAAGTAATACCGTTATGTTATATTTAAGCTTTAACAATGAAGTAGATAGTTTTCGACTAATAGATTATTGTTTCAAAGAGGGGAAAAAAGTAGTAGTTCCGTATTGCATTAAAGAGGGGACAAGAATAGTTCCAACGGAAGTAAGAGATATCTATAGAGAATTAAGAAAAAGTAGTTTCGGATATATGGAACCTAAAAAAGAATTTTTAAGACCAATTAGTACGGAAGAGATTGATCTTATAGTTATACCAGGGATAGCATTTGATAAAAGATGCTATAGAATAGGGTTTGGAGCAGGATATTATGATAGATTTTTAGGTAAATTAAACTTTAGTATACCTACGATAGGACTTGCATATGACTTCCAAATATTAGAAAAGGCACCTATCCAAATGTTCGATGTTCCTTTAGATTTTGTTATAACAGAAAGAAGAATAATAGTTAGACCTTAGGATAAAAATATTATTTATATAGATAATATTTTTAATAATTTATAATTTATTTAATATAAAAAGTGTGAATATATTCGCACTTTTTTATATTAGGCTATATAAGATCCTAATTTTTTTGCAAGGCGAATACTTTTAATTTTATATTTTCTTATATTTTAGTCGAGCAGGTTGTCTAAATTGATCAAATTCAAACAGAAAAAACCAAACGAATGTTCCTTTCTATATTATAAAACATTTGTTTGGTTTAATCAAGTATTAATAGAGTTATTTAACATAATATTATATTAAAAAAAGATTAGTTTGCTACTTTTTATATATTCTATGAAGGAATCCTTCTCTATCTCCATCAATTTTTTCTACACTTACTTGGTATTTAAAATCAGGGTTTAAAGTATTTACAAAAGTTCCTATCCATGTAGATCTTAAATCATACATTAACTTTGGATCAACTTTTGATTCATTCCAATATTTTATGTGTAAACAATGGTCTTGTTTATATTCTAAGAGATCTCCTTCAGCTTTAGTTATGCTATTTGCATTATCACAAGGCATTCCATCTAATACATAATTATTTATTATCTTATATATATCTTCTGCACTAGTGTCTCCTAGTCCTTCTCTAGCCAGTTTACCATGCTTTATAGCATTATTTTCGTAAATGGATTTTGCTAACAATATACCATTATCTTTATATTGTTTAAATAGATATGCTAAAATACTTGCTTGTCTAGTTTCAGCTATACTGATTTTATCTTGTAGCCATCCATGAATATTATCTGTATCTATTATTTCCTCAAGAGGACTATCTGGAAGTCTATCTCCATATTTTTTAATATTGTCTCTCTCTATAGAATCTATTTCATTTCCGTACTGAGATCTAAAGCCTTCAACTATCTCTTTTTCAAGTTCCTCATGTAACTTTATTTTGTTAAATAGCCATTTATGAATTGGAGCTAAAAATCTACTCATATTATTTTACAACCTCCCTATGTTATAATATTATTACTAATATTTCACATATTATTAGTATGTTTATTTGTTAAATGAAGTTTAAGTATTTATAAATTTATTGTTTCTCAAAATTGTTAAATTATTTTACAATTTCAAACTTAATTTAGATTATATATACTATAAAAATAAAGTATAATTTTTTTAGAAAAAATCAAATCGAATAAATCACTTAACTATGTGATTATTATCACGAATTATATAAAGGGAGAGATGATATGAACAATCTTCAAAATTTAGAATTTAATGAAGAGGCATGTAAAAAGTGTAAAGGTAGATACTGTGCGAGTAAAGTATCTATATTTTCTGTATTAGAAGAGCCTCAATTAAAAGAAGTAACAGATAAAATAGATAGAAAAATATATAAAAAAGGACAAATGATATTTTTCGAAGGAGACATATCAGACAAATTATATCTTATTAACAAGGGAAAAGTAAAAATATTCAAGTATACAAAAGAGGGAAAAGAGCAAATACTTTATATATTGTCAGAAGGAGAATTTGTAGGTGATCTAAGCTTATTAAAGAAAGGGGAATTTAAGTTTAATGCAGAGGCTTTAGAAGATGTTAATATGTGTCAGTTAACTAAAGATGATTTTGATGATGTACTTAGAAAAAATCCAGATATGGCACTCAAAGTTCTACAAGTAGTATATGAAAGAATATCTAAGCTAGAGACTCTCATACAAAGCTTAAGTACAAAGGACATAGAATCTAGAGTATCAGGGTTGTTATTAAACTTCATAAAGGACTTTGGTGTTCCTAAAGGAAATAATGTGGAACTTGACTTACCATTAAGTAGGGAAGATATAGCAAATTATATTGGGGTAACAAGAGAAACTATTAGTAGAAAACTGAATAGCATGCAGGAAGAGGGTATACTAAAACTAGTAGGGAATAAAAAGATAATTATACAAGACTTAGAAAAGCTTGAGAGTCTTTATGAATAATATTTTCCCTGCTTTTTTCTTATTTTTTTGTTGAAAAATAAAAATAGCCATGATATAATTTACATACACCCCATGGGGGGGAGGGGGTATTTAAAAAATAAGGAGGAGGTAGTATGTCAGTTCAAAAAGTTAATATCGATGTAGAAGGAATGACATGCGCTGCATGTGCTAGTAGAATAGAAAAAGTATTATCAAAAACTGAGGGAGTACATGAAGCAAATGTTAATTTAATAGCTAAGAAAGCTACAGTAGAATACGATGATAAAGAAGTTAATGTAGAACATTTGATAAAATCCATAGAAAAAGCAGGATTTAAAGTACCCCTAGAAAAAACTACTTTAAATATAGAAGGAATGACATGTTCTGCGTGTGCTAGCAGAATAGAAAAAGTATTATTAAAAACTAAAGGAGTACAAAAAGTTAATATAAACTTAGCAACTGCTAAGGGAACTATAGAGTACTTGTCACAAGAAGTTTCTGTTAAAGACATTATATCTGCTATTAAAAAGGCAGGATATGGTGCTATAGAAGAAACTATCAGTGTAGATAAGGAAAAAGAGTCTAGAGAAAAAGAACTAAAAAAACTAAAACGTCTTTTAATAATATCAACTATTCTTACTGTACCTGTTTTTTCAGCTATGTTTTTCCACATGGCAGGAGTCCACAATACTTTATCTAATATATTACTAAATGGTTATTTCCAACTTGCATTAGCTACACCAGTTCAATTTATTGTAGGTTATAGATTTTATAAGGGAGCCTATCACTCACTAAAGGGTGGCGGAGCTAATATGGATGTACTAATTGCTATGGGTACATCGGCAGCTTACTTTTATAGTATATATAATCTTATAATAGGAATAGATCATTATTACTTTGAATCTTCAGCAGTAATTATAACGTTAATTCTATTAGGAAAATTCCTAGAAATGATTGCTAAAGGAAGAACATCTGAAGCTATAAAGAAACTAATGAATCTACAAGCTAAAACAGCTAGAGTTATAAGAAATGGAAAAGAAGAAGATATTCCTATAGAAGATGTTTTAGTAGAAGATGTTGTAGTAGTAAGACCTGGAGAAAAAATACCTGTAGATGGTGTAGTTTTAGAAGGAAACTCATCAGTTGATGAGTCTATGCTAACAGGAGAAAGTATACCTGTTGATAAAAGCAGTGGGGACGAAGTTATTGGAGCTACTATAAATAAAAATGGTACAATAAAGTTTAAGGCTACAAAAGTAGGAAAAGATACAGCATTAGCTCAAATTATAAAACTAGTTGAAGATGCTCAAGGATCCAAAGCTCCAGTTCAACGACTTGCAGATAAAATATCAGGAATATTTGTTCCTGTTGTAGTAGGTATTTCATTACTAACATTTGTATTATGGTATCTTATAACTAAAGACTTTAATCAAGCTTTAATAAGTGCAGTGGCAGTACTAGTTATAGCATGCCCATGTGCCTTAGGACTTGCAACTCCTACAGCTATAATGGTTGGAACAGGAAAAGGCGCTGAAAATGGTATACTAATAAAAGGTGGAGAGCATTTAGAAAAAGCCCATCAGTTAGATACAATAGTATTAGATAAAACAGGAACTATTACTAAAGGGCAGCCAGAAGTTACAGACTTCATATTACTAGAAGGAGACGAAGATAGTATACTAAGATATATAGCTTCAACCGAAAATAGCTCAGAGCATCCACTTGGTCAGTCTATAGTAAAGTATGCTAAAGAAAAAGGATTGGAGCTAGTAGAACTTGAAAAGTTTGAGAGCATTACAGGACATGGAGTTTACTCTAAAATAGATGGAAAAGATATTTATATAGGTAATAGAAAACTTATGAAAGATAAGAATATAGATATTGATGGATTAATTGGTAATTTAGAAAGGCTAGAAGATGAAGGTAAGACGGCTATGTTATTTGCAATAGACGGTAAGGCACAAGGTATAGTAGCTGTTGCAGACACAGTTAAAGAAACATCAAAAGAAGCAATTGATAAGTTAAAAGAAATGGGAATAGACATATATATGATCACAGGTGATAATGAAAGAACAGCTAAGGCTATAGCAAGTCAAGTAGGTATAACGAATGTATTATCAGAAGTACTTCCTGAACATAAAGCAGAAGAAGTAGAAAAAATAAAAGCACAAGGTAAAAAAGTAGGGATGGTTGGAGATGGTATAAATGATGCTCCAGCTCTTGCATCAGCAGATATAGGATTTGCTATAGGTACAGGAACAGACGTAGCTATAGAGGCAGCAGATATAACCCTTATGAAAGGGGATTTAAAAGATATACCAAAATCTATAGCGTTAAGTAGAAGAACTATGAAAACAATAAAACAAAATCTATTTTGGGCATTTGCCTATAATACAGCAGGTATACCATTAGCAGCATTAGGATTCTTAAACCCTATGATAGCTGGTGGGGCTATGGCATTCAGTTCGGTATCAGTTTTAACGAATTCACTTAGACTTAAAAATTTTAAAGCCTAAAATTTATAAATAATTAATAACTAGTGATTTAGAAAAAATTATTATAAATAACGAAAATTTAAGGAGGAAAATTTAAATGAAAAAAACAATATCAATAGAAGGTATGAGTTGCAATCACTGTGTAGGATCAGTTAAGGATGCGCTAAGTAAAATAAGTGGAGTAAAGGAAGTAGAAGTTAGCTTAGAATATAAAAAAGCAGTAGTAGAAGTTGAGGGAGTAGATGACAAAACATTATCAGATGCTATAACTAGTATAGGTTTTGATGTAGTTGAAATAGAATAATAAGTTAGATTGGAGCATTATAATGAATGAGGGTAGAAAAAAGGCTTTAAATTTACTCAAAACATCTAGGGGCCAAATAGATGGAATTATAAAGATGATTGAAGAAGATAGATATTGTGTAGATATTTCAAAACAGATGCTAGCAGTTAGCGGGTTATTAAAAAAGGCAAATTTAAACATGTTAGAACAACATATAAAAAATTGTGTAAAAGATGCTATCCTTCAAGGTGAAGGAGAACAGAAGATAGAAGAGATAATAACTGTATTAGATAAATACTTGAAGTAAAAATTACCATATAAGTTTTACTTTAAAAAAAGTAAAATTTATTGCAAAACTTACTCCTATAGAATAATATAGAATAGGGTGTATTAGGTTAATGCATATTTAAGACCTTTCACTTGATAGTGAGAGGTCTTTGCTATTTTAATTATAAAAGGGAGTGGTGGAAATGGACGAAGGACCTAGTCTGAGGATTTGGATGATATTAAAAATCAACATAACTACTTTTCTATTTCCATCATACACGACACTAAATGACCAGATAGTCATTTAAGGAGAGACATTAGAAATGACTGACTCCACTGTCATATAGAATATAGAAAAGTAGTTTCTAAATGGCAGAAAGGAGTGAGTATAATGATAAATATATATAAAACAGTAGAAGGAACGTTACAAGAATTAGAAAGTCCTGAAAAAGGATCATGGGTTATGCTTACAAATCCAACAGAAATGGAGTTACAAAATATTAGCAAATCATTAAATATTGACATTGATTATCTTAAAGCTCCACTAGATGATGAAGAAAGTTCAAGGATTGAGATAGAACAAAATGAAATGTATATATTAGTTGATATACCTATAGTTGAGGAAGAGAATGAATCATATGTATATTATACAATCCCCTTAGGGGTAATGATACTAGACGACCATATAGTCACAACATGTTTGAAAGAAAGTTATATATTACAACAATTTCAAAACAATAAGGTTAAGTCGTTCTTCACATTTAAGAAAACAAGATTTTTACTTCAAATATTATTTAGAGTTGCTACTAGATATTTACTATATCTAAAGCAAATAGATAAGATGAGTAGCAATATTGAAAAACAACTACACAAATCAACTAAGAATAAAGAATTAATTCAATTACTAGCTTTAGAAAAAAGTTTGGTATATTTTTCAACTTCTCTTAAGGCAAATGAACTAGTAATGGAAAAGTTATTGAGAATGGATGTTATAAAAAGATATCCAGAAGATAAAGACCTGCTAGAAGATGTTATTATAGAGAATAAACAGGCTATAGAAATGGCAAATATATATAGTAATATATTAAGTGGAACAATGGATGCATTTGCTTCAGTAATTTCAAATAATTTAAATATAGTAATGAAATTTTTAACATCTATAACAATAGTAATGACAATACCAAATATTCTAGCGTCACTTTATGGAATGAATGTCAAAGGACTACCATTTAGCAATAATCCTAACGGATTTTTTATAATTGTAGGTATAGCTATCGGCGTATCAGGATTATCTGCAATCATATTGGCTAAGAAAAATATGTTTTAAAAGCTTTGTAAATTTTTACAGAGCTTTTTTTATTATATTTATTTTTAACTTTTATTAAAAAAATATAATAACGTGTAAATTAAAGAAAATTACATAAATAGTAAATATAATAAGTGTATATTTACTAAAATTACCTTTGACAACTAAAAATCAAGAATATAGAATGAATTTCAATTGTGCTTAGTTTTTTGAAATAAAAGGAGTGATGCTTTTTATGATGTTAAACCAAAATAAAACTCCTTTATTTGATGCTTTAAAAGAGTATCATGCGAGGAATGTTACTCCCTTTGATGTGCCTGGCCATAAGCACGGAAAAGGTCTACAAGAGTTTAAAGAATTTTTAGGTCCCAAAGTATTAGAAGTAGATGTTAATTCTATGAAGCCTCTTGATAATCTAAATAATCCTAAAAGTGTTATAAAAAATGCACAAGAGTTAGCAGCAGATGCATATTCTGCAGATCATGCATTCTTCTTAGTTAATGGAACAACTTCAGCTGTACAGGCCATGATTATGGCAGTATGTAAACCAGGAGATAAAATAATACTACCTAGAAATGCACATAAGTCAGTTGTAAATGGAATTATACTCAGTGGAGCAGAACCTGTATATATACAGCCTGAGATAAACGAAACTTTAGGTATGGCAATGGGAATTTCATGTGAAAGTGTTGAAAAAGCTATCATTAGACATCCTGATGCAAAAGCAATACTCATTATAAATCCAACTTATTATGGTGTAGTTTCAGATGTTAAAAATATAGTAAAAATAGCACATAAAAATAAAATAGCTGTTTTAGTAGATGAAGCACATGGAGCTCATTTTAACTTTCATCAAGAACTTCCACAAGATGGAATAGCATTAGGCGCTGACATGTGTGCTGTAAGCTCACATAAAACAGGAGGTGCACTTACACAAAGCTCATTGCTATTACTTAACGAAGGACTTATTAATCCAAACTCCGTGAGAACAGCAATAGAACTTACTCAGACTACAAGTGCCTCGTATCTTTTAATGTCTAGTTTAGATGTATCTAGAAAAGTATTAGCAGTGAAAGGAAAAGAACTGTTAGATAAAGCATTGAAACTAAGCAGGTATGCTAGAAAAGAGATAAATAAGATTATAGGTTACTATGCATTTTCAAAGGAACTCATAGGAGAAAAAGGAGTATTCGATTTTGATGAAACAAAACTAGGTATAAATGTTTCTGATCTTGGTCTTACAGGATTTGAAGTTTATGATATGCTTAGAGATGAATATAACATACAAGTAGAAATGGGAGATATATATAATATTTTAGCTATTATAAGTATAGGAGATGATGAAGACTCGATAAATAAGCTTATATATGCACTAAGAGATGTAAGTGATAGATTCAGAGGAAGTAAAATAGTATACGATAAAACTCAAATACTTGAAAATCCAGAGGTTGTGATATCTCCAAGAAATGCTTTTTATAGCGAAAAGAAAGTAATAAGCTTAGAAGAAGCAGAAGGTGAGATAAGTGGAGAATTTATAATGGCTTATCCACCAGGAATTCCTATAGTAGCTCCAGGAGAAAGAATAACAAAAAAAATGATAGAATATGTAGAGATATTAAAAAGACAAAAAACTCTTTTACAAGGAACTGAAGATTCAGAAATAAATTATATAAAAGTTATAAGTATATAAAAAAAGCTATCTCTAAAATTATATTTTTAATATATTTTGGGGATAGCTTTTTATTTATAGTGTGTATTTTCCTAGATCACCACGGAAGGTTTCTGATACTCTTTTAAACTCTGATATATTTTCCATCATTTTTTCAAGTTCTCGAGCATAAGTAGTTACACTTGAACTAACTTCTTCTGATGAAGCTGAGTTTTCCTCCGCTATAGCAGCAAGAGATTCTATACTTAGAGAAACTTTATTTATAGAGTCAGTTTCCTCTGTAAGTTCATTTATCATGCTAATAAGAGATTTAGAAACATTTCTGATAGACTCAACTGTTGCATGATTACTATCAGCTACACTAGAAAGCTTAGTATTTTCATCTTCAAGAATAGTGTACTGATTTTCAACTTGATTAACTACTGAATCTATGTCAGATATAAATGAGACTAAGTTATTATTAATGCTTTTAACAGCATCTTTAGATTCTTCTGCTAAATTTCTTATTTCTTCTGCTACTACTGCAAAGCCTTTACCAAACTCTCCAGCTCTTGAGGCTTCTATAGCAGCATTTAGTGCTAATAAATTAGTTTGGTCAGATATATTTTCAACTGCCTCAACTATTTTATTAACTTCTCTAGCTCTTTCCTGTAGAAGTAGGCTATTTTCTTTAACTCTAGAAAACTCTAATAGTATATTTTTAAGATTTGTAGAAGTTAACTTAAGTTCTTCATAATCCTTATTTATTTTTTCAACAGTATCTTCAAGCTCATCTTTACTAGAATTTTCATTTTCAACAATTTTATTTAAAGTAGTTATATTATTATTTAAAACATAAGCAGAACTTTCGGTTTCTTCTGCCTGACTTACAGCTACTTGGGCAACTTCTTCAACAACTCCTGAAATTTCTTTTGATATATTTCCCATATTGACTGATATATTTTCAAACTTATCACTGAAAGTACTTAGTTCATCAGTTAAACCTTTGAATCCTACAAAATCACTTTTTAATGTATTTTTGTATTCAGTTATCAAATTATTCAAATCTTCAAGTGAGTCATTGGTTGATATCTCTACACTTTCAGAATAGTTTCTATCTTTTAAATCTTTTATTTGATTAAAAATATTTTTCATAGGTGAAAGCAAGAACTTGGTTATGAAAAATGGGGCTACAATGCTTAGTATCATGACACTACCTATACCGGCGCTTTTACCTATAAGACTATAAATTATAGAAGACGGAATTCCAATAAATAATAAGCTTGCAATGGCAGATTTAGCTTCAATGCTTTTTATAAATCCTAATGAAAATATTTTATTAAACCAATATGATTTATAAAGATGTATTTCTTCAGAAAAAGTTATGTGTACTTTAGTTGAGCTATCTGTCTTATCTATGGTTTCTATTTCTATTTCTTCACCAAAGAACTTTGCAGTTCCTTCTAGCATACCATGAAAATATGCGAACATCCCTCTCTTAGATTCATAAGACATTTCAGCAGTGTAGCTGTCTATTGGATTTAAATTTAAAAGAGGAGGTCTAGCTCCTGGGATTCTATTAGCTATAACTACGTGAACATCATACATAGATTTTAAAAATGAATATAGATTTTTTTGCTTAAAAAAAGCAGGATAATCCTTAGAAAAGGTAACTATATTGTCAATGCCGATATCTTTCCATATGTTATCTTCAGATTTACCCACAGATTGAGATATATGATTTATTAGCTTTTTTACAACTTGATCGTCCACATCTTCAGTTGGCTTAAATACTTTATCTTCAGAAAACCCTACAGATGATAAAGCGTCGTCAACCGTAGAATCCCCGTAAAGTTTTCTAGAAGTTTTTATCCAAGTAGATACTATAGTTCCTTTCATAAAGCTCTCTCTCCTTGCAATTATATTCCTTGAAACAAAAAATGACTAAGAACAGTAAGTAATCTTAAGTATTAAGATTATATTTTTTATTCCAATTTCCTTCTTTTTTGGAATTAATATTTTAAATTCACCAAGCACCTTATAAGTTCATAAGATATAATATACACAATTATATCCAAAGATGTGACTATGCAAAAACTATTATCAGAATAATCTTTAGATAAAGTGAAATTTTATTTAGATAAAGTTCTTATCTGCATCTTACGTAAAAGAGAGTCTTAGAACTATTAGTTATAGATAAAATCTATTTATAGAAATATATTGGGAGGGAGAGTTATGAGTGAAACGAATCAAATTTATATAGATATATTTGCAATCAAAGAGGAAAAAGTAGTTAGGATGTCATTGGAAGATGCAGTTATAATGGTAGTTGCATCACAAGTTAACATAGACTTTGAGTTAGAAGCTATAAAGGCTCAAGCTATAATAGCTAGAACCCAAATTGTTAAATCTATGAAGAGATACGGTGGTAGGGGATGTTCAAAGAACTCAAATTGTGATATTTGTGATGATGGACATTGTATAAATATAGAAAATAAAGACAACCTGAAAATGATGTGGAAAAAAGAATATGAAAAGAACATGGAAAAGATAACAAAAGCAGTAAAAGAAACAGAAGACCTTATAATGACTATTAATGGTAGACCTATAACTCCTAGGTTTCATGATACTTGTGGAGGATCTACTGAGAATGCTGAAAATGTAATATCGAATAAAGTAATATATCTTAGAAGAGTTTTATGTGATAAATGTGAAGAGTCACCTAACTGGGAAAAAAATAAAGAAATAAGGATAGAAGACTTGGAGGCAAAACTTGATGTAAAGTTTCCAAAGCCTAGTCCTTTTGTAAAAAGTGATATAAAAGGATTTATAGAAAATATCGAAAGAGACGAACATGGTAGAATTATTAGTGTAGAAATAGCAGGTAAAAAGTTCAAAGGAACAGACATTATGGACTTATTAGATCTTGATTCTACTAGAATTAGCTTTTTACCTAATGTTATAACATTTAATACGATAGGTAAAGGAGATGGACTTGGACTTTGTCAGTTCGGATCAAATAAAATGGCAAAAGAAGGTTATAGCTCTGAAGAAATACTAAAATACTACTTTACAGGAGTAGAAATAAAGAAACTTGAAAAGCCATGCATAGAAAAACCCCTTAATGGAAAGATAATAGTAATAGATCCAGGACATGGAGGAGAAAATAGCGGAGATTATACAGGAATAAATGGGCTAAGAGAAAGAGATATTGTATTGAAAATATCTAAAAAACTTAAGAAATCACTTGAAAAGCTAGGTGCAGTAGTAGAGCTTACAAGAACCCATGACGAATATATTTCTCTAAAGAAAAGAGTTGAATTTGCAAATAAAATTAGACCTTCTTTTTTCATGAGTATTCATATGAATGCTTATTCGAACCCTTCTATACATGGATGTGAAATATATCATTTTAGAAGTGACATAGATGGAGAAAATCTAGCCAAATCTATAATGTCAAGCTTATCACAAAATACCGGCATATTAGATAGAGGTATAAGAATAGCTGATTTGTATCTTCTAAGAGAAGTATATGTTAGTTCTATACAAATAGAACTTGAATATATAACTAACCCAGAAAAAGAGATAAAGTTCAGAGATAATAAGTATATAGACAGCATTGTAAGAGCTATTACAAATGGTATATTAAACTACTGTAAGTGATAGTTTAAATGTTAATAAGACTTATTATTTTGTTAAAAAGTTTTAATTGACAATACCTTGGTAGATGTAGTAAAATTAAAGTTTTACAATTGACACTTGACAAAATATGTGATAATATTATTATGTCACATACTGAAAGAAGGTGATTTGTTGGTACAGAAAAACTCATTAGCCGATATAAGAGCTAGTGTAGAAAACTATGTAGGACGTAAAGTGAGACTGAAAGCTAACAAAGGCAGAAAAAAGACAGTAGTGAAAGAAGGAGTAATAGAGAACGCATATCCAAGCATATTTGTAGTAAAAATTAACGGTGGATATGACACTATAAGGAGAGTATCTTACAGTTATTCTGATATATTAACGGAAACAATCGAAGTAACTATATGCGATGAAGAGCAAAAAATAAAAATAAGTTAACGATAATCCATCCTTTACAACTAGGATGGATTGTTGTTTTTATAGTTATAGTAATTTTAATAAAGGAGAGGTTTTTTATGAGAATTTTAACAATTATAATTATGTTATCTTTAGCATTATATGGATGCAGTCCAAATGACATCAATAAAGAGGCTAAAGACCCTAAAAATAGTACAAGCAGTTTAAAACAAGAAAGTGAAAAACAAGAACAACAAGATACTAATGAGAATAATGCAACGGAAATTATTAAAGTTTATGAAGGAAAAAGTACTAAAAGTAAAGTTATAAGAAACATAAATAATTTAAATGAAGTAAGGATATTAGCAGATATACCTAAAGGATGGTATAAAATAAAGCTTCAAGATGAAGTGGTAGGCTTTGTAAGAAAAGTCGATAATCAAAACAATACACAAGACACACAACAAGGAATTAATGAAAATAATGCAGTAAAAAATGTTAAGGTCTATGAAGGAAAAAGCACAAAGAGTAGAGTAATAAGAAACATAGATAGTCTAGATGAAACATACATATTAGCAGATATACCTGAAGGATGGTATAAAATAAAACTGCAAGACGGAGTAGTGGGATTTGTAAGAAAATAAATAATATATAAAATAGATTTTAGATAGTCTGTAAGATTAATTATTAAAAGGAACTATTTGTTCATATGAACAAATAGTTCCTTTTGCTTTATCATTAAATAGATTAAAAACTTAACTATAATAATTAAATTGGCTTATATAGATCTCCAAAATTATATATGATTATTATAAAAAACTTAAGATAATAATTATGCTATTTTTATATATTTTTGATTGAAATAAAAGCCATAAGATAAAAAAATGATGATTATAATAATTAATTTATTAAAAAGCATAAAAAACATAAAGTAATATATAACTTAACTTGAAGTTTAGTAAAAATGCTTAATTGTGGTCAAACTATGTATAACCCTAGGACATAATTAATAAATAAAATTCAGAAAAGTTATTGACATTTCAAAAAAATGTAGTATATTTATTAGGTGTAAACTTAAAGTTTAATAAAGCTAATCAAATTTTTTTTGCTAAAATGTTTAGTAAATATAAACAAAATATATAGTAAAAGATTACTTTTGCAAAATGGAATAAAGTGGAAAGGGGCTGTAAGTTATGAAAATAGAACAATTAGGGAGACATATACTAGTAGAGTTTTACAACTGTGATAAGGAAATTTTAAATGACCACGGACTGATAGAAGAGTATATGAATCAAGCTGCTGAAAAAGCTAAAGCAACTATAGTAAAAAGTGTATTTCACTTATTTAATCCTTGGGGAGTCAGTGGCGTAGTTGTAATACAAGAATCTCACCTGACTATTCATACATGGCCTGAATACGGATATGCAGCTGTAGATTTATTTACATGTGGAGAAGAAGTAGACCCATGGATTGCATTTGAACATTTAAAAAATAAGCTAGGAGCAGATAGAACTGAAACATTAGAAGTTCCTAGAGGAATGGTAGATAAGATAAAAAGATTTTCATCTGAGGAAAATTTAGAGATAGATAATTTTAAAGCTAAAGCAATATAATTCTATAAAAATAGGTCAAATAAATAAAAAAGGAGGTATAATCCGTTATATTAACATATATTACTTAAAAGATAATGTTAATATGTAGGGTAAACTATATCCGAGTTTAGGCCTTTGGAGTGTCGGACCAAACGAAAGTAGCTATCAGCAAAATCGGACACAATGAACAAGGAAGTAAACATAAACTTTTATAATAGATTATAAAGTTTTGTAAGTTTTACACGACGGAGAAGCAAATGGAGTTATGGTATACAGAAGAACATACAAACAATGCTAGATTTTCAATGAAAGTAAAAGAGCATTTATTCTCAGGTCAAAGTGATTTTCAAAAAGTAGATGTACTGGATACTTATGAGTTTGGAAAAGTTTTAACAATAGATGGTCTTGTAATGATTACAGAAAAGGATGAGTTTATATATCATGATATGATAACTCATGTTGCTATGGCTACAAATCCAAATATAAAAAGAGTACTAGTAATAGGTGGAGGAGACGGTGGTACTGTAAGAGAACTTACAAGATATAAAGATATAGAACATATAGACATGGTGGAAATAGATTCTTTAGTAGTTGAAGTATCGAAAAAATTTATACCACTTACAGCATCAAAATTAGATGACAAGAGAGTTAATCTACACATTGATGATGGTATAAAGTTTGTAGAGAATAAAGAAAAAGAATATGATCTTATAATAGTGGACTCCACAGATCCTATAGGACCTGGAGAAGGATTATTTACAACAGAGTTTTATAAGAACTGCTATAATGCATTAACTGAAAATGGAATATTAGTAAATCAAAATGAGAGTCCTTATTATGAAAAAGATGCTAAAGCTATGATAAGATCAACAGGAAAATTGTCAAAAATATTTCCTATATCAGAAGTGTATCAATATAATATTCCTACTTATCCTTCAGGACACTGGTTATTTGGATTTGCATCAAAAGTATTACATCCTATAAAAGACTTTAAGCCTGAAGTATGGGAAAGCTTAGGCTTAAAAACTAAGTATTATAATACAAACTTACATGTTGGAGCATTTGCACTACCTACTTATGTTAGGGAGATGATAGACAGTGCAAAAAAATAAGAATGTTCACACGTTTATAGGCTTTGATAGTGAGTATGAAGAATCAGACATAATTATGTTTGGAGCACCTTTTGATGGAACGACATCATTCAGACCTGGAGCAAGATTTGCTCCTACAATTATGAGAAATGAATCCTATGGACTTGAAACTTACAGTCCATATCATGATGAAGACTTAATAGATAAAAAGATATGTGATGTAGGAGACTTAGAATTACCCTTAGGAAATACTCAAAAAGTGCTGGATGTAATAGAAGATTTTAGTAGAATTATAATTAATGATGGTAAGATACCACTTATGATAGGTGGAGAACATCTAGTAACTTATCCAGCGGTAAAGGCAATTTATGAAAAGTATAAAGATATATATGTACTACATTTTGACGCACATACTGATTTGAGAGAGACACTATTTGATGAAAAACTATCACATGCTACGGTAATGAAAAGAATATGGGAGTTAGTTGGAGATAAAAAAATATATCAGTATGGAATAAGATCAGGAGAAAGATATGAATTTGAATGGGCAAAAGAGCATACAATATTAACTAAGTTTACTTATGATAGACTAGATGAGGCGATACAAACTATAGGTGATAAACCTGTATATATAACTATAGATATAGATGTACTAGATCCTTCAGTTATGCCTGGAACAGGAACTCCTGAACCAGGAGGAATATTCTTTAAAGATATAATAGATATTTTACTTAAAATAAAAAAACTGAATATAGTAGGAGCAGACTTAGTAGAACTCTCTCCACACTATGATCCAAGTGGAGTATCAACAGCGGTAGCTTGTAAGATATTAAGAGAACTTGCGATATCAATAAAGTAAAATAAAATGAAATCATAAATATAATCCATGACTCATATTATTAAAATAGTATGAATTGTGGATTTTTTGTTATTTAAAAGTAATTTTTTAGGACACCTAAGCATATCATTTTACATAAGAACCTATAAAGAATCCAACACCAAGCTTTTTTGATATAAGAGGAGGGAGTAAAATGGCAGTTGAGCTTATTAAAGACCAGTTAAAAATAGACCAACTAATAGGAAAAGAAAAAGTTCAATCTTTAGTGGAAGGGGAAATATCTGTTCCGCAATCTAAGCCTAAGATAAGTGAATTATTAACGGTAGATGGGAGTGTTGAAGTTACAAGTACAAAAGTGCTTCAAGATAAAATTTTAGTGAGCGGATTAGTTAACTTTAAAATTCTTTATAATGCAGAAGAAGAGGATCAATCTGTACATAGCTTAGATGCAAGTACTGATTTTAGAGAAGAAATAGTAATGGATGAAGTTGTAGATAATGCAATTACAGATGTAAGAGTAGATATTGAACATATAGAATTTGTGCCTTTAACAGACTATAAAGTTGGAATTAAAACGGTACTTAATATATCAAGTAAAATAATATCAGATAATAAAATAGATATAGTTAAAGACATAAAAGGTAGTGAAGATTTACAAATACTTAAAGAAACGATTAAGTATAATGATGTAATAGGATCTAATACAGCACTAACTATAGTAAAAGAGGCATTTGAGTTACATGAGGATAAGCCAGATATTTTAGATATACTTAGAATAGATACAAAAGTTTACGAAAAAGAAGCGAAAGTAGTTGAAGGAAAAATAATAGTTGCTGGTGTAGTAGAGTGCTTTATTATGTACTTTGCAGATGATGAAGACAATAAAATAAGTTACATAACTCAGGAGTTACCGTTTACTCATTTTGTAGAGGTTCCAGGTGCCTTAAATGATATGGATTGTATACTGAAACTCCAATCAAGTAGGATAAACTATGATATAAGAGAAGATTTAGAACAAAGACCAAGAATAATTGATATAGAATCAACTGTTAAAATAGAAGCTAAAGTTTATACTCAAACAGAAAAAGAAGTTACAGTAGATACTTATTCTACTGTTAAAAAGTTCGATATTAAAAAACAAAAAATATTTGTAACTGAAAATATAAGTCATAGCACTTCTGAAGAACAAATTAAAGGAGTAATAGATGTATCTCAAGATAAAGAAGCAATTAAAAATGTATGCAATATAAATGGAAGACCAGTAATAAGTGATCATAAAGTGATAGAAGGAAAGGCCATAGTAGAAGGATTACTCGAAGTAGATCTACTATATTTATCTCAATCAGATGGTGGATTAAGAAGTAAGAAACAGGAGATACCATTTAGAACATATATAGATATAGAAGACTCTACGAGTAATTTAGAGCTAGAAGTTGACAATCTGTTATCAAATATAAACTATAAGAAAACTAATAATAGTGAGGTAGAAGTAGAAGCTACTATAAAAAATGTTGTTTCTATCAATAGAGTTAAAAACATAGATATAGTTACAGAAGCATTAGAAACAGAAGAGTTAATAGATAAGAGTAAAAGACCAAGTATTACAATATATATAGTTCAAAAATCTGATACTATATGGGATATAGCAAAAAGATATAACACTACAGTTGAAGAAATAGTTAAAACCAATGACATTGTGAGTCCTGATAATATAATGCCAGGAGAAAAAATTATAATAGAGAAACAAGTGAATTTTAAATTTTAACAAAAAAATAAATTTAAAAAACTAAAGTATGCTAAGACAAATAGCATACTTTTTTATTACTTATAATGCTTTTGTATTAGAAAGAATATTAAACCTATAGTTCTATAAGGGAAATATTTGTAGGAATAAATACCTTTTTTGTATATTATGGAATTATTTGCTTGTAGGCTATCGAACTCTGTTGTAAAATCGTAATCAAGATCGATCTATAAAAGTATATAAAACCATAATATAGGGAGGATCACATCGAAATGAAGCTAAAAAGAGCTTGTGCTTTTGTACTATCATCGGGATTAATACTTACACCTGTTTCAGAATATATGGCCTATGCTAGTCCGGTAGTAGTTCAAAACGATAATTATACAACAAGTACAAAGGAAAATATAACAACTATTACATTAGAACAAAATGGAAATCTCGATCAAGATATTGCAACTAAAAGATATCAAATGGGACCAAGTAAATACTTATCGACAGGTATTTATAAGAAGCCAAATGAGCCTATAACTATTCATTTAAGCTCTACAGATCAAATAGTATATCCAAGGGTTGTAATTTCTGATCCTGTTCTTAAAAAATATCAAGACGGTAATAAAAGCGGAATTCAACTATCGCTAGGAAAAAATGAAATTTCAGTGCCAGAAGGTGGTATTGTTTATCTTATAAATGAAAGTGAGAAAACTAATATACCTCCAACAGTAACAATTGAAGGAGGACAAAAAATCCCTTACTTTGTTTTAGGAAAGAATACATTAAGTGATTGGAAGAATATGCTAAGTACATATGGTGACGTACCAGTTATTGAACTAGTTTCAAAACATGCAATTATCACTGCAGGAATAAAACAATCTAGACATGTTGATAACCCTGAAAAGTTGTTACAGTATTTTGATGAAGCGATAGAGCATGCTAATAAATTAACAGGTTTGGATAAAAACGATAAAGATTATAGACATAAACCTACAACATATAGATACCACTTTAGAGAAACTAGTGAAGAAGGATATTGGATGTATGCATGGTATAATCACACTGCATATGCTTCGGCAGCTGTAGATAAGATATTAAATTCATATCAATTTAAACATGATGGATGGGGACCTTGGCATGAACTTGGACATACATATCAACAGAGAGCTTGGATGTGGGGAGGTACAGGTGAAGTTACAAACAATATATATTCATTAGCAATTCAAAAACATTTTGGAAACCAAACTAGACTAGAAGAAGAAAAAGTATATGATAAAGCATTTAAATATTTACAACAACCATCTAGAGATTTTAACAGTAATGATGATTTATTTTTAAAGCTAGTGATGTTTTGGCAACTTCATTTAGGATTTGGTGATGATTTTTATCCAACAATACAACGTACGTATCGTGAAATGCCACAATCAAAATTACCAGGAACTGATGCTGAGAAAATACAAACTTTTATAGTTACAGCATCTAAAACTGCTAATTATAATCTAACACCGTTTTTTGAAAAGTGGGGACTATATCCTACTACAGAGACAAAGGGGCAGATAAAAAACTTACCTCAATTAACAAAGCCTATTTGGCAGTTAACAGACTCAAATGTTGATGAAATAATGAATGGAGAAGATGGAGAACAAGATAAAGACAATCAAGCTCCAACAGCTCCAACACAAATAAAGTCTATATCTGAAACTGAAAATTCTATTACATTACAATGGAATCTATCTACAGATAATATTGGCGTTAAAGGATATGAAATATATCGTAATGATGAAAAGATAGGTACAACAACTAGCCTTACATATACAGATACAGGGTTAACACCAAATATATCCTATATATATACAGTAAAGGCATTCGATGAGGCTGGAAACTATGCTACTAGTGAACCTATAACTGTAAAGACAAAAGAGAAAGTTAGTAATGACTTACCTCAGTGGGATCCTAATAAAGTGTATCTTGGTGGAGAAAGAGTCATTTATAATGGACTTGAATATGAGGCTAAGTATTGGACACAAGGGAATAATCCATCAGAATCTGATGTATGGAAGTTATTAAGTGACACTGTAGTAGAGTGGAGTAAAAATAAACCATATAACGGAGGAGATAAAGTAACTTATAATGGTCACACTTATCAAGCCAAGTATTGGACACAAGGAAATACTCCAGGACAGTCAGATGTTTGGGTACTAATTAAATAAAGCAAATTAAGTAAATGAAAATCTTCTTTGATTAATATATAATATGTCAAAGAAGATTTTTTATTTTTATAAATGTTAACATTAGAATGGTTTATTAAAATAGCCTTAAAAGGGTTATTTTTTATTTAAATTGCTTAGATTTGCTAAAATAATTTTTATATTATGGACAAAATATATTATACTATACTAAAGGATTAAATTTACAATAGGAGAGATAGACAAATGGGAATCATTACTATGAATGCATATGCGAAAATAAATCTCTCGTTAGATGTAATTAAAAGAAGAGAAGATGGATACCATGAGCTTAAGATGATAATGCAACAAATAGACTTAAAAGATACACTAACTATAGAAGAAACAGATAAAAATATAGAAATAGTGACAGATAATGAAAAATTACCTATAGATTCGTCAAACGTAGTATACAAAGTATGGTATACACTGTCTAATGAATTTAATATAAAAAAAGGTGTAAGAATAAATATAAATAAAAATATACCTATATCGGCAGGACTTGCAGGTGGAAGTACAGATGCAGCGGCAGTATTAAAAGGATTAAATGAACTTTGGAATCTTGGACTTACAGAAAGAGAACTAATGGACATTGGAGTAAAAATAGGAGCAGATGTTCCTTATTGTATTATGGGAGGAACTGCACTAGCAGAAGGAATAGGAGAAAAACTTACAAAGCTTAAAAGTTTTTCAAATAAACTGATACTACTAGCAAATCCAGGAATAGAGGTATCAACAGCTTATGTATATAACTCATTAGATCTTAAAAATATTAAAATTCGTCCAGATACCAGTAAACTTATAGAGAGTATAGAAAAAGAAGATACAAATTATTTGGCAAAAAACATGGTAAATGTATTGGAATCAGTAACGATAAAAGACTATCCTATAATTAATGAAATAAAAAAAGACATGATAGAAAATGGAGCTATAGGCAGTATAATGAGTGGCAGTGGTTCTACAGTATTTGGAATATTTGAAAATGAAAATGATCTAGAAAAATGTAAGGAAAAGTTAAACAAAAAAGTAAACACAGTCATTACATCCAAAACTATTTAGGAGGGGAGAAATTGTGTTGAAAGATATAGAAAAGATAAATATAGAAGAGTACAGGCCGCTTAGAGATATAGTTTTTGAAACATTAAGAGAAGCTATATTAAATGGCAAATTAAAGCCTGGAGAAAGAGTTATGGAGGTTCAACTTGCAGAAACACTAGGAGTTAGTAGAACTCCAGTGAGGGAGGCTATAAGAAAGTTAGAGTTAGAGGGGCTACTTGTAATGATTCCTAGAAAAGGAGCATATGTAGCAGATGTATCATTAAAAGATGTTTTAGATGTATTAGAGATAAGAGCTTTACTAGAAGGATTAGCAGCTTCATTAGCTGCAGAAAGAATGACAGAAGAAGAAATTGAAATACTTGAAAAAAAATCTCAAGAATTTATTGACTGTGTTAAAGCTAAAGATACAGAAGGAATGATTGATAAAGATACAGAATTTCATGATGTTATATTAAGATCAGCTAAAAATGAAAAACTTACAAGCATAGTAGAGGGACTTAGAGATCATGTTCAAAGATTTAGAGTAATTTATTTTACTGAATATGATAATGGGGTAGAGCTTATGAAAGAACATGAAAAAATAAAAAATGCAATAAAAGAAAGAGAGTCAGAGGAAGCTAAGGAGGCTTCTCAGGATCATATATATAGTATAGGAGACTACCTAGCAAAGAAGAAAACAGAAAGCCAAATGTAATTAAAATATATTTAGTGACCATATTAATATGGTCACTATTTTTTTGTATAACATTGTTCAAATTGGTAAAGATTAATAAATGAAAATGTATAACTTTTTTAATATGTAATAACTGAAAAATAACTAGGGGGATGATGGTTGTGGACATACAAACTCTAAGATATATATTTGATGCATACTTTTTTGTTTTTGTTATTCTCGCAGGAGTATACGGGCTAATAGTAGATGGAAGATGGTTAAAGCTAAAAGGTGAAGAGAGAGTGTGGAAGATCGTAAAGGTATTAGACATTTTGTGTATTGTAGTAGGAGTAGTTGCTTTTATAGGTGTTAGGATCTTTTAAGGAGGAAGAGTATGAGTCTTTTAAGGAGATTAATATTTGGTAGAAAAGGAAAAAAAAATAACAATGATGATAATAATAATTATGACGATAATAGGATCCCTATTTCAAAAAATATAGATAAGAATCTAGACATATTGAAGGAAGAATTCAAAGACTGTGATGATATTGTTTATAAAGAATTTTTAGTAGGAACAGATCAAAGTAGCAGACTGGCTATAGCTTATGTAGATGGTCTTATAGATAAGGCCTTAATAACACAAAATATTACAAAAGCTTTAATGCAAGAAGCAAGGGGAAGAGAACCTGAGAACATAAAAAAAGGACTGTATAAGCTTATAAAAGAAGGAAATTTATCTGCTTCAGAAATGGAAGAAGTAGACTTCTTAACAGAATGTATAGATGCTATGTTGTCAGGAGACACAGTACTTCTTATAGATGGTTATAAAAAGGCTATAATAGTAGGGTCTAGAGGCTGGCATATGAGAGGAATAGATGAGCCAGAATCAGAAGCATTAGTAAGAGGACCTAGAGATGGATTTAATGAAACTTTGAAGATTAGTATAAGCTCTGTTAGAAGAAGAATAAAAGATACAAAGTTAAAAGTAAAATACATGAAGGTAGGAAGACGATCTAAAACAGATATAGCATTACTTTATATTGAAGATATAATTGATAAAGAAGTATTAGAAGAAGTTAGATCTAGAATAGAAAAGATTGATATTGATGCAGTATTAGATAGTGCTTATATAGAAGAATTTATAGAGGACAGTAACTATTCATTATTTCCACAATTGGAAAGTACAGAAAGACCAGACGCCGTAGCAGCAGCTATATATGAAGGAAGAGTCGGGATACTTGTAGATAATACTCCTTTTGCATTGATAGCACCAGCAGTATTTACAACTTTTTTTGAATCTTCAGAAGACTATTATGAAAGATGGCCACTTGCGGCTCTTATGAGAATCATAAGATATGCAGCAGCATTTATTTCTATTTTAACACCTGCTTTATATATAGCGATAACATCTTTTCATCCAGGAATACTTCCATCAGATTTAGCACTATATATAGCAGCTACTAGACTTAATGTACCTTTTCCATCCTTCATAGAGGCATTTATGATGCAGTTTACAATAGAATTTTTAAGAGAATCTGGAACTCGTATATCAGGACCTATAGGTACTACAATAGGAGTAGTTGGTGGTCTTGTTATTGGTCAGGCAGCTGTTGAAGCAGGTATAGTGAGTCCTCTCATGGTTATCATAGTAGCTATTACCACCATAGCTTCATTTGCATTACCAAACTATACTTTTTCTATAGCTACTAGAATATTAACTTTTGCATTTATGGTACTTGCAGCAAGCTTTGGTTTTTATGGAATAATGATAGGACTGATTGTGATGGGAACTCACTTGTGTAATCTTTCAAGCTTTGGAATTCCTTATACTTCTCCAATATCAGTTTTAGGAAAGTTTAATGATGATCTTAAAGATACATTCATAAGAGTTCCATTACCTAGAATGAGGTATAGACCTCACTATGGAAAACTTAAAGATGAAGACTTACAGCCTCCTAGTGATGAATAAAATATAAGATGTGATGGTGGATATATCATGATGCATGAAAATAATAGAATAAATAAAACTCAAAATATGATTATAATTTTAAATGCTGTGATAGGTATAGAAATTCTTACCTTTCCAAATGTATTAGCAAGTACAATGAAGACAAGTGGTTGGATAACTCTATTAATAGCTGGATTAATAAGTATGATTCTTACTGTAATGGTAACTAAAATAGCATTAAAATACTCTGATGAAACAATAGTTGAATTTGGAAAAGAGCTAGTTCCTGCTTTCATATTAAAGATTATATGTATCTTATATTTCATAGCGTTCACAGTGAAAACTGGTGCTGCATTAAGGTCTCTTATAGAGGTTGTAAGAATATTTTTATTACCACGGACCCCACCACAAATTGTAGGAGTAATAATGATTATAGCTATAGCACATTTGGCTAGAAGTGGGATAGAATCTATGGGGCGAATGTATATGATAATTACCATGGTAATTATCATACCTACTTTATTTATAGGAATTGTCTTAATAACACAAATAAATTTTATGAATTATTTACCCGCGTTTAGATTTTCTTTTAAGGATTTAATGACATCCTTAAAAGAAATGCCAGTGAATTTTTCAGGATTTGAACTTATATTTCTATTTACTGTATATATAAAAAATGATAAAAAGGGATTATTAAAATATAATGTTTTTGCAATGTTAATAGTTACAGTATTTTATATATCAACTTATGTAATAATACTAGGAAAGCAAGGAGTAGCAATGCTTAGTCGTCAATTAGTACCAACTATGGCTGCTATGATTAGTATAGATATACCAAATGCATTTATTGAAAACTTAGATGGCATAATGATGGCTATTTGGATATTACTTATATTCTCTTCATTAACAACTTTTTTATTTGGTGGATCTGTAATTTTAAGTAAGATGTTTAAGAGCAAAGACTCAAAAGCATTTGTAATACCTTGTATCGTTATTGCTTATATAATAGCTAGTATACCACAAAATTATGATCAGATAATTAAATTTAGATTATTAATACTTAATAGAATAGAAATAGTTACAACAGTTATAATACCTATTTTACTATTCTTTATATATTTATATAAGAATAGAAAGGAGGTAAAGAGTAGTGAGTAAAAGACTTAGAATTGTAGCATTAATTACTATGATATCTATTTTATTAACAGGATGTTGGGACAGAATAGAAATAAATGAACGTGACTATGTAATTATTATGGGAATGGATTTAGCTAAACAACATAAGGGAGAAGAAGCTAGCGAACTAAAAAATCCATATGTTAATAGATATGCAATTAGCTACTCTATGCCTAATCTTAAAACAGTGCAAACAGGTAGTGAACACCCAGAGGAGGCTAACTTTGTATTTAAAACTGAAGCTCAAAATCCTTATGAGGCAAGTGTTCAATTTGCAAATAAGATGAGCACTGATCCTTATTATAAACATTGCAAAATTACAGTATTTGGAAGTAATTTGGTGAAAGATCCAATTTATCTAAGGGAGCTTTTAGATGGATTATTAAGAAATAATCAGTTAACTCGTAAATTAAATTTATTCGTAGCACAAGGAGATGCTTATGACATATTGAGTACTAATCCTAAAATGATCCCTAAGGTAGGTGAGTATTTATGGAGACTAGCTTATAAAAAAAATGTGATGTCAATATATGTACCCCAAACTTTAGACGAAGTAGCTACATCTTTAGAACAATATAAAACAGCTTTAATACCTAGAGTTACAGCAACTAAAGATGAAATAAAGGTAGCAGGAAGTGCAGCAATAAAGGACTATAGATTTATAGGATGGTTAGGAGAAAAAGAGACTAGATCAGTTGCATTTTTAAAAGAAAGATCTCAAGCTGATATTTTTGATGTGCCTTATAAAGAAGTAGATATACCATATATTGTAGACAATATAAGAGTCAGAAGAAAGGCAAAAATAGAAGATGATAAAATATCAATGGATATAATGATAGCTACAAGTGGGGGAATACAGCAATATCTACAAGATGAAAAGCCAGAGCTTATGAATAGTAAGATAATAAAGGAGATAGAAAAATCGGCAGAAAAAAGAATAAAAAGAGAAATTGATTTTACAATAAATAAGTTACAAGGAGACCTTAATATAGATCTCATAGGAATAGGAGAACATCTAAGTAAATTTGAACCGGATTTATGGGAAAGTATAAGAGATGATTGGGATAGCATATTTCCAAAAGTAGATATAAATGTAAAAGTAGATGCAA
Source organism: Gottschalkia purinilytica (assembly GCF_001190785.1). Classification (NCBI taxonomy): domain Bacteria; kingdom Bacillati; phylum Bacillota; class Tissierellia; order Tissierellales; family Gottschalkiaceae; genus Gottschalkia; species Gottschalkia purinilytica. Next base: position 267,596 of record NZ_LGSS01000002.1, on the reverse strand, counting down.
GAATCAGAAGAATAGGAAGTATAAGGTAGGGGGGTTTTTATATGATGGATAGGAATAATAATATAAATAAGACTCAGAACTTATTACTGCTAGTCAATACAGTAATAGGAGTAGGAGTTTTAAACTTACCAAGTGTTCTTGCTGCTGAAGTAGGAAGTAGCGGATGGATTTCCTTAATAATAGCAGGTATAATTTTAATGATTCTAGTAGTGATTATGACAAAGGTAGCAGCAAGATATGAAAGAAAAACTTTGGTGGAGTTTGGAAAAGATTTACTCCCTACACCTATAGCAAATCTTATTAGTTTTATATTTTTTCTACATATTTTAAGTGCTGGAGCTTTAGTCTTGAGGATTTTCATGGAAGTTATAAGAGTATATTTACTAAATGCAACACCAATACAAGTTATAGGAATAACAATAGTTATTGTATGTGCACATTCAGTAAGAAGTGGAATAGAAAGTATGGCTAGGATATTTACTTTAGTTACTCCTGTAATATTTGTACCAGTTATATTTGTAATTTTAGTTGTTGCGGTAGACATAAATTTTTCAAACTATTTTCCTTTATTTGATGTTTCCATAAAAGATATAATAAGTTCTATATCAAAAATACTTTTATCAATTTCAGGATTTGAGATGATTTACATATTTACCCCATTCATTAAGGATGATAAAAAAGACCTGCTGAAATATAATTTATGGGCTGTAGTTATAGTAATTGCCTTTAATTTAGTAATATATTTATTGACACTAGGAAAGTATGGAAAAGAGCTATTAGAAAGTCAAATATGGCCATTTATGTCTCTTATGAGAAGTGTAAAAATACCAAGTGCTTTTATTGAGAATATTGATGGTATTATGATAACAATTTGGATTCTTATAATGTTTACAACTTTATCAGCTATACTCTTTACATCTTCACTTACTATAAGCAGACTATTTAAAGCTAAAAGTGAAAAACCTTTTGTAATACCAATTATGCTTTTAATATATTTTTTAAGCACTGTACCACAAAATATATCTGAAGTTTATGAATACACTGATTTATATACAGGAACTTTAGATAGAATTACTATATTTGTTATACCTATAGTATTTATTCTAGTAATGTGGTTTAAAAAGAAATGGAGGACACAATATGATAAATAGATTATTAAAAATGATAATCGTATTTATTATTATACTAACTTTAACAACAGGATGTTGGGATAGAGTAGAGATAAATGAAAGACTCTTTATAATGTCTGTTGCAATGGATTTATATAAAGATGAAGATGAGAACGGAGAAGGTAGAAAAACTAAAAAACCTTCAGAAAATAAATTCACTATGACTTATGTTATGCCTAACTTTGAAAACATACAAACTAAGACTACAGGTAAGAGCCCCAAAGTAAAACATGTATTAAAAACAGTAGCTAAAAACCCTTATGAAGGAAGTCGACAGGTTTCATCTAAGGCGACAGGAAATACATTTTTTAAGCATATGAAAGTTGCAGTAATGGGATTAGATGTAACAAAAAATCCGATTTATTTTAGACAAATGATAGATGCACTAAATAGACAAGACGACATAACTCGTAAACTAGAGTTATTTGTGGCAGAAGGAAGAGGAGACGAAATAGTAGAAGCAAATCCTAAAATACAGCCGTTAGTAGCTTCTTATCTACAAGACTTAACTGAAAAACCAAAAGTTACTTCTACATATATACCTCAAAACCTTGAAGAAGTTGTTGCATCTTTAAAGACTTCTAAGACGGCATTAATACCTAAAGTTACAGTAAGTTCAGCTAAAGATGAAGTAAAGGTAGAAGGAAGTGCATTAATAAAAGACTATAAATTTATAGACTGGTTAGGAGTAAAAGAAACTAGAGCAGTATCAATATTAAAGAAAAAGTCTAATAATGACATATTCAATGTAATACATAAAAATATAACAATCCCTTATATAACTCATGACATACACGTATTTAGAAACCTGAGAATAGAAGATGACAAAATAGTTATGGATATAAAGGTAACAACTGAAGGTGGAACTTCAGAATATATATTGAATGGTAAACCTGAATTAAGTAATGACAATTTTTTAAAAGAGTTAGAAAAGAAAGCAGAACAGGTAATAAAAGGTGAAATAGATTATACGTTAAATAAGTTACAAAAAGAACTTAATACTGATGTTGTAGGAATAGGTGATTATATAAGTAAGTTTGAGCCGAAATTATGGAAGGAAATAAAGAATGATTGGGATCACATATTTCCAGAAGTAAAGATAAATGTGAGTGTGGATGCTAGATTTAGAAGGACAGGAAGTATAAAATAATATGTTTAGAAAGTTCCTTTTTGTTAATACTTAATGATAACCATAAAAAATATTGATAAATACGAACGTTAATTATAATTATTTTTTTATTAGGGGGTTATCATCATGTCTATTAAGAATAAAAAGGGATTTTTTATTACTATTATGTTTTCTTTAGTTATAATAAGTATTGGAATTATAGCATCAAAAAAATATTATAAAACTAGCGAAACTTATAAGGACAAACTTATAAGATTTCATGTTCTTGCAAATAGTGACTTACCAGAAGATCAAGAATTGAAATTAAAAGTAAGAGACAAAGTACTTAATGAAATAAGTCATAAATTTATAAATTCTAAGTCTATAGAAGAGACGAGAAAAATAATAAAGCAAAATATGAACGAAATAAGAGATATAGCATTAAAAGAAATAAAAGAAAGTGGTAAGGATTATGATGTAGATATAAAGTTAGGAAAACATACTTTTCCTACTAAATCATATGGAAATTTTACACTTCCTGCTGGAGAATATGAAAGTGTAAGAATAATCATAGGTGAAGGAAATGGACAAAACTGGTGGTGTGTTATGTTTCCTCCACTATGTTTTGTAGATGCAAAAAATGGATTAACGGATAAAAAGACAGAAAATAGATTAAAAGAAGTATTAACAGAAGATGAATATGGTATTGTGTCAAGTACATATGAAGAATCACCACAAGATCAACCTATAAAATTAAAATCTAAAATAGCAGAGGTATTTGAAAAAATATTCGTAACTAAAAATGAGACAGATGAAATGAAAGAAATAATGAAATAAAGTTAAAACTTTAAAGTTCTAACTTTATTTTTTTTATTTCTTATTTTTTTGAATAATTCTTAATTATTTACAGAAAATATATGTACACACTTTAAGCAAATAAAATAAAAAACCTTTTCAATATTGAAGGGAGGATAAAAATTTGAAAAAAATAGTTCTGTTTCTTAGTGGATCTATACTTTTAGCTTCAATACTAGGACTGACATATATAAACAATAAGCCAAAAATAGATACTCTTACGAATAAAGAAACAAGTAAACAGTTAGATAAAGTTGTAAATAAAGAAGAATCTTCTGAAGAAGTAGCTCTTATGCAACAAGAGAAACAACTTTATTGGGGATCTACAGGAGAAGATGTAAAAACTGTTCAAGATAAACTACTTAGATGGGGTTACTTTAACGGAAAAGTAGATGGTGTGTATGGTGCAGATACATACAGAGGGGTTATAAACTTCCAAAGAAGTAATGGACTTGCACAAGATGGAATAGTAGGTGGAGAAACAGCAAGAGCATTAGGATTAACTTTTACTACTAATACTTCAAGCCCAGGAAATACAGGTGTAAATAGAGAAGATGATGTATATTTACTAGCTAGAGCGATACATGGAGAAGCAAGAGGAGAGCCTTATGTAGGAAAAGTAGCAGTTGCAGCGGTTATATTAAATAGGGTAAACGATGCAGCATTTCCTAACACTATAGCAGGAGTTATATATCAACCACTTGCATTTACAGCAGTAGCAGACGGTCAAATTAATTTAACGCCAGATGCTGAATCTATAAAAGCTGCAAGAGATGCATTAAATGGTTGGGATCCTAGTTATGGATGCTTATACTATTGGAATCCTCAGACAGCTACTAGTAAATGGATTTGGTCTAGAAAAGTTATGCTAAAAATAGGCAAACACTGGTTTGGATTATAGATATGGAGGTGAGATAATTGGATAAACGAGAAAGAAATTATAACAAAACTGCTCTTATAGCTATACCTTTAGCTATACTTTTAATAGGATTGGCAGCTTGGGGAATTAATCAAAGTAACATGAGAAAAGAATATAAAACAGCTCTTAATAATGGATATCAAAGACTTTTCTATGATACAAAAGATCATATAGAAAATGTAGAAGTATCTTTATCTAAAGCCTTACTTTCTGAATCAAAAGAGCAAAACATAGTATTACTATCACAAATAATGCAACAATCTGCTGCAGCCCAAGAAAAGTTATCACAAATGCCAATAAGGCATTCAGACATGAGTAAGACAACTAGGTTTTTAACACAAGTTTCAGATTATTGTAACTCACTTATAAAAGATCATTTAGAAGGGAAAGAACTAACAGAAGAACAAAGAAACTCTCTAAATGAACTTAGTAAATATAGTACATTCTTATCAAGTGAATTATCAGGACTTCATAGAAAAATTATGAAGGGTGATCTAAACTTTGATGAAATAAGAAATAGAGAAGATAAACAAATGAGAAAAGCAAATAAGGATATGCTAAACACTCAACTAGTAAAGCTTGAAGAAGAAATGACAAAATATCCAGAGTTAATATATGATGGACCTTTCTCAGATCAAGCAAGAAAGATAAAACCTAAAGCATTAGGAGATAAAAATGTAACTTTAGAAGAGGCTAAAAAAATAGTAAAAGATTTCTTAGGAGCAAAAAAAGTAAGAAAAATAACTCAATTTGAAGCAGGAAAGAATCTAGATTCAGAAGCTACTATACCTTCATATACATTTAGCGTAACACCTGAAAATGCAGACAAAGAAAAAGCAATATATATTAGTGTAAGTAAAAAAGGTGGAAGCGTAGTATGGATGGCGAATCCAAGAACTGTAGGAAAACATAAGTTAACAATGGGAGAAGCTCAAGAAAAAGCAAGACTGTTCTTAGAAGAAAAAGGATTTAAAAATATGGAGCCGAACTATTCTCTTAGAAATGACGGTATAGCTGTATTTAACTATGCATATACAGAAAATAATGTAACAGTGTATCCAGATCTTGTAAAAGTTAAAGTAGCATTGGACAATGGAGAAATAGTAGGAATTGATTCAACACTTTACTTACAACAACATCACCAAAGACAAATAAGTGAGCCACAAATAAGTGAAGAAGAAGCTAGAAGTAGAGTAAAACAAGACTATAACATTACAAGTACAAGACTTGCAATTATTCCAAAAGGAATAAATCAAGAAGTGCTATGTTATGAGTTTAGAGGAAAATATAAAAACGAAGACTTCATAGTATATATAAATGCACTAACAGGAAAAGAGGAACAAATTTTAAGGTTAATAATAGATGAAAATGGAACACTTACATTTTAATATGAGGTAGGCTAATATAATTAGCCTACCTCATATTTTTTTACTAAAGTTTTATTTGGCTATTTATATATTTTTAACATATAATATACTATAGTTGATACAATACTAACATATATACTATAGAAAATATAAATTAACACTTAAAAGTAAACGGTAACCGAAAGGAGCGGTAATATGGATAACAGACCTATAGGAATATTTGACTCAGGAATTGGAGGATTAACTGTACTAAAAGAAGTTACAGAACAATTGCCAAATGAGGATATAGTTTACTTTGGAGATACAGCAAGAATACCTTATGGTACTAAATCAAAAGAAACAGTAATGAAGTATTCTTTTCAATGTATAAAATTTTTACTAAGTAAGAATGTAAAGGCTATTATTATAGCTTGTAATACAGCAAGTGCTATGGCATTAAAAGAAGCATTAGAACATTTCGATGTACCTATAATAGGAGTTATAGAGCCAGGAGCCAAAGCAGCTTCAGCTAAAAGTAAAAATGGAAAAATAGGAGTAATAGGAACCACAGGAACTATAAATAGTGAAGCATATCAAAAAGAAATAAGAGAACTAAAAAAATCATCAGAAGTAATAGGAGTAGCATGTCCATTATTTGTTCAAATTGTAGAGGATGGATGGCAAGATACAGATGTAGCTAGAATAGCAGCAGAAAAATACCTATTAGACTTAAAGGAACACAACGTAGATACTTTGGTACTAGGATGTACTCACTATCCTATACTTAGATATACATTAACTAAAGTTATGGGTGAAGGAGTATCTCTAGTGAATCCAGCTTTTGAAACAGCAAAGGAAGCAAAGCAAATACTAAAGCAGAATAACATATTATCAGGAAAAGTAGACAAGCCTATCCATTGTTATTACGTAAGCGATGATCCAGAAAAGTTTAGAAGAATAGGGGGGAATATCTTAAATAGAAATATACACGAAATAAAAAAAGTAGATATAGAGAATCTATAGGAGGTGCATCATGAAAGAAGTTACTCTTAAGATAAAAGGTACTCAAACAACACTAGATGGAGAAGAAAATGTTATAGAGTTAATAACAGAAGGAAAGTTCTATAATAAGAAAGGAACATATTATTTAGTATATGATGAAACAGAACTTTCAGGAATGGAAGGAGCAACGACCACGCTAAAAATAGAAGATAGAAAAGTTTCTATGAAGAGATTTGGAAATAATAAATCAAGCTTAGTTTTTCAACAGGGTACAAGATATAAATCAGAGTATGGAACTGTGTATGGAGATATGGATATGGAAATACTTACAAAACATGTAGACGTAAATATTTCTGATAAAGGAAGAGGAAACATAGACTTAATATACCAACTAAGTATTTCAGATTCAATAGAAACTACTAATAAACTTTCAATAGATATAATGTAGAGGTAGCAATGTTGAAAATAAGAAAAATAAATGATATATTTTTACTATTTAAAGAAGAAATAAAAAAAGCATTAAGTTTAGAAAAAGATATTGAGTTTGATGTTTTAGTTCCTAAAACAAAAGAAAATGGAGACTTATCTACAAATGTAATATTAAAAGTAAAAAATTTTTATAAAGACATAGACAAAAAAGAAATTATAGTTAATTCAATTAATAAAGAAAAGTTAAATATAAAAAAAGTAGAAATAGTAGAACCAGGATTTATAAATATTTTCTTAGATTCAAAATGGATAACTATAGTAGGAGATATGGTAATTCAAAATGGACTAAATATAATAGATAAGTCTCCTAATAAAAAAATAGTGTTAAATATAGAAAATAAACAAGATATAGATATAAAAAGCAGAGCTGAGTCTTACTATTTTGTACTAAAGAATATACTTTCATCTAAAGGATATGATATGATAGATTCACATAAACTAAAAGAAAGTGACAATCAGGTCATAAAGAAAAATATAAACTTAGGGAAGCTAACAATATTACGAAATGGAGTAAAATTAGAAGATCCTATAGAAAGTATACTTACAAGGAAAGAAATAAATTTCTGGTCAATATCTAAAACATTTAAAAGTGATATAGATATACCACTTGAAGTATCAAGACAAAATAGTCTAGGTAGTCACTATTTCAAAATCACTTACTTATATGAAAGAACATCTAATGTCATATCAATATTAGAAAAAGAAGGATATAACTTACCGGAAAATAATGAAGGGATTGTCTTTAATGATGAAGACGGAAAAGAACTTATTTTTAGTATACTTAAACTAGAAGATGTAATATCAGAATCTATAAAATTTCTAGAACCATATAAGCTTTTCGACTATATACATACATATTCAGAATTATTTCACAGGTATAATAGCAACCTACTATTAAGAACCAAATCAAAAGAAGAAGTACTAGGTCATCTTTACATAATGAAAGTGGTTAATAGATTCATAAGTATATTATTAGACATGATTGGAAGTTAAGATATGATAAAAAGATTAAATATAAGTGCTTCAAAAGACAACTTAAAGTTACCTTTTGAGCACTTCTTTTATTCTAGCAACACATATTACAATGAATTGCTATATCATTTGCAGCTTTCATTGCAGTTTGAAAAGAACCATTTAGCCATCCATGACTAATAGAAGTATGATCACCTGCAAATAAGAGTCTATTATTATATTCTGGAGCTATAGTATAATAAGACAAAAGTCTTTTTTGTTCAGGTCTAAAATAGCCAAAAGCTCCTAAATAGTTAGGCTCGCTTATCCAATCCATAGACGCATAGCCTTCAACTATAGAATCCAAATAACCAGGGGTTAGACCATGAACCTGTTCTACTTGTCTTTTTATCACTTCTATCCTTATATCTATAGGAAGTCCCCCTACTCTTACAGCATCAGTAGTTAAGTTATAAGATGCAATTAATACCCCAGGTTCATTACTATTAGGAGTATAAGGAGGATACCATATATCTGCTATAGCCAAGTCAGTATTAGAATCTCCACCAACTATTCTCTGAGCAGGACCACCCTCTTGCCAAAACCTTCTATTACAGAGTAATGCAGTTTTTTGACTATCAACATATTCCAGTTCTCTTATGGCTTGTTGCTTTCTGTTAGAAAAAGGAGGAAAAACATCTGTAGTTCTAAGAATAGAAAAAGGCATAGTACAAATCACATAGTCAAAAGATTCTTCTTCATATTCTTTATTCTTCTTAACTTTGTATTTTAATATAACTTTGTTTCTATTTGAACTTTGATATATTCCAGATACCCTTGTATTTAATCTAAAATCAACTTTACCTAGAGAACTACTTGGAATATTTTCATATTCCTTAGGATTGGAACTAGTTAAGGATTCAAAAAAAGCTTTGGTTATATTTGAGAATCCTCCTTCTATTCTATATAGATCTACAAAAGAAAGAGAAAGAAATTCAAATAACATCTCTATATATCCGTAGTACCAAAAGGCAGCTAGAATAGGAGACAAACCAGATAACATATTTAAAGCACAATTACTAATGCCAAAATGCTGAAAGGCTTGTCGAGCATTAAAATGATCCCAGTAAGATACCATAGGATGATAATGCTTTCTTATTTGTAATATTTCTTTACGGATATCTGAAGGCATACTTAGCAGTGTAGACTCAGGAGTATATTGTAAAAGAGATGTCCAAGGAAGTCTTTTTTCCCAATTGGAAAGATTAAAAAGAGGGTATATTTCTCTCCTTACATTTTCACCTTCAGGATCACTTCTAACTCTAACATTATTTATATATATAAATGCATTTGGATCGTCTTGAGGAAAGTATGTAGTGTTCAAGTTCAAAATATTCAAGTAGTGCCAAGAAGTTCCATGACTAACAGGTATCCTCATAGGACCTAGCTCTCCATATAACTTTTTATCTTTATCAAAATAATATGTATAAATTCTACCTCCTATACGATTAGAGGATTCAAGTATAGTTATGTCAAATCCCAACTTTCTAAGTTCAAACGCAGCAGAAAGTCCAGCAGCACCCGCACCGATTATTCCTATTTTTTTACCCTTAAACTTTCCAGGAGGAGCTATTTTAGTTATCTCTTTCATAGGACCTAGATATTTTATTATGTTATAATAGTCATCCGTTCTATTTAAATCTCGTAAGTTATTTAAAATAAGTTCATGTCTTTCACTATCTGTTGGGTTATCAGGTGGGTTAGCAGTTCCAAAGTCTATCATAAACTTTCACTCCCTAATATTTAATATATTAAAATATATTAAGTTACCCACCTATTAATGCATATTAAAGAGTCTATATTAATTTTTCCAAGGGGTTTGTGTAATAATGTTGTAACAAAACAAAGAGTAAATTTTACACAAATAATGCCGATATCATATATGTAATATTATGAGTAAAATAAAAGAACTTTTAAATAAAGGGGGAAAAAGTATGAAAAGGAGGATAATTTCATTTGTGCTATTATTTGCAATGATATTTACAAGTTTACCCATTGGTCAAATAGTAGCATTTGCTGCCAATGACACTCCAAAGATTACATCTATAAAACCTAATAAAGTATCAGCAGGTAATGGTAATCTTGTTGAAGTATCAGGTAGCGGGTTTGGAACTGATAAAACTAAGATTACAGCAACTGTTCATTATAAAGGAGGATCAGGATCAGGCCAGGAAAAAGCAGAGGTTAAATCAATTAATGATTCAAGACTATTGGTTGATATACCTAAGTCAGATAATTATGTAGGTGAGGCTATTCTTACCATAGAAAAAGACGGAAATGGAGATCTTGCTACATTTCAATATATCCCAGATCCTAAAATAGAAAAGATTATAGTAAATAAAGAAATAAAGATGCTTTCTAATGGAAAAGAAGAAGTAAAAACATATTTAGAAGTATATGGAAGTAACTTTAACCTAGTAGGAGAAAGAGATAATGTAACTAAGTTAGAGATCATAAAAGATGGAATCCAAGCTATAGTGCCAATTGTACAACAAAGAGAAGGATTTATAAAGGCTACTTTGCCAGAAGGATTCACTGATGGAAAATGCAATATTAATATAGAAACTAAGTATGGTGGAAGATCAAGTTTAACTGATCAACAAATTAAATTACCAGTACATAATATATCAAATATTTCAAAGAGAGTAGCTAATGAAGATGATATTATAACAGTACTTGGTAATAACTTTCCTACGAGTAACGTAGAAGTATATATACTAGATCCAAACAGTAATGGAAAGCTTGCAGAAATACAAGATAATGATGCTGATAAGATAGAGGTAAAAGTTCCATCACCTGTATCTAATCAAAAACATAACATTAAGGTTATAGATAACAACAATAATACAGCAGTAACTTTAATAGGAGAATTAGAAATATTACCAAAACCAACACCATTTGAAGTAACAGAGATAACACCTAATGCTGGACCTATAACTGGAGGAACAGAAGTCCACATAAAAGGTACAGGTCTTCATGATAAAATGAGTATCAAATTTGGAGATCAAGTTGCACCTATACAAAATGTAACTAAAGATGGAAATGACAAGATAATAGTAGTTAAGTCACCTGCGTCAAGTGTTGCAGTTCCAGTTGATATAACTATAGATGGAAAAAGAGTAGGTACATTTACATATATAGGCTCAGGAAGCTATATGTTCTTAACCAAAATAGATCCAGATAGAGGTGACGAAATAGGCGGAGAAGTAGTATCTATATATGGAGAAAACTTTCAAAGAACCAAAACAGAGATTAAGGGCGATAAGAGAATAGTAGTATCTGATGAAGATAGTGCCAAATTAGAGCCTAATAAAAAAGGATTAGTATTTGTAAAAAAGATTGATGAAAATGATAACGAAAATCCTTTAAAAGGACAAACAGGTGTAATAAGAGAAAGGAAAATCACAGTTTTATTCCATGGAGAAAATGCCGAGTTTTCACTTGATGATGTTGATTTTAATAACTTAAATGAGGTAACTAGCATAGGAGAAAGAGGGGAACAAATACTTAAAGTAAAAACTCCTAAAGTAACATTAAACCCAAAAGAAGATACAGCAGTAAAAGTAACTGTCCAAGTTGAAACTAGTTATAAAAAAGAAGGTGATGCTAAGCCTTTAGATGGTTATGGATATGTAGAAAGGCAAATGATAGATTTCATATATGAAACTATAAAAGTACCTATAATAAATGAAGTTACACCTAACATAGGATCAATCTCTAAAGATGGGGAAGATGAGATTAATCCTAGAGTAGTAATAAAAGGTGATAGGTTCTTAGTAAAGAGTAGTGTAGATGAAAATGATCAACGGAAGATAACCAAACCTAGGGTGTTAGTTGTGCCACCTAATGTAACTGATGAAACCATAAAGTTATATTTAAGTGGAACATTAAGTAACCCTGAAGAATTTAAGAAAAACTATGAAGCAGAAGTTCAAGAAGTAACTATAGAAAAGGATAAAAGAATTGTAGAGGTAGATGGAGTATTTAATAAAGTTGGAACTAGATTAGTAACAAAGTTTCCTTCTTCAACTAATCCAGGATATAGGGACATTATAGTATATAACCCTGACGGTGGAATAACTAGAATAAAAGATTCATTCTTATATAAAGATCCACAAACTGATCCAAAGATATTGGATATATCACCATCAAAAGTTAGTTCAGACGGTGGAGAAAGAGTAGTTATAACAGGGGAGAACTTTGAGTATTACTCAAATCAAATAAAACTGATAGTAACTATAAATGGAGAAGTGGCAAAGATAGAAAAAGTAGAAAGACTGACTAAAGAAGGAAAGAATATAGAAGCAATAACTATAATTACACCATCTGGTACACCAGGTAAAAAGGTAGTTCAAGTTATAAACTCAGATGGTGGAACAGCAGAAGGGGCTATAGAATATACAACTATAAAAACAGCACCTAAAATAAAAGAAATAGCTCCATCAGAAGGTACAGAGGGTACAGAAGTAATCATAAAAGGTGATGACTTCGTAATACCGAAATATGATATAGAAGATGAACAAGAAATGAAAGAAACAGGAACTAAGGTATTCTTTGGAGATCTTGAATTAAAAGTTAAAAAAGAAGATAACGAAGAACCAGGAGTTTATATAATAGATAAACAAACAATAAGAGTAGTAGTTCCTAAATTAAGTGATTTACCTATTAAAGTAGATGTAAAAGTAGTGAATCCAGATGCTTCTTATGACATAAGAGAAAAAGGATTTGACTATAAGATTCCACAAAGTAAACCTAAGATAGATGAACTGTCACCAGATTTCGGAACTAGAGATGGTGGGACGGTAGTCACCATAAAAGGGTCAGGATTTACAGATAAAGTAGATGTATATTTTGGAGAGAAAAAAGGTACAAATGTAAAAGTTAATGGAGATGGTACAGAAATTCAAGTAACTACTCCAAATTATCCAGTAGCTGATGATGCAAAAACAGGAGTTACTGTTCCTGTAACTGTAGTAAACTATGACGGAGCAACAGATACCAAAAGAGATGGATTTACATTTAGAGTACCAGGAAGTTTTCCTGTTATAGAAAAAATTGATCCTAATAAAGGTTCAACAGCAGGATACCAAACAGTAGTTATAACAGGTAGAGACTTTAGATATGTAGATACAAATGGCAATGGAAAATATGATGAAGGAGAACCAATTCCAAAAGTATACTTTGGTGGGGTAGAAGCTATTGAAGTAAAATACTCTAGTCAAAGTTCACTTATGGTTAAGATACCACCATATGAAAAAGGTGAAGCAGTTGACGTTATATTAGTGAATCCAGATGCAGGTACTACAACTTTAAAAAGAGGATTTACTTATGAAACATCAAAACCTACTATAAAAACAATAACTCCAGATACTATAGTTAAGACTGGAGGAACAGAAGTAACAATAGTAGGTGAAGGATTCATAAATAGCAATACAGATAATAGTAATATAAATCCTAATATAGACACAGAAGTTATATTTGGAAATGAATCAGGATTGGCTCAAATAGTAGGAGCTTACTCAGAAGTAGAACTAGGAAATGTAAAAGTAAAATATGATAATAGAGATCCAGGTTCAAAAGAGAACATATTTGTATATATAAATGACGAATTAAAAAGTTCACTAGAAGTTAGATCAGGGAAACCAGCTATAGTAACATTACCTACAGAGAATGGAAACCCTAGATTAGAAGGTATAAAAATAGAAGTAAAATCAGATAGATTAATAGTTACAAGAAGATTAGCACCAAAAGTAAAATATATAAACTCAAATACATTAGAAGTAGTATCTCCACCAATGGATGGTGTAGGAGAAAGAGAAGTTAAAGTGGTAAATAAAGACGGAGGAACTGCAAAAGGTAAAATCATAGTTAAAAATCCAGATAGTAGACCTTTAATTACCAATGCAGAGCCTAAAAAAGAAGTACTTAAAAAAGGTACAAGTGAAATAGACTATTACTCAGTAGAGTCTACACTAGATGGAGGATTAACATTTACTCTATATGGTAAGGACTTTAGAAAAGGAGTAAAAGTATTTATAGGAAATCAAGAAGCAGAAGTTGTAAGTAGAAGTAATGGAGATGACAAAATAGTCGTAAAATCTCCAAAAGGAAGAGCTGGAGATGTAAACAAACCACTTCGTATAGTTGTTGTTAATGAAGATGGAGGTATAGCAGACTCTTCAGCTGCACAAATAGATCCAGCTAAAAAACCACTGTACTATATATATAAAGACAAAGAAAGTAATCCAGTTATAGAAGAAATCATACCAAACAAAGGTAGTGCAAAAGGTGGAGAAAAGATAACTATCATAGGTAATGACTTTAGAGTAAATGATATAACTGTGAGAATAGGGGCAGGAGAAGCAAAAGTCATAAAAGAAGAGTCATCATATAACAAACTTGTAGTTATAACTCCTCCAAGTGATATATTAGGACCAGTAGACGTGTTCATAAAGAACAATTCTGCATTAGGAGAAACTGTTAAAAAAGGCGGATTTACTTATATATCAAGTCCTGTTATAACAAGGGTAAATCCAAGAGAGGTTCATCATACAGGAGGACATAAAGTAACAATATCAGGGATAGGATTCCAACAAGGAGCAAAGATCTTTATAGGCGATACACAAGTAACAGGTGTAAAATTCATTGACAGCAATACTATAGAAATTACATCTCCAAAAGTTGAGCTAAATAGCAAACAAGAAAGTGTAACTAAAGATGTTAGAATAGAGAATCCTGATGGTGGTACTTATACTTATAAAAATGGTATAACATTCATACTACCTATACCAGGTGAACCAACTAGATTCAGAGCTTATCCAGGACATGAAAGATCTATAATACTAGAATGGGATAAGGTAGAAGAAGCTGATAGATACAAGATATATGCTAAGTCTAGATCAAATGATGACTATGAGTTCTTAGGAGAGACTACAGATTTAAAATATGTAATAAAAGACTTGAAGCCAGATACAAGATACTATTTTAAATTGTGGGCAGTAAATGAATATGGAGAATCAAGAGGATATGCATATGACTATGCGACCACACTTAAAAGTAAAGATGATCAAGGTGGCGGCAAATACGAAGATAAAGATATAACTACAGCAAAAATAACTTATACTAATGGAGAGCTAAATATAGCTTTTCCTAAAGAATTTAGCTACAAAGAATATCAACAGGCTTTAACAGATTCTAAATATGATAATTATACTAAAATAAAGCTTACTATACCTACAACTACTATTAATAAAGGAGTAGGATATGCATCTTTAAGATTAAAAGACTTAGAAGTAGGTGTAGCTCTTAGTTCTTTAAGAAATAGCTCATATTTTAGACAAAGTGATGATACTAATGTTGTTATAGATATATCGAAACTAGATAGTGCTGAAAAATCTAGAATAACTAAGAATTTACCGGCATATAGAAAAGCGTCAGAAGGCTATGAAGTTAAGTTCTATCTGCAAGATGGAAGGCAGACATACAATATGGATAAAATTGAGGGACTAGGATTTACTTTTATAACAGACAAATATTCAGGAAGTTCCCCACAATTTGCTTTCAATAGATATGTTCCGGAACAGAATGGTCTAGTTTATCAAAACACAACAGTAAAATCAGAGTTTGACTATACAATAAGGAAAGACGTATATAGAATCTATAGTTATATAACGTTAAATGGTAAATATGTAGTCACACATAATAAATAGGGGTGTTGAGATTGGGAAAATTAAAAAGTAAGATAACGACAGCTTTAGTAACTGCATCTATTTTAATAACATCTCTATCAAGTCCTATACAAGGAGTAAGTATTGCTACGGCGAACTCATATGAAGGAATAAGAGAGTATAAAGAACTCTATAATAACATTAACTTTTATGACGTAAAGAATCATTGGTCGAGAGATTCAGTATATAAAATGAGTGCTTTATCAGTTATAAAAGGAATGGGTCAAGGTAGATTTAATCCAGAAGGTATTCTAACAAAAGAAGAAGCCTTGACCTTGATAGTTCGCCTTCTTGGACTTGAAGGAGAAGGACAAAGAATTGGACAAGGTACAATAAAAAAAGGAGATACAGGAGGATATCAGATACTAGATGCGGGATATTACTGGTTTAATGGACATCTGAAAGTAGCTTCTAAAAGTGGAATAATAACTAAAGAAGAAGAAGCAAAAATAGTTGAACTTACAGAAGGACAAAAGAAAGAAATAGAAAGAGAAGCATCAAAAAGATTAGAAACATATAAGGCTAATAAGAATCTAGGAAAAAAACAGTTAGATGAAATTAAAAAACAATTAAATCAAAAAATACAAAGAGAGTATACATGGAAAAAGTCTATTAGTAGAGAGCAAGTAGCAGTATGGATAGCCAGAGCTGCAAAACTTGAAAATACAGATGGTAGAAATCAACAAATGGTATTTAACTTTGTAGACTGGAAAAGTATAAACACGGGATATATACCAGTTATAGAAGCAGTAGTACAAAAAGGAATAATGAGTGGCGATGACAAAGGAAGATTCAATCCAAAATCACCTCTTAAAAGATCAGAAATGGCTAAGCTAATGGACAATATTCATGAAGATATACTAAAAGAACAAGGATACATTATAAAAGTAGGAACAGTTGATAATGTAGTACCTATGTCAGAGTATATAGAAGGATCGTATATACAAAAAAGACACTTTAGTATAAAAAATGACGACAATACAGCAACTGAGATATCAGTTAAAAGTTCATCAAATGCAAAATATAACGGTGGGTTCATAGGATATAAAAATAGACAATTGGTATTACCTGAAAGTATAAATACTTATGACGACATAAAATACTACATTAATAATGAAGGAAAAGTAGTATTCGTAGAAGCTCTTTGGGATAAAAATGCATCGGTAAAAGGAGTAATAGAAAATGTAGATCAAAATAATTACACTATATCTGTAAAAGACTACTATGGAAGAATCCATAACTATAACATTATAAAAGAAGTAGATGTGAAAATAAATGGACAAGGATCTAACCTAAGTAACTTAATATATGGGCAAGAAGTCACATTGAAACTTTTAAATGGAAAAGTAGTAGGAATAGATGGATATCTTGATACAGGAGATGATGGATATATTCATCCTGGAGAAAGAGTAGAAAGAGGAACAGTACTATATGTAGACAAACGATATGGTGAAGTAACAGTAATAAGTGAAAATAAACAAATTAAATATACAGTACCATCTTATACTCCAATCCTTAAAAACAATGTGAATGTAGGAATAGATGGGCTAAAAGAAGGAGATATAATAAAACTTGATTTTGACGAATATCAAGGAAATACTCCTATTAAGATATATATATTAACAGAAAATACAAAACAAATATCAAATATATATAAAGGTGAAATATCACACTATAATGTTGATAAAAATGAAATAGTCCTTAGAAGTCCTTCAGTATATAAACAAGGTAAATGGACTAATGAATCAAGTCAAAAGTTATTGCCATTAAAATATAACTTAGAAGTATTTAGAGAAGGAAAAGCAATAACTAAACAACAACTTAAAAATTATGTAGGGGTAGAAGTATATATCCTTAGTGAAAATAACTTTAGTAAAGAAGAAGGATCAAGAGTTATATTGAAAAATGGATATGAAAGAACTTACTTTAATTCAATAGATAATATAACATATGGAGATAGAAGAATAAGAGTAGACTATAGCGATGTTTACTTTGACGATAGTACAATCATATTAAAAGATGGTAGACTAATAAGTCCATACAACTTAAAACAAGGAGATAGTATATCAGTAGTAACTCATGGAAGTAATGTAGCTTCAGTTATAACAGTAGAAGGAGTAACTAAGCCAACAACAGAGTTAGTGGTATATAGAGGTAGAATAGAAGAAGTTCTTAATCGTGAACTAGAACTTTATAGACCTACTATAGTAGACGGTATAGAAAAAGATAGCTCTAGACGTAGTTACGTTAAGATAACTGACGATACTCAAATTCTAGATGTTAGAGAAGCATCACCAAAGAAAATATCAGTTAAAGATTTCTTAGACAGTGGATTACACAGTTCAAATAAATACAATGAATACTATAACGAATATGTATACACTGTAGTAAGAGACGGAGTTGCATTAGCTATTAATATAGTAAATCCAAATTCAGAAGCAGACGCTATAACTACAGCTAATATTGGAAATATAAACTTAGACAACGAAACTATCACAATTAAAGATATAAAAGATTGGAGTAACTTAACACAAACATGGAAGATAAATAATTCATCAAGTATAACATTAGATATAGAAGATGGAATATTTATCAAAAACGGTAAACCTGTAGATATGAGCCAAATATCTACGAAAGATAATATTTACGTAATGAGAAGAAATAACAAAGGATATATTATTATTTGTAGATAATCCTTTATATCCAAAAAAGGAGCTGATAACGTGAAAAGATTAGTAGCATTGATTATGACAGCTATAATAATAACACTTCCTCTTACGGGCTATGCCCAAAGAGGAAGTGCTGGATTTGAAGGTGGCATACACAAGAATGAAAGCGACTTTAGTAAGAGTAAGCTATATAAAGAAATGATATATATAACAGGAAAGCCTACTCTATTACAAGGCGAGATAGAAACAAAAATAAAAGATAAGTCAATAACATATAAGTATCAACTATACAATGAAGATAGAACTATAAAGCTAACCAGAAGCTTAGACCTTGAAAGACAACTAAATCCATCAGCAGATAATAGACAAGTAGTAGAAGTAAATAATATGAAGAAATATAAAGAGACAATAGACGTAACTGAAGGAAGTAACAAAACAAAATATGAACTACAAGACTATCAGTTTCATAACTCTACATTAGACGATAACTTACCAATAGTGACCTTCTCACAAGGGAACTGGCAAGGCAAAAAGACTTACAATATCAATAAAACTGAAGGTCTCGTAACAGTTGGACTAACAGGAAATATATATGGATATGATCACTACTGGGGTGGAACTGAAACTCAAAAAGTTCGTCATGATATAAGCTATACAAGAGGAACAGGAAAAGATGCTGTATCATGGTATGGAAGTGCAGACATGGATGTTTCTTTTAACAGAACAAAGAGAATGGACTATTCAGACAATATACCGAACCAATCTAGTTTTGATGGTGCATATACACTTACAGAAAGAGATGAAACTATATTAAAATATTCATATGATTTACCCCACTTTACTAGTTCAGGTAAGTTACATGATACTTATAGAAATAGAGGAGACGGTAAAGAATATTACGAAACTGTACCTACTCAACAAAAAATGTTTATACCTAGATACCAAGATATAAAAGGACATTGGGGAGAATGGGACATTAAGAAATTAGTAGGTATACAAGCTATAGATGAAACAAAACAATATTTTGGACCTAATCTACCTACTAAAAGATCAGAATTCGCAAAATGGTTAGTAAAATCAATGGATTTAAAAGATGAAAAAGAAGGAAGTACAAGAAAAGCTACAAAGAAAAAAGATGACAAACAAGACCTGTTTGTAGATGTAAGTAAAAAATCTCCAGACTATGACTATATAAAAGCTATAAAAGATAGAGGAATAATGTATGGAGTAGGAGATAACAGATTCCTACCTGATGGTAAAATAACTAGAGCTGAAGTTATAGCTATAGGTATAAGATCTTTAGGATTAGAAAGATTAGCTCCAAACTACAACTTTAAAACACCATTTAAAGATGACTATAATATACCTGTTTGGGCTAAAAAATCAGTATATGTTGCAAATCAAATAGGACTTGCAAAAGGTACACCAGAAGGCTATATATATCCAAACGAGGTTATGACAAGAGCAGAAGCAGCAGCTTTTATAAACAGAATGATAAAACATATACAAGAAGACCTAAAATATGATTATAGAGAAGGTATAATTAGATAAGATAAAAAAAGCATCCTTTAAATTAAAGGATGCTTTTTTATGTTCTTTATATGGAAAAAATTTATAGAATAGTTAGTTCATTGACATATTATTTAGAGTGAGATACAATGCTATAGTTGTGTAACTGTGAAATAATACTTTATTTATATATTTAATTTAGTATAGAAAATAAAGGAGGCCGATCCATGTCTGCAACCAAGTATATCTTCATAACAGGTGGTGTAGTTTCATCATTAGGTAAGGGTATAACAGCAGCTTCATTAGGACAACTACTAAAAAGTAGAGGACTAAAAGTAACAATCCAAAAATTTGATCCCTATATAAATGTAGACCCAGGGACTATGAGTCCATATCAACATGGGGAAGTGTTTGTAACTGACGACGGAGCAGAAACAGATTTAGACTTAGGACATTATGAAAGATTCATAGATATAAATCTAGGTAAGTACAGCAATGTTACAACAGGAAAAATTTATTGGTCGGTACTAAATAAAGAAAGAAAAGGTGATTACCTAGGGAGGACAGTCCAAGTCATACCTCATATAACAAATGAAATAAAAGACAGAGTATTTAGAGTTTCAAAGGAAAAAGAAGTAGATGTAGTTATAACAGAAATAGGTGGTACAGTAGGAGACATAGAAAGCTTACCTTTTTTAGAAGCAATAAGACAAATAAAATATGATGTAGGTAAAGAAAATGTAATGTATATTCATGTCACATTAATACCATATCTAGCTAAAGCTGGAGAATTAAAAACAAAGCCAACCCAACATAGTGTAAAAGAACTTAGAAGTATAGGTATTCGTCCAGATGTGCTAGTATGTAGAACAGAATATCCAATATCAGAAGAGATGAAAGAAAAAATAGCTCTATTCTGTGATCTTGATGTTTCTAATGTTATTCAAAATTTAGATGCAGATACTATATATGATGTACCTATATTAATGGAAGAAGAAGGACTTCCAGACCTAGCTATAAAACACTTACAATTAAATTGTGCAAAAGATCCAGACTTAAAAGAATGGATGGAAATGATAGAAAAAGTTAAAAATCCAAAAGGAAAAGTAAGAATAGCACTAGTTGGTAAATATGTAGAATTAAAAGATGCATATATATCGGTAGCAGAATCCCTAAAACATGCGGGTATAGCTAATGAAGTAGATGTAAATATAGATTGGGTACATTCAGAAAAGTTAGAAGAAAATAATTATAAAGAAGTATTGAAACACGTTGATGGAATATTAGTACCAGGTGGATTCGGAGATAGAGGAGTAGAAGGAAAAATATTAGCAATACAATATGCTAGAGAAAATAAAGTGCCGTTCTTAGGAATATGTCTTGGTATGCAAATGGCAGTAGTAGAATTTGCGAGAAACATAATGGATTTAAAAAAATCTCATAGTTCTGAGTTGAATCCAGAGACTCCTTATCCAGTAATAGACCTTATGCCAGAACAAAAAGATGTAGTTGATATTGGTGGAACTATGAGACTAGGATTATATCCGTGTAAATTATTAGAAGGTTCAAAAGCATATGAAGCATATGGAGAAAAACTAGTATATGAAAGACATAGGCATAGATATGAATTTAACAATGAATTTAGGGACAAGGCATTAGAACATGGACTAATAATAAGTGGAGTATCACCAGATGAAAGGCTAGTAGAAATAGTGGAAATAAAAGATCATCCATGGTTTGTAGCTGCACAGTTCCATCCAGAATTTAAATCAAGACCAACTAGAAGTCATCCATTATTTAGAGAATTCATAAAAGCTTCAAAACAAAAAGCTGGGTGTTAAAAACATAAAAGAAGAATATAAAAAATCAAAAGATGCATATAAAAAGTGCATCTTTTTTTGTCGTGGACTGTCAAAAAAAGTCGATAAATACAAAAAATATTATCATTGTAACATAACTGTAATATCACTGGTTAAAATTTGTTATATAATGTTGATATGAGGTAGAAATTTATAAAATAAAGGAAATTTAGAATAAAATAGTTAATCATACCTATATTTCTAAAAAACCATATTTATAAGTTGACTACCAAATATAGACATGTTATAATAAGGTATATAATTCAGGGATTACCTTTAATCCCTGTTTTTAACTGATGGGCTGTTTCGGGAGGAATATCGGCCTGTCCAAATGTACATAATTCCTCCAATATAAGAAAATTAAAAAAAAGTAAAAATACAAGGGGGTTACAAAAAACATGAAGAAAATTTTATCTCTAGTAATAGCACTATCACTAGTACTTACAAGCTTTACTTCTGTATTTGCAGCAGCACCAAACGATGTTGTTGGTACAGAATATGAAAAAGCAGTTGAAAAATTAGTGTCATTAGGTGTCCTAGGAGGATATGGAAATGGCGAATACAGACCAAATAACACTATCACAAGAGCTGAGTTCTCAACAGCAGTGGTAAGAGTTAAAGGATTAGGTAGCGCTGCTGAAGCAGCAAAAGGCCCTACTTCATTTGCAGATGTTCCAGCTAACCATTGGGCAAGCGGATACATCAACATAGCTTCAAAAAATGGAATAGTTTATGGTGTAGGAAATGGACAATTTGCTCCAGAAGCTCAAATTACTTATGAGCAAGCAGTTACTTTAGTATTAAGAGCTTTAGGATACGAACCAGCAGCAGTAGCTAAAGGTGGATTCCCATATGGATATCTTGCAGTAGCTGCTGAAGAAGGATTACTTGACGGAGTTAAAGGAAGCTTTGGTCAACCAGCTTCAAGAGGATTAGTTGCATTATTATTAGATAATGCATTAAAAATCCCTGAAATGATTCAAGTTACTTTTGGAAACAATCAACCTGAGTGGGTTAAATCAGGTACAAAAGGAACAGAAGCAAAATATCTTTATGAAAAATTAGGATTTACTAAATTAAAAGGTACAGTTTCAAAAGTAGACAAAGATAGAAATAGAATAACTATTGAATATAAAGACAAGGATGGCGACGTTGCAACAAAAACATTAAAAGTTAACAAAGATTTTGACTTTGCAGGAGCTAATCAATCTAAAATAACTGTATGGTATGATAAGGATGATCTTGTTCATATCTATAATATAGAAGACAATGCTAAGTATGATGCAATTAAAGAAGCTAAAGATAGCAGATATGATATTAGACTTGTTGGAGAAGAAAAAGATTATGATTTAGCAAAAAATGCTGACATCAAAATAGATGGAAATACATCAGACTTAACTACGCTTAAAAAAGGAGTAGATTATGCAAGAGTACTTCTAGATAGCGATGGAGACGTAAAATATGTAGATGCTTATAATCTTGAAGATGATATTGTTGTTGAAGACGTAAACAAAAATGTTATATTTAGTTATGATGATGACGAACTAGATTTAAAAGATTTCACTTTAGTGAAAGGTGGTAAAGAAATATCATCTGGTAGTCTAAAAGAAGGAGATGTGGTTCTTTACAACTTAAAAGCTAAGTATGCTGTAGTATTAACAAGCGATAATGTTAAAGAAGGAAAAATTGAAAGAGTTTATGATAAAGTAGAATTTAAATTAGGTGGAGAAACTTATAAGTCTAGAGATAATGCTAAATACTTAGATGGAAAAGACTTAGGAGAATTAACTTCAGATATTTTAGGAAGCATGAAAGATGAAGGTAGTAAAGTAAAAGTAGTATTAGATTTTAAAGGTAACGTAGTTTTAGTAGTAGGAGAAACAGGAGAAACTGCTGTTAGCTCATATGCTTTAGTAGCTAAGGTTAATAAAACGCCTTCAGGAAGATATGGTGATGAATATGCACTAGATGTGTTAACTTCAGAAGGAAAAATAGTTAAACATAATGTAGCAAAAAAAGTAGTTGAAAAGTTTGAAGGTTGGGCAGATGTAAACACAAATGATATACTTAAATTAAGTATTGATGATCGTGGAGATGTAACAAAAATAGAAAAAGCAGGAACTTCAGATACTATTAAATCAGAAGTTAAATTAGATGATAAATATGTTAATGGAAGCAAATTACAAGACAGTACATTGATATTCGTTGCTAATAGTACTGTAGCAGATGATCAAGATCACAAAGAATATAAAGTATATACATTAAAAGAAGCTAAAAAAGAATTTACTAAAATATTATCAGGTATGTCATACTCTGACAAAGAATCTAGAGCAGTAGCTATCTTTGTAGATAAAACTGATGCTGATAGTAAACAAGAAAAACAACAAGGTATAGTTACAGGAATCAGAAAACTTAAATCAGGCGACAAATATGAAATTACTTTAGAAATCGATGGAAGAGAAGAAAGCTATTTAGCAAGTACTAATGTTGTTGCAAAAGCTGGCGGTCAAGAAGAGATATCTAGAGTAAAAGGTATAGAAGTAGAAATTGGAGATAAGAGTAAAGAAATCACAAATATTACTGAAATGAAGAGAGAAGTAGTTAAAGTTGAAAAAGTAACAAGTAAACTTTTAAATGATAAATATGAATTAGATTCAAAAGGTAAAGTATATAATGATAAATTAGATCAAATATCACTAAGAGAATTAAAAGAAGGTGATAATGTAACAATATTCTTTGATGGAAATAGCTCAAGATTCATTAAATATGTTGTTAAAGCTGAAATAGGATACGATTTAGATGCTGGTAAAATAGAAAGTCAAAACGTAAAAGTTAATGAATCAGTTGAAGTTGATGTAAAATCAGCTTTCGAAAATGTTGACGGTTTAACTTACGAAGCTAATTCAAAAGATAGCGAAGTTGCTATAGTTGAAAAAGTAGAAGGAAGCAAAGTAACTGTAAAAGGAATAAAAGCTGGAGAAGCTAATATAGAAGTAATTGCAAAAGACGGAAAAGGTGGATCTGCTAAAGTAGCGTTTAAAGTGATAGTAGCAGAACAAGCAAAAAGTAACGATGCAACATTAAGTGAAATAAAAGTTGATGGAGAACTGATAGCTGAATTTGCTTCAGATAAAGATGTATATAATGTTGAGTTAGCTTCAGGAACAACAGCTGTTCCAGCAGTAACAGCTACAACAACAGATACAAAAGCGACAGTAGAAGTAAAAGATGCGACAGGTTTACCAGGAGCAACAAAAATAGTAGTAACTGCAGAAGATGGAACAACTACTAAAGAATATACAATAAACTTCACAGTAGCAGAACAAGCAAAAAGTAACGATGCAACATTAAGTGAAATAAAAGTTGGTGGAGAACTGATAGCTGAATTTGCTTCAGATAAAGATGTATATAATGTTGAGTTAGCTTCAGGAACAACAGCTGTTCCAGCAGTAACAGCTACAACAACAGATACAAAAGCGACAGTAGAAGTAAAAGATGCGACAGGTTTACCAGGAGCAACAAAAATAGTGGTAACTGCAGAAGATGGAACAACTACTAAAGAATATACAATAAACTTCACAGTAGCACAATAGTAGCATAATTATAGACTTTAGAAAAGTAAAATGAGATAGGAATATATTCCTATCTCATTTTTTAATTGTATAAAGAAAACCACAAGCTAATAAACAGAGTTCAGTTCATTAGCTTGTGGATATTTATTATGTTTTTAAAACCAAAGTTATAGATAAAAGATATAAAAATAAAAGGATTTGTCACCAAGAAAACATTAAATAAAACTTGATATTAACTCTTTCTTATGAGTTGGATTCTTTGTTTTATATAATATGGATAAATCTATTTTCTCAAACACATATCAATCAATCTCTTTCTTTTAATTATTTTAGACTGTATATTCATTAATAAAATCAACATAATATAGAGGTATTTATATAAAAATACAGAATATATAACATATTTTAGGAGAATAAGAAAGGATGTGAAATTATGAACGATTTTAAAGAAAAGTTTCACAAAGGGATTTCTACTTTTCAAAAAGAGTTAAAGGAGGGAAAAGAAAAGATACAGACTTCACAAGAAGTTATGTCATTAAAGCTAAAGTTATCTGAATATGAAGATGAAAGACTTAATCTTATATATTCTTTAGGAGAATTAGCTTATAAGAAAATGAGAGAGAATGAATTAAAAGATACTGAGCTTGAAAATACAGTAGCTGATATTACTAATGTGGATAAATCTATATACTCTATTTTAAAAGTAATTGATGAAAAGACTAAAAGTGAAAAATCAGTTATCATTTGTGATTGTGGAGAGAAGCTTAGCCATCAAGATAAGTTCTGTAAAGGTTGTGGAATGAAACTGGACTCTAAAGAAGAAAATGAAACAATTGAAATGATAAGTTGTTCTAAATGTGAAGAGAAGATTGTTTCAGATTCAAACTTTTGTGGTTGTTGTGGAGCTAAAATAAGTTAAAGGAGAGTATTTTATGTTTTGTCATAGATGTGGACAAAGTAATGATGATTATTCAAATTACTGTTCAAAAGATGGTATAGCATTACGTGGTAAGAAATTAAATGTAAGACTTTCAAAAAAAGAGACTAAGTTTTGTAAAGATTGTGGATCAAAAACAGAAAAGAGTGATTTATATTGTAACAGTTGTGGACAATCTTTATTTGAAGTAAAAGAGAAAAAAAGCATTAACAAAATTCCTAATGTAACATTAGAAAAAACAAGCTTATTATACTCACTTAAAACTTCTGGTATATCTTTTGCAATAATACTTATTATAAACATTATTATATCATTACTTGGAAACAAAACTATAGATGATGCGATAGTAAGAGAAATAGGACCTTTCTTTAGTCTAGATTACATAAACTTTATTGATTTTACTCTTATATCAAATTTCATCAAATTAAAATTAATTAGTGGTGTAGGTAAAGGAGTAAGTGGTGAGCTATCATATCAAGGGGGAGTTTTGATTTTAGCTATAATTCCTTTCTTTGTATTCTGCATAATAGGAATACTTAATGCAAGGAAAGATTGTAAGAATAGTAAAGAGTTTTGTATTAAGAATAGTTTACTTATCAGTTTATTTTATGGATTGATACTTGGAATATTAACTATGTTTGGAAGTGGAAAGTTTGATATTCCTTTAGGAATTTTTGATCTTAATTTAGTTAAAAAGTATTCTTTCTTAACAGCTATATTAAATGGATTCATACTTTCGATATTATTTTACCTTATTGGGTATGGGATATATATTAAATTTAGAAGAAAAAATGAAATTATCGAAAGATATAAGTATTTGTTTAATGGACTTTTAACTTTATTTACTGGATATATAGTTTCTTTTACTCTTTTTTTACTTTTCATAAATAGAACTATGATAGATACATATTCAGGATTTGTTGATAAAATCCTTACATTACAAATGCCATCATATATATGGTACATATTAAACTTTAATACTTTTCATGTTAATGATGGAAATATGCTTCAAAGTTTCTCTGTGATAAATACAGAAGAATTAAGACAGATATTTGATAGTACAGGCATGGGTTTAATATATGTAGGACTAATAATATCTTTTATGTTGTTCTTTGCTATAGGGATAAAAATGAAGAAGAGTAGTAAAGGTAATTTGGTTAAAGATATACTATATTTTTCAATAAGCTATTCTTTATTTATGATAGCCTTTGTATTAGTATCTAATATTAAGGTTCAGGTTAGTGGCTCGGTTTCAAATATAATTGGGAGAAATTATGAAGGTATATTTGTAGGATTTAAGGTTATAGGTACTTTTATAAAATCATTTGCTTTTTCTTTTGTAGCAACTTTTTCAGGTAGTCTCATAGGTAAGGAAAAATCTACTCAGGAGGTTGAAGCCTATGAGTAGGAAACTTGAACTATCTATAGGAATAATTATTATAGTATTATTTTTTGCTTTTATAGGGACTAGACTATTTAAAGAAAATGTAAATGCTGATGAACCATTGTCAAAGTTAGAAAATGCTATTGTTAAAGGAGACGTAGAATATTTAAAGGATCGTATAAGAATCGAAAATCATTCAAAGGAACTAGCTAAAGATGAAATTTCAAAGATAGTAAAGTTATTAAATCATTTAGATGTAGGTAGAAATCTTAATGATTATACTGATAAAAATATTAAGAGAAATATCTATTTAATGAAAGATGGCAAAGAGAAAATATTCTACGATAAATATGTAATTTATATTAAACCACAGCAGTTAGTTATAAACTCTAATATTCCAAATGTTAAGGTATACTTGGATGGAAAAGATATTGGAAAAACTGATAAAGATTCTACTTTAAAATATAATCTTAATGTACCGGGACTATATAAGATAAAGGCAGTATATAGTGATAAATACAGTAAGGTAGAAAATGAAGAAGAGGCTTATTTATATAATGATACTGATAAAGAAATAGAACAAGATGTGAAGTTAAATGCAGGATATATAAATGTTTATTCAAATAATGATGAAGCAAAGCTTTATGTAAATGATAAAGATACTGGGCTTCTTGTCAAAGATATAGGCAAATTTGGACCTATAGCTTTAGATGGATCTATTAGTATACAATCGAAGGTTAAAGCTCCAAAAGGATATATAAAAAGTATGAAGATGGATGTTGCAGAAACTGAAAATAGCTACTATTTAGATATTGATAAGGAATACGAAGAAGGTAGTCATAGTTTTACTGAATATGAGTTGAAAGAATTGGTTGTTAATTACTTAGTAGAATTAGTGAATTCTATTAATAATAAAGATTATAGATATGTAAAACCATATATTCTATCAAATAGTAAGCTTGAAGAAATGCAGTTAAAATTGGTAGAAAATCTAGGAAGTAAAGGTACTAAAGAAGAACTTATTGATTATGAAATAATAGATTTAAGATCAGTTTCAATAGATGGAAGTGACTATGATGTAACTGTTAAAGAAAGACACAAAATGATTTATTCTAACAATACTGAAGAAGAAGTTAATCATATTTGGGTTTATAGGGCAGTAAGAAAAGATGATGGAAAGTTTTATTTAACTAATCTTACAAAGTATAAGGGCTTGTAAAGTAGTTTATAAGCTAGAAAAAAATATCTCCTGTTGTAGTCTCTATTCTACAACAGGAGATATTTTTATAGCTGGAAAAAATGAAACATTATATATTTGAACTTAAAGAGATGATGCATAAAACTTATAATTAAATATGATAAAAGTATTAAAGAATTATTTGAAAAATATAGTACATGGACTTTATATAGTATGAAAAAATAATTTAAAGAATACAGAGGAGAAGAATATATAAAAGCTAAAAAATGTACTCTTTATTTATTAATTATTGAAGGTCTATTTGATAATTCCATAGACACATATAAATAAACTCTTGATCTAGTAATGTATATATTTATTTGAGTTGAATTTGTTGATCATAATAAAGTTTTTTACTATACTTTTATTTTCTATATGTAGTTTATTGAATTAATAAATATAAATATGTAAGCATATGTCAATATATGCAATAAATATCAATGAAATACTATCCAGTATTTGACAAAAAAGGAAATGAATATGATGTATAATAAAATAGAGCTCAGAATATTATGTATACGATAGATAGGGGGGATAGATGGAAAACATAAAATATGGACAAGCATTTTAATATGCTTAATTCTAGAGTAAGTAGGTATTTAAAAAATTAAAAACGAGGTGGATATTAAATGAAAAGATCAAAAAAGCTGATTATGTTAGTTTTTACTTTCTTGATGTTAACATTTACTACTCAGGCATTTGCTGCTGGTGAAGTTGTGACATATAACGATTATGTTGGAGGTTACGGCAGTTTTACTAGTGAATTCCAACTTAATAATGGTGTTGCTAGAGTTGACTATAGTGTATCTCCAGTTAGTACACCAACATCAAATTGGGATTTTTATATAGGAGTATATAAAGTTGATAACTATGGAAACGCACATTACATAACTGGAGACACAATAGCTGCAGGTAAATCATCAGCTATAAGTGGAACTAAATTATTTAGCGGTTTAGCACCAGGAAAATATAAACTTAAGTTTGAAACTAATAATAGTTTATTAAGAGCAAATGTTAAAGTATATGATTTAGGATGGTAAAAAATTACAATATAAAGACATTATAATAAAGTATGTTAAAACAAAGAATCTAACTATTTCTTATTAGTTAGATTCTTTGTTTTATACAATTTGAGTGTTAATTATATTAGCGATTATCTTTGAGTTAATAATGAATAGTTGAGATAAAATAAAAGGGATAGAGCATTTGGTTACTCTATCCCTTTAAATATATAATTATTAATTATAAAAAAGATCATCTGTTGGATATTCAGGATCACAAGTTATATCAATACCAAGTTTTCTAAACATCTGTTCATCACTTAAGCTCAATATAGTAGTTGAGTGAGCTTGACAATTTTTTAGTTCTACTAGTTTTTCCATAGCTACCTGAGCTGTTGGGTTAGTAGCTGCACATATACTAAGAGCTATAAGTATCTCTTCGCAATTTAGTGCTGTATTTTTATTTTCAAGTACCTTGGCTTTTAGGTTTTTAATTGGTTCAAGTACTACTGGAGATATTAAATGAATATTATCTGATATATTAGCAAGATGTTTTATAGCGTTTAATATAACTGCTGCTGTTGAGTCCATTATTTCAGAGCTTCTTCCTGTTAATATAGTTCCATCTTCAAGTTCTATACTAACTACTGGATAAGCCTCTTTTTTTCCATACATATCTTTTAGTTTACAAGAGTATTCTCTTGCTGGAAGAATAACTTTTCTGTCACTCTCTTTTAGATTAAGCTCTTCAACCATAAGTTTTACTCTTTGCGAAGTTTCTTTATCTACGTATCCTTTTTTATATTCACACATAGTTTTAAAATATCTTCTTATAATCTCTTGTTTAGAAGCTTCTTTAACTATATCATCATCAATTATTCCGAATCCCACTCTATTTACTCCCATATCTGTTGGAGACTTATAAACAGCCTCTTCACCAGTTATTTTTTCTATTATTCTTTTTAAAACAGGAAATGTTTCAACATCACGATTGTAGTTTATAGCTACTTCGTTATAAGCATCAAAATGGAAAGAGTCTATCATATTTACGTCTTTAAGATCAGCTGTAGCTGCTTCATAGGCTATATTTAAAGGATGCTTTAAAGGAATATTCCAAACAGGGAATGTTTCAAATTTTGAATATCCTGACATCTTTCCTCTTTTATATTCATGGTACATTTGATTAAGACAAGTTGATAATTTTCCACTTCCCGGTCCAGGGGCAGTAACTACAACTATTGGTTTAGTAGTTTCTATATAAGGGTTTTTTCCATATCCTTCATCACTTACTATTGTATCTACGTCTGTTGGATAACCTTTAGTTGATCTGTGTTTATAAACTTTTATGCCTCTACGCTCAAGTTTGTTTATAAATACGGTTACTGAAGGTTGCTCATCATATCTTGTGATTACAACACTATTTACCAATAGGTTATATCCTCTTAAGTCATCTATGAGCCTTAACACATCCATGTCGTAAGTGATACCATAGTCACCTCTTATTTTATTTCTTTCTATATCCCCTGCATATACACAGATAATTATTTCGACTTTCTCTCTTAGCTTACACAATAGTTTGATTTTAGCATTTTCATCAAAACCTGGTAAGACTCTTTTAGCATGAAAGTCCCCTATAAGTTTTCCACCGAACTCTAAATAGAGTTTATCATAGTTATTAACTCTTTCTAAAATATATTTAGACTGTTCTTCAAGATACTTCTTATGATCAAATCCTATTTTCACTAGCTGCACCTCACTCATCAGAATAGTTGTTCAGTTCTCTTAAGCTTTTATTATAAAGTATAAAAAAAATAACAAAGCACATCCTTATATTCTCTCATAAATTCTTATAAATGTGAATCATTTTTTTAAATTATTTTTAATTATTATATCCTAATTGAATGTTTTTTATATTTTGCCAATAAAAAGTTAATTTCGATTATTTACTTTTAATTTCCCGAGAAATATCATTATTTCCACACTATTTTTTTTACTAATTGGTATATATTTTAGAATAAAAGTTGTGTTAGCAGCATATCTAATAGGGTATATTAATAACAATATTTAAGAAAGTTACGTGAGGTTAGGTTGATATATTAAATATAAAAAGGAGTGGGAAATATGAAAATACTTATTCCAATAGATGGGTCAGAGAGAAGTATGAAATCCTTTGATACACTTAAAAGCATGTACAAGCCAGAGGATGTTAGTGTTACAGTAATGCATGTAGACGAAGTAGTAATTTATGGGGGAATAGATTTAACTGCTGAGAGAATGGAAATATCAAAAGAGATATCCCAAGATATTTTAAATAAGGCTTGTGAACGTATATCTGAATTTAATCCAGATAAATGCTATGCAGTTGGATATCCTCATAAAGAAATATTAGAAAAAGCAAAAGAAGGATACGATATGATAATAATGACTAAATCAGGTAAGAGTGGCTTAGATAGACTATTGATAGGTTCGGTAACAACTAAGATAATACACAAATCAAATATAAATGTACTTATAGTTCCTAACTAGAATAAATATGATTTAATTAATAATATAACAAGAAGATAATGCAGATTTTTAATAATCTATTCAAAAGAAAAGATAGAGTTTTACTCTATCTTTTTTAGGTTCTATTAACCTAAAAAGCTTTTGTAAATATTAACCAAATATTAACATGGAAAAGAAAGGAACTGCAAAACAAATAGAGAATATTAAAAAACATAGGAGGTGAATTAGTAAAAACCATTTGTATCAAATCTAAGGCTTTAATTAATATCCATACTTTTATAAAAGGTCAAGTTTTCATTTTAAAAACTAGGAGGAATGTAAATGAAAATTAAAAGAATTATTAAGGTATGTATGAGTATAGCTTTAGCAAATACAATGTTCATTACTTCATTCGCAACAACTGAAAATATAAACAATGTTAAGCGTAATAACTTGCAACTTGTAACTACAGAGGTAAATAAGTCAGTAGAAAGTTCAAAAGACTACATAGCTATATCAGAAGCTAGAGAAAAACCTTTGGAAACAGAAGTAACTGTACAAGGTATAGTTACAGGTAAAATCGGTAATAACGTATTTATTCAAGACGATACTGCTGGTATATATGTATACCTAGGAGAAACATCTAATAAAGACCTTTCTGTTGGAAATACTGTAAAGATACAAGGCAGCTTATATGAATATAGAGGGTTAAAGGAAATTAAATCACCTTTAGTAGAATTAATCTCATCTAATAATAAACTCCCACAAGCTAAAAAGCTTAAGATTTTCCAACTAGACGAAAATGTAGAAGGACAACTTGTAACGTTAGAAAATGTTCAAGTAAAGTCGGTAGGAAAAGAGAATATAGGATATACTGTAGTATTATCAGATGGAAAAGATACTATAGACCTTAGAGTAGACAGATATCTTGATCCTAAGATACCGTCAGATACTTTTAAAGTAGGTGAAACCATAACTATAACTTCACCTGTAGGTCAATATGATAACTATCAACTTATGATAAGAACTATAGAGGATATTAGTAAAAGAGAAAATGGTAATCCAGAAGATGTCGAAAATAGCCTAAGAATAGGCTCTATTCAAGGAGAAAGTCATATATCACCATATAAAGGTAAGTCAGTGGAGAATGTTTTAGGTATAGTGACTGGAGTTGAATCTAAAGGATTCTATGTGCAAGATGTATTGTCAGATAATAATGATAAAACATCAGATGCAATATATGTGTATACTAGTAAAGCACCAGGGGTAAAGATAGGAGATAAAGTAAAAGTAGATGGAATAGTTGATGAATTCGCATATAAAGGAGAATTAAGTAAAACTCAAATCAAAAATCCAAAATTGAAAGTAATTTCAAGTAACAATGCCCTTCCAGAACCTATAGTACTAGGTATAGGTGGAAAACAAGTGCCTAGAGATGTAGTAGATAATGATAATTTTACAGTATTTGATCCAGAAGAAGACGCTATAGACTTTTACGAAAGTATTGAGTATATGAGAGTAAAAGTAAATAATCCACTAATTACAGGTTCATCACCTAAGTATAAAGAGGTATATGTGTTGCCAGATAATGGACAAGCTTCTCGTAACAAACTAACAATTCATAATGGTATAAAGCTTTCAGACTATGTTGGAAATCCCGAGATACTTATAATACTTGATAAGTTTACAAATAGTGTTACAGATTCATTAAATGTAAGAACAGGAGATAAATTTAAAGATTCTATTGTAGGTATAGTTGATTATAGTTACGGAAATTACAATATATTAAATACAGAGGAGCTTCCGCAGATAGTACCTTCAAATAAGAAAAGGGATTCAGAAAAAACAAAACTAAAGCCTAAAAATAATAAAGTTACAATAGCCACTTATAATGTTGAAAATCTTTCACCAAAAGATACTGATAGAATAAATAAAATAGCTAAATCTATAGTAGAAGATTTAAGTTCACCTGATATTATAGGACTTGCAGAGGTGCAAGACAATGACGGAAATACAACAAGTGAAGTGACAGATGGAAGCAAAACTTATGAATCTCTTATAACCAAAATAAAAGAAGCAGGTGGACCGCAATATGCATATACAGATATATCACCTGAAAATGGACAGGATGGGGGAGAACCAGGAGGAAATATAAGGGTAGGTTATGTATATAAGCCACAAAGAGTAAGTCTGGTAGACGTGGGTAAAAAGGGAGATGCTGTAACTGGGGTATCTATGAAAGGGGAAAACTTATCTTTAAATCCTGGAAGAATAGATCCTTTAAATAGTGCTTTTAAGTCTAGTAGAAAGCCTATAGTAGCAGAGTTTGAATTTAAAGGAGAAAAAATATTTGTAATAGGAAATCACTTAAATTCAAAGAGTGGGGATGATAAGGCGTTTGGATCAACACAACCACCATTAAGAAGTAGTGAAACTATAAGGCATGAACAAGCAAAGGTAATAAATAATTTTTCTAAACAAATACTTAGAAATAGTCCAAATGCAAATGTAGTAATATTGGGAGATTTAAATGACTTTGAGTTTTCAGAAACATTAAACATATTAAAAGGAAATGAATTTACAAATACGATTGAAAATCTTCCAGTATCAGAAAGATTCAACTATATGTATAAGGGAAACTCACAAGTACTAGATCATATTTTAGTAGATAATAAAGCGGCGGATAAAACAAAGGTAGATATAGTAAATATAAACTCAGAATATACTCAAGCAGGGGGAAGAGTAAGTGACCATGATCCAATAGTAGTTGAACTAAAAATGGAAAAAAATTCTTCTAAAGTTCTACCAAAGAAACATGCAAATTCTATCATTTCAAAAATAAAGTCTCTATTTGCGTAAAGCTATATAAAAATAGATTTAATATAAGCAAATTATTGAATAAATAATCGAACTAATGATACAAGCCTAGAATATGAAAACTATATTCTAGGCTTGTATATTTTTACTAAAAATATTATATGAATATACTCTTATAGATAGCTTTTTTCTTAGCTATCATTAGGAAATAAATGTTATAATATAAATATAGTACTTATTAAATAGGTGATAGCGTGAATTTAGATATAATAAAACTTTTAAAGAAAATGGATAGTAAAATTGACAAAAACACTTTATTATTAGAGTGCATAAGTAAAAAAGTTAATATAATTGCAGAAGTACAGGAATTACATGTTGCGCAGGATGAAAAACAGTTAAAAAATTAAGAAAAGACCAAACCATAAAGCAGATACTGTATAAAAATTTCTTATATGGTAAGAAAGACTCGAAATTATACGAAATTTACAAATAATATAATCATCATCTAATATATATACTTATGAGAATAATCGGTCTAGAAGAGTATTATCATAAAAGTAATTAGGAGTGAACGATTTGGTTAAAAAGGGTATAAGTAAAGTAAGAAGGATAGAATCAAATGAAGGATTTCTAATGTCTCCTAAAAATGATTTTGCCTTTAAAATGCTATTCGGTGACCCAAAGAATAAGGACATATTGATATCATTCTTAAGTGCAGTAATGAAAATAAAAGAAGAAAGATTCGAGGAACTGGAACTAATAAATACAGAGCTGACAAGAGAATTTGTAGAAGACAAAAAAGGAATATTAGATATAAGAGTAAAATTAAAAGATGGAACTGAAATAGATATAGAAATACAACTAAGTTATACAAAGTATATGGCAGAAAGAACTCTTTTTTATTGGAGTCGAATGTACACAGGAAACATAGAATCAGGAGATAGTTACTCAAAACTAAGAAAGTGTGTAACAATAAACATACTGGACTTTGTAAGTACACCGCTCGATAAAGTACACTCTAAGTATCATATAATAGAAGATGACACATCATACAAGTTAACAGATGTATTGGAGATACATTTCTTGGAGCTACCAAAATTAAGGGATGAAAAGTTGAAAGGAAAGATAGATGAGGACGATGAAACGGTTGAATGGATGATGTTCTTAGAAGCTGATAAAAAGGAGGTGCTTGACGTGTTGGGGAATAAAAATGAAAAAATAAAGAAAGCAACGAGTATCTTAGAAATTATGAGCAAAGACAAAAAAACAAGAATGCTATACGAAGCAAGAGAAGCAGAACTCCACGACCAAGCAACTAAGATAGAAGAAGCTAGGGAAGAAGGAGAGTATAAGAAAGCAGTAAAAATAGCCAAAAACTTAATAAAAAAAGGAATGGAAGTGGAGTTTATAAAAGAAGTTACAGAACTAACACAAAAAGAAATAGAAGAACTAAAAAATCAAATGAATAATTAAGTAAGCAATTCAAGCCTAGAGTGAGTAATATAGTCATTCTAGGCTTGAATGATTTTTATTAAATATGTAATAAATTTTTCAATATATACTTAAATAAGAATCAAGATAAGACACTAGGTATTTATAAGAATTCTCAAATATAAAAAAACTCTAACTACAAAGTTGGAAAATAAACAGGAACATTACTATATAATAAAGAATATAAAAAATGTAGCAGATAAAGTCGAAAAAGGGGATGGTATTTTGAATATAACAAAAAACAAAGTTCTGTCTTTAGTTCTTTTCATAGTAATAATTTTAAACAGTTCATTAGTATTTGCTATTACATTTCAAGATGTTCCACAAAACCACTGGGCGATTGATCACATAGAAAAAATGACTAAATTAGGGATAATTACAGGGTATGAAGATGGTACATTTAGACCAGATAAGACTATAACAAGGGCAGAATTTGCAGTGTTAGCAGTAAATATAAAGGGATTAGAGGAGGCAGCCAAGCTTGCAAAAGGAAAAACAGAATTTTCAGATGTTCCAGATAATAACTGGGCATCAGGATATATAAATATAGCTTCAAAAAATGGATTTATTTATGGTGTAGGAAATGGAAAGTTTGAACCTAACTCTCCTATAAGATATGAACAAGCTATAGCATTAGTAATGAGAATATTAGGATATGAAGAAAAAGTCAAAGCAAGAGGAGGTTATCCATACGGATACCTTATAGTTGCAGGAGAAGAAGGAGTTCTTAATAATGCAAATGGTGTATATGGTGATTTAACTACTAGAGGGGTTGCTACACTTTTACTAGACAATGCACTAGAAGTTGAAATAATGGAAAGAGTGGTCTATGGAAATAAGATAGTCTGGGAAAAGATAGGTAAGAGACTATATAATGAACTGGGACTATCTAAGATAAATAAAGAAAGAGTAAAATCATATAACAAAGAAAAAAATACTATAACTGTAGGATCAAAGACACTAGAAGTAAAAGAAGGATTTAATTTTGAAGAAGTATATGGATTAAAAACTACAATATGGTATAAATATGATAAATCTAAGAATAAAAACTATTTAGTAGATTATAAGGTTGAAGAAAAAGCTAAATTTGATGCAGTACAATTAGGAAAAATAAGAGATATTATTCTTGTAACTGAAGATAAGGAATATAATATAGCTGAAGATGCTGAACTGAGACTAAATGGATCTATGAGTAAATTATGGTGACTTTGTAAAAAATACTGACTATGCCAAAGTTGCATTTAACGATAATGATGAAATAGTATGGGCATCTGGATATAGCTTTGATGGAAATATTGTGGTAAAAGAAGTTAAAAATAATAATATTGTTAGTTATAATAGAGAACAACTAGATATAGGAGAATTTACTATAGTTAAAGATGGCAAATTGATAACTCCTAATGATTTAAATGCTGGAGATTTAGTATTTTATAACGATCATAGAAACGTAAACTTTGGAGTAGTAAGTACAAATACTAAAAAAGGAAAAATAGAAAGAGTATATACAGACGGATTCAAAGTTGATGGTAAAACTTATGATATAGTATCAGGAGCTAAATATTTAGATGGAAATGAATTAGGAAATTTAGATACAAACATATTAGATCAAATGAAAGAAGAAGGAAAAGAAGTCAACTTATATTTTGATTTTGCTAAAAATGTTTTATTAGTATTAGGGTCAAGAGGAGATAGAGTATTAACAAGTGAATATGCATTGGTAACTAGAGATACTAAACATTTTAGTAATAGAGGAGAAGATACGTATACATTAGATGTATTAAACAGTAAAGGTGATATGATAGAATATGATGTACCGAAAGATAAAGATGGTAACATTGCAAAACTATTAGAGGAAGATTGGAACAATATCATTAAAAAAGATAATTTAATTAAAATATCAGTTGATAAAAATAACAATGTAAAGGAAGTTAAAAAATTAGAATCTACTAACATAGAAAAGAATATTAATTTGAATGATATATATGCGGAAGGCTATAAACTACATCCTGATACACTTGTATTTATAGCTCAAGATAAAGATAGTACAGAACCTTATAAAGTAGTATCATGGAAAGATGCTCATAATGAATTTAATAAGATAAAGACAGGAGTTATATATACTAACGAAATGTATAGAGTAGTAGGAATTGTAGCTAAAGAAGTTGATGTGAATGAAAAAACTATAGAATATACTGGATTAGTAAGAGAAATCTATGAATATATTGGTGGATATAAAAAAGATATAGAAATAGAAATAGATGGAGAAAAGTTAATTTTTGCAGGAAAATCTTCTCTTTTGGAGAATATTAGGAAATGGGAATTTGTTACATTAGTTGTTGGAGATAAAGATAATGAGATTTTAGAGATTAAGCAACCTAAGTCACAGACTATAATAGTAGATAGTATTCAAACTACGAGAAGAACTATAGAAGATACAGATGGAAATGTATATGAGTTAATAAAAAAAGGAATCATATATGATGAGAACTTTAATCAAATATCTCTAAGAGACATTAATCAACAAAGTAAACTAAAGATATATTTTGATGATTCTAACACATCGAGGTTTATTAGATATGCAACTATAGTTTATAATAACTAATTAGTAAGACTAATTTTTAATAAGCGGAGGAGTTAGCATGAAGAAAAAACTGCTATTAGCACTTTGTATCTTAACAACAGTCTTCATACTGACATCATGTAAAACGAGTCATAACGAAGAATTTTCAAATATCCCAACTTATGAAGGAATGGTTTTAGAGAATTTACAAAATCCAGAAGATAGTGAAATGAGTGTGGCTAAATATATTATAAAAGATAAAAATCGTAAAGAAGTATTTAAGGAATATGAAAAGATATTATTAGAAAATGAATGGTCAGTAACTAATAAAAATAGTCCAGAGGGAATGACAATTGAGAAAGAAGACTATAAAGCTATGATTACTATAGAGCAAATTGGAAATAATGTAAAACTAACGATAATTAGAAAGTAAAAGCCCGAATATATAACGAAAAGAGTTATATTTTCAGGGAAATAGAAAATTTACATAAATATATGTAAATGTAAAGTATAATGAATGTTGGGAAATAAGGATAAATATAGTAAAATTAGTGTAAGCACCTAAGTGCCTCTTAAATACTTTTAACCTATCAAAATTATAACTAGTATGATTAAAGCCTTGAAAGTTTGAAATTTTTAAGGCTTTAATTTTTTATATAAGATGGAAGAAGTAAGATGTCTATTATGAGCTATTAGGCCTAATTGACATCTTATTTTATATATTATAACCTATATATATATCTATAAAATACCAATATAGGATTATATTTAAT
Source organism: Gottschalkia purinilytica (assembly GCF_001190785.1). Classification (NCBI taxonomy): domain Bacteria; kingdom Bacillati; phylum Bacillota; class Tissierellia; order Tissierellales; family Gottschalkiaceae; genus Gottschalkia; species Gottschalkia purinilytica. The sequence continues at coordinate 227,677 of NZ_LGSS01000002.1, read as the reverse complement.
GAAAATACTGTTTGGATAGGTAGAGAATATAGGAGGAAATTTATATGGATGACCAAAAATCTGTCACTATACCTATAGAGATAAATGACTATTTATGGACAAGATATATGCCAGAAACTACATACAAAGTATATATCCTTATAGGTTACTTAAATGAACAAAATATTGTAGGAGAAGAAGCTACTAAAACAATATTAGATGCTGATATAGAGGAAAAAAATACTATAGATAAGGTATTAGAGCAAAAAAAAGAGGTATTGGGAAAGCTAGGATTAAAATATCCAGAAAATAGACAAGATGACTTAGACCTATTAGTTAACTTTAAACTTATAAATATAGATAAAGACGATGAAGGAAACACAGTTTATAAGTATAATATACCTGTAGAAAGACCAGAGGAAGTTTTGGAACTTGATGAAGAAGAGCTAAAAGTATTGGAAGATATAAAGTTTGAGCTTAAACATGAAAGTGCATTAAACATGATCCTTACACTTATAATTAATAACAATAACAATCTTTTATGCTCTGTAGATCATATAAGTAAAACTACAAGAGTTAAAATAGCCGAGATAAGAGAAGTTATGGATTATCTAGTGAACAAAGAAGGATCGATAAAGATAAAATCAGATAAGCCTATATCAAAGCTTAAGAAAAATGATAAAATATATATATCAGTAAATGAAGAAGTATTTGAAAAAAAGAGATTAGTACTTTAGAAGTTTAGCTAGTAAGTTAATACCTTACTAGCTTTTTTTATGTTCTAAAATTTGAAAAAATAATATACAAATAAAGACAAAATATCTAAAAAAGTGTATAATTGTACTAAGGTGTAATATAAACATAAATTTAGTGTATAGGAGTGGTTTTTCTGAAAAGAGCAAAAAAAGTAGCATCGTTATTATTAGTTTCAACACTAGTTATTTCTAGTACAGTTACAGGGTTAGCAAAAAAAGATGAAAAATATAATGTAGATAAAGAAATAAAATCTAAAGTAGAGAAGGAAGTTAAAGAAAAAGAAGATAAGGAAATAAAGGATAAAAATAAAGAAGAAAGAAAAAAAGCAGAAAAAGAAGAAAAAGAAAGAGAAAAGCAAGCAAAAGAACAAGAAAAGAAGGAAAGAAAGGAAAAGGAGAGGTTAGAGAAAGAGAAAGAAAAGGCAGAAAAGGAAAAAGAAAAAGCTGAAAGAAAACAGAAAGAGAAAGAGACAAAAGAATCAGAAAAAGAATTAAAGGAACAGATTAAAAAGATAAAGGAAGAACTTAAAAATATTACTAAGGGCAAATATAGTGAAGATGAAATAAAAAAGATACAAGAGATATCAGAGAAGTTAAAAGAATTACATAAAAATATAAAAACATTACCTGTAGAAAATGTTATATCTAAAGATAAGCATATTAAATTTGATACTCCTCCAGTTATAAAAGATGGAAGAACACTTATTCCAGTTAGGGCTATAACAGAAGGATTTGGTGCAACTGTAAATTGGAATAAGGAAACTAAAGAAGTTAAAATAACTAAGAATGGAAACGAGATAATATTAAAACTAGGTAGTGATGTAGCTATTGTAAATGGCAAAGAAGTAAAATTAGATGTACCTTCTAATACATATAATAATCGTACTTATGTACCACTTAGATTTATAGCTGAAAACTTAGGATTAAAAGTAGAATGGGATAAAGAAACAGAGACTATAGAAATAGAAGATAAAGAAACTGAAATAGAAGATGATACAACTGAAACAGAAGATGATCAAACTATAAGTGAATAAATATTACATAAAAATGACAAAAGGTAGATATGTATCTACCTTTTGTCATATATGGAAGGATTATGATAAATGTTAAAGAATATATATAGTTATGATTAAAACATAAAACTAAGGAGGATGATAACATGAAATTGAAGAATAAAAAAGTAGCTTCTATAGCACTAGCTACGTTAATTACCATAACTACTCAAGGAGCATATGCAAGTGCTTTTAAAGATGTTTCGAATGATTACTGGGCAAGACAGTTTATAGATAGTATGAATAAAGAAGGAATAATTGCAGGATATGACGATGGTACATTTAGACCACTAGAAGACGTATCTAAGGTACAAGCTATAGTACTATCAACAAGACTTTTTAAGGCTACTAATAGTGAAATACAACAAGCTAGACAAACATATAAAGGAGTACTTGATAGTTCAAAAGTTCCAGAATGGTATAAAGGTGGAGTAGCAATAGCCCTTTCAAAAGGAATAATAAATCAAGATATGGTCAAAACACTTTATGATAGTAAAAATAAAGAAGTTCCAGCTACAAAAGAAGAAATATGTGTGTATTTAACTAAAGTTATGGGATTAGAAGAAGAGGCTAACAAAAAGGTTAATCTTAACCTACCATTTAAAGATAAACATCTTATATCGCCTCAAGCAGCTCCTTATGTAGAGGTTATGTTAGATAAAGGAGTTATAGATAAACAAGGAGATGGTTCTGGAAACTTTAGTCCAAAATCAACTATGAACAGAGCTATGACAGCAAAGGTAATTTCAGTTGCTTTTGACTATTTAAAAAATAATGACGTAGATAAAGAGACTACTACTGTAAAAGGAACTATAACTAGTATATTAAGATTTGACAGTGAATCATATGTAACTATAGAAAATGATAGAGGTATAAAAGTTTCATATAAGGCTGACGGTAGAACTATCATAAACCTTGATAACAAAAACGCAGGTATATCTGATCTTGTAGAGGGGCTTAATGTAACAGCTAAAGTTACAAAAGATTTAAGAGCTGTTTCAATATCAGCTGAAAGTATAAACGAAAACTATGAAGGAACAGTATCTAAGGTTACTTCAGCATATCCTGGTGCATTAACAATAGAATATAAAAAAGATGGAAAGACAGATAAAAAGACTTTTGTTATGGACAATGATATAAGCGTAACTCTTGATAATAAAAAAGCTAATTTATGGGATATAAAAGAAGGCGATAATGCAAAGATAAAAGTGAAAAATAGCAAGATAATAGAAATAAAAGCTGAAAGTAAAATAAGAAATATAGAGGGAACTATAAAAGAGATAAAGTATAATCCAGAACCTGTATTAGTAATAGAAGATAAATATAAAGATGTATATGAGTATTCAATAGATTCAAAAGCTAAAATATATAGAGATAAAAAATCAAGTGGTGTTACTGATCTAAGAAGAGGAGATAAAGTTGATGTTGAAGTTGAATATAACGTTATAGTTGATATATACGCTTCAACAGTAAAGTCGAAAGATGAAGGGGTTATAAAAGGAATTTCAATATCAGCTAATAAAGCTGAAATAACTATATTAAATAAAGATAAAAAAACAGTAACTTATTATATTCCAAAACAATCTACAATATATGTAGATAATGAAAGAAGTAGTATATATAATCTTAAGCTAGAATACTATATAAACCTTGAGATAGAAGGTGAAGAAGTAACTCGTATAGATGCAAAATCAATAGACAGAAAAGATAGCTACAATGGGGTTGTAAGTTATATAAACAAAAATGCAGATATAATAGGAATAACTGTTTCCTCCCAAGACGATGAAAAACAAAGTATAACGATAATGATAGACAATCGTACGAAAATACTAGATACAGATGGTAGAGAAAAAGGAATTAGTAGTTTATCTAAAGGCGACAAAGTGTTTGTACTAGGAGACTTTGATGGAACTATATTATTAGCAAAAACTATAATGATAACTCAATATGCTAAGTAAAAGTCATTACATGAAGTTGTCAAAAAGCATAAAAGGTTATAAATAAAGCATGAAAGGTTACAAAAAAATGAAGGAAATTTATGACATATAAAGAATATTAACCTTGTGGGTAATATGAAGTAAAATATTACCAAACCAGGGGGAGGGAACATTATGAGATCTAGAGTGTTATGTGTAGATGATCAATCTGGAGTAAGGTTACTATTAAAGGAAATACTTAAAGATGAGTATGACGTAATTACCGTAGGTAGCGGTAAGGAAGCAATAGAACTTGCAAAAGTATTTAATCCTAACATAGTAATGCTTGACATGAACTTAGACGACATGTTAGGAACAGAAGTACTTAAAGTTATAAGACAGTTCCATAGTAGTACGAAATTCATAATGTTAACTGGATATTCTGAAGATGACAAAATGAAAGAAATCAGTAGACTAAATCCTGACTTTATAGTGAAAAAACCCTTCGATGTAGAAACAATTAAAGATAAACTAAAGAAAATTACGACTATATCAAAAAGAGCTATTGCCTTATAAGCAATAGCTCTTTTAAATATATCTTTTATTATTTTGTCAAATTCTTTATAATTTTGTTAAGAAGGAATTAAAATTTTTATGAAGAATAAATATATTGAGTAAGGGGGTGCCATTTAGTGTGGTAGTTGATACTAATTTAGCATTTGCTGTGACTTGTAGCTCTTGTGGTAGATTGAATGTACAGAACTTATCATTTTTTGATTTATATAATAATAAAAGATATATGGTAAATTGTTCGTGTGGTGATACAAATGCTATAATAAAGGCTAGAGATACGAAATCAATATGGTTAGAAATAAATTGTATAGATTGTCAAGAAGTTCATATATTTAAATATTCATTGAGATATATAATAAAAAAAGGTATAATTTCTAGATGTACTGATACAGGAATGGAAATTTGTTTCATGGGTAATAGTGATATAGTAAATAAAAATATATCAAACTATGAAAATAACACTATAGATATTATAAATGAAATAGATTTAAAAGAATATTTTACTAACTATGATATAATGATTAGGTGCCTGGAGAAAGTAAAATGGCTTAAAGATAATAATAGAATAACTTGTGATTGTGGAAAACAAGATATTACTATAGAAATATTTTCTGATAGAATAGAAGTTAAGTGTACTAACTGTCAAAGTATAAAGGTTGTATATGCAGAAAATGAAGAAGATTATAGCAACGTGTCTGACAAATGCATGATAACAATGCATCAACATAGATTTGAATGTATAGATGCTATAAAAAATAATGATAAGAATAAATAATTACAATAATCAGAGGAGGAAATATTAATGCTAGTAACAGGTAGAGAGTTGTTAGATGATGCTCAAAAGAATGGTTATGCAGTAGGAGCTTTTAATGTTAATAATATGGAGATAGTACAAGCTATTATAGAGGCAGCAGAGGAAACAAAATCACCAGTTATATTACAAGCAAGTCAAGGTGGATTGAAATATGCAGGAGTTGAATATATAGCAGAATTAGCTAAAATAGCAGCTCGTAATGCGTCTGTTCCTGTGGCTATTCATCTAGATCATGGTACGGATTTTAACCAAATAATGAAATGCATAAGATATGGATTCACGTCAGTTATGATAGATGGTTCTAAATATGCATTAGAAGATAATATAGCTATAACTAAAAAAGTTATAGAAGTAGCAAGTCCAGTTGGAGTGTCAGTTGAAGCTGAACTTGGAAAAATTGGAGGAACTGAAGACGATATAACAGTAGACGAGAGAGAAGCTACATTTACAGATCCAGATGAAGCTGCAAAATTTGTTGAAGAAACAGGTGTTGATTCCTTAGCAATAGCTATAGGAACGGCTCATGGTCCATACAAAGGAGAACCAAAACTTGATTTTGATAGACTTAAAACTATAAGAGAAAGAATAGCTATACCTATAGTATTACACGGATCATCAGGAGTGCCTGAAGAAAGCCTTAAAAAAGCTATAAGTATAGGTGTTAGTAAGATAAATATAGATACAGATGTTAGAATGGCTTTTGCTAAAGGAGTTACTAAAGTTATAACAGGAAATCCTAATGAATACGATCCAAGAAAAATCTTAGGACCTGCTAAAGAAGAAATGAGAAAAGCTATAGCTGAAAAAATGATAATATTTGGATCAAATGGTAGAGCATAAACCATAAAGGAGTGGTATGATGAAGCTTTTTATTGATACTGCTAATATAGATGAGATAAGAGAGATAAATGACTGGGGAGTAATATGTGGCGTTACTACTAATCCATCTCTTATAGCAAAAGAAGGCAGAGACTTCAAAGAAGTTATAAAAGAAATCACATCTATTGTAGATGGACCAATAAGTGCTGAAGTTATAAGTTTAAAGTCAGATGAAATGGTCAAAGAAGCAGAAGAATTAGTTAAAATACATGACAATATAGTTATAAAAGTTCCTATGACGAGTGAAGGATTAAAAGCTGTTAAGGTCTTAGCGTCAAAGGGAGTAAAGACTAACGTTACACTGGTATTTTGTGCCAACCAAGCTCTGCTAGCAGCTAGAGCAGGGGCTACTTATGTTAGTCCGTTTGTAGGTAGAATGGATGACATAGGTAATGCAGGTATTAACATAATATCGGAGATAGCTGAAGTTTTTGAAATACATGATATAGATACAGAAATAATTTCAGCAAGTATAAGAACACCTATGCATGTACTTGAATCAGCTAGGGAAGGTGCACATATAGCTACAGTCCCATATAAGGTATTTGAAGCTATGGTTAAGCATCCAATGACTGATATAGGAATAGATAAGTTTCTTAAAGACTGGGAAACTGTAGGAAAGTAAGAATTTAAAATATATCAATATAAATTTAATAGTTAGCATAGCTCACTTGGTATAAAAAAGAAAGTCGAAATTTCGACTTTCTTTTTGTTTTTATATTGCAATATATAGAAATTTTAAATAGAATATATTTGTCTCATAACCTAAAAAAATTTACTCCATAAATTATTACTAAAAAATATATGAGTTGCTATATGTAATATATTTTTGAAAAATTATAATAAAAAGGATGTGAGAACTTGGAAAGTAAAAAAAGATATTTACCTATAATTGCTGCTATAATACATTCAGTAATATTTGGGTTTTCTTTTATGTTTACTAAAAAAGGACTAGATTCGTTAGATCCCATGCAGTTAATAGCGTTTAGATTCTTAATGGCAGCATTGGCTTTAACATTATTACAAGTCTTAGGAATTATAAAAGTAAAACTAAAAGGAAAAAACATACGTATGATTTTACTAGTAGCTTTTTTTCAGCCTTTAGCTTATTATATATTTGAAGCTTTGGGAGTTAATCGTACGTCATCATCAGAAGCAGGAATGATGATAGCACTTATACCTGTATTTGTAGCATTATTTGGAGCAGTATTTTTAAAGGAGAAACCAACTTCAATGCAGTATGTTTTTATAGGTCTTTCAGTTTTAGGTGTTGTTTTCATCAATGTTATGAAAGGACATACTGAGTCAAATGGCAACTTCACAGGTATAATATTACTATTATTTGCGGTGTTATGTTCAGCAGCTTTCAATATATCCTCAAGAAAAGCCTCAGCACAGTTTAGTCCAGTAGAAATAACTTTCGTTATGATGTGGGTTGGAGCTATAACATACAATATTATTGGGATATCTCAGCACATTATATCAGGTAATTTATCTATATATCTTAAGCCTTTAGCTAATATAGACGTACTTATTCCTATCATCTATCTAGGTATAATGGCATCAGTAATAGCTTTTTTTATGACGAACTATACATTATCTAAACTAGAAGCTTCTCAGGCAGCGGTGTTTACAAATCTGTCAACTATAGTATCCATCATAGCTGGAGTTGTGATAATGAAAGAAGACTTTTATTGGTTTCATTTAGTAGGAGCAATAATGATATTAGTTGGAGTATGGGGAACAGTATACTATGGTAATAAAGCTGAAAATTGATGAGAGAACAAAGATATTGACAAAAAGTTATTATTTTTTTACAATTTAGTTAAACGTTTAACTAAAACGTTTAACTAAATTGCTCTGCTGACTGACAAACTACGTTTATTAGTTAGTATAAAGGAAGTGAGAAAGAGTTGACTGTTACAATCAAGGATATAGCTAAATTGGCAAATGTTTCTACTACCACTGTTTCAAGAGTTATTAACAATAAGTATGAAGGTGTTGGAGAAGAAACACGAAAGAGGATATTAGATTTAGTTAAAGAATTAGGATACCAACCAAATGCTCTAGCAAGAAGCTTAGTAACTAAGAGGACAAGCTCTATTGGTCTTATCATACCAGATATTATAAATCCATTTTTTCCGGACTTAGCAAGAGGAGTAGAAGATATAGCTAGTAAAGAAGGATATAGTGTTATTTTATGTAACACTGACGACGATCCTGATAAAGAAAAAAAATATATTTCTTTATTAAATGAAAAACGTGTAGATGGAATAATATTTACAGGTGCATCTACACACAGCCATGAACATATTTTAGAACTTATAAAAAGTGGAGTACCAGTAATATTAATGGATAGAAGAATAGATTATGAGAATACCTTTGGAGTATTTATAGAAAACTTCAAAGGCGGTTATGATGCTACAAATTACTTAATAAGTCTAGGTCATAAAAAAATCGGATGTATAACAGGACCATTAAATACAAAAGAGTCTGAAGAACGTTTTAATGGATATAAAAAAGCTCTAAAGGAAGCAGGTATTGACTTTAATGAAGATTTGGTAATTGAAAGTAACTATAAGATTACAGGAGGAGCAGATGCCGCTACTGAGCTTTTAGAAAAACAAAATGTAACAGCAATATTTGCATTCAATGATATGATGGCTTATGGAGTATATAAAGCAGCAAAATTACTTGGACTTAAAATTCCTGATGATATATCTGTAATAGGATTTGACGATGTACAAATATCACAAATATTAGAGCCAGAGCTTACAACTGTAAAACAACCTATATATGATATGGGAGCAGAATCTGCAAAAATGCTTATAACTCGCATTAAAGGTAAAAAAATTAAGAAAAAAATAATCAAATTTAAAACAGAACTAATTATAAGAGAAAGTACAAAAGATGTTACAAAAGTATATGAGGAGGTAAAAGATGAATAAGAAGCCAGTAATTATTGATTGTGATCCTGGGCTAGATGATGCAATTGCATTAGTATTAGCACTCTCAGAAGAAAGCTTAGACGTTAAGTGTATAACAACTAGTGCTGGGAATCAAACTCCAGAGAAAACTTTAAATAATGCATTAAAAGTATTGAGCTTCATAGGAAAAGATTTAGAGGTAGCACAAGGAGCTGGAAAACCTATTCTTAAAGATCTAGTAATAGCAGGTGACATACATGGTGAAAGTGGACTTGGAGGTACTGAGTTACCTGAAGCTACTCTAAAGAAGAGTAATCGTTCAGCGATAGAAGCAATAGTAGATATTTTAAATAAATCAGACGAAAAAGTAACTATAATAGCAACAGGTCCTTTGACAAATATAGGAATATTACTAGTATCTCACCCTGAAATAAAAGATAAAATTGAGAGAATAACATTAATGGGTGGAGCTTGTTTTGGTGGAAACAAAACACCAGCAGCAGAATTTAATATTTATGTAGATCCTGAAGCAGCAAATATTGTATTTAACTCAGGAATACCTATAGTAATGTGTGGGCTAGATGTAACATCAAAAGCACAAATGTTTAAAAAAGAAATTAATGATATGAGAAACATAGGAAATAAAGTTGGAGTTATGGTAGCTGATATATTAGATTTCTATAGTAGTACAACCACTCCTCATTTCTTATCAGATGGAACAAAAGAAGAAGGGCCACACTTACATGACGTATGTGCTGTAGCTTATGAGATCGATCCTACATTATTTATTACAAAGAAATGTAATGTAGTAGTAGAGACAAGTGGAGAATATACAAAAGGCTCGACAGTAGTTGATTATAATGGAGTTACAGATAGAGTGAAAAATACTGAAGTAGTATTTGATTTAGACAGAAAGAGATTTATAGATATGTTGTTTAATGCAGTAAAAAAATATAATGAATAATTTAAAAAAAATTGGAGGTATTATGATGAAAATTAAAAAAGGAATTGCTAAAGATTTTAGTATGATGGCAGTATTACTTATTCCAGTTGCAATTGCAATAAATATAGTTGGATTTCAAATTACACAACTTCTTAGATTACCAATATATCTTGACACTATAGGAACTATAATGGTTGCAATGATATGTGGACCGTGGGTAGGAGCTGTAGCAGGACTTTTAACGAATTTAATTAATGCTATATTTAATCCAGTTTATTTACCATTTACTTTTGTATCAATAGCTATAGGTATTACAACAGGGTATTTATCAAAAAAAGGAATGTTCTTAAAGTTATGGAAATCTATAGTATCAGGAATTATTTTAACAGTAGTTACTACAGTTATAGCAGCTCCAATTACAGTTTTAGCTTTTGGAGGAGGAACAGGTCATACAACATCAGCTATAACAGCTACTCTTCTTGCAGCAGGTCAAAATATTTGGAAAGCAGTAATTACATCAACAATTGTAGGAGATTCAGTAGATAAGATAATTTCAGCTATTATTGCTTATGGTATAGTTAAGAGCATGTCTTCAAGATATTTATCAAAACTTAGCTATGGTGAAATATATATTAAAAAATAATTATATTTAAGCAAACTGAAAGCTGGAGGTGACGAGTGTTGGATAAAGAACAGAACTTTATACTTGGTTTATATCCTACAACTAAGCTATTATTTACCCTATTAATGATAGTTTCAGTATTTTTAATACCAGGTTATGTATACGCCTACAGTACTATTATTATATATTGTATAATAGCTGGAATGGCAGGCAAACTAAATGAATATATAAAGCTTATATTTAAAACAATGTTAATACTTGTAATTGTAATCTTTGCTATGCAAGCATTCTTCTACCCAGGAACAGATGTTATTTGGCAATGGAAGTTTTTATCTATAAAAAAAGAAGGAATAATGTATGGATTAAGTTTAACATCAAAAATAGTAGCGTTTGCTGGAAGTTTAATGTTATTCTTCAGAATAACTGATATTAAAGATTTTGTTATATCACTAGAAAAAATGGGACTTCCACCAACAGCTGCTTATGTAGTTCTTTCAACGTTACAAATAATTCCAGAAATGAAAAAAAGATCAGAAGTTATTATGAATGCACAAAAAACACGTGGAGTAGAAATAGAGGGTGGAGTGTTAACAAGAGCTAAGGCATTTATACCTACTTTAGGACCACTAGTACTTTCAGCTATAGCTGGTACAGAAGAGAGAGCTATTACATTAGAGTCTAGAGCATTCTCAGCACCTGTTGAAAAGACAAGACTTTATGAGCCAAAGGACAGCAAAGTTGATAGGATTTTAAGAAGAGTAATTTTATTAGTATTAATAATTCTGATAGTTGGGAGAATGATACAATGGATATTATAGAAATAAAGGATTTAACGTACAGATACCCTATTGCTGATAAAGATGCTCTTAAAGATGTTAACCTTAAAGTAAAAAAAGGCGAGTTTTGTGCCATAATTGGTCGTAATGGTGGAGGAAAAACAACTCTATGTAATGTTATAAGGGGGTTTGTACCTCACTTTCATAAAGGTGATTTAAAGGGAGAAGTATTTATTGATGGAAAAAATATAAGTGAATATTCCATTGGAGAACTAGCTATGAAAGTAGGATTTGTGTTTCAAAATCCCTTTACTCAAGTAAGTGGAGTAAAAGAAACTGTATTTGATGAAATAGCATATGGACTTGAAAATTTAGGAGTACATCCTGATGAAATAAGAACTAGAGTAGAAAAAGTAATAGAATTAATAAATATAGGACACCTTAGAGATAAAAACCCAACAGAGCTTTCAGGTGGTCAACGTCAAAGAGTGGCACTAGCTTCTATAATTGTGATGGAACCAGATATCCTTGTAATAGATGAACCTACTTCTCAATTAGATCCTCAAGGAACAGAAGAAGTATTTGAAATAATAAAACTTATGAAAAATGAAGGCAAAACAATAATTTTAGTAGAACATAAGATAGAATTAATAGCTGAATATGCAGATCATGTTATTTTAATGGATGAAGGTAAAATAGTATTAGATGGAAGTACAAAAGAGATATTATCAAATGAAGAAGTTATGGAACTTGGAACAACTTTACCTCAGTATGCTCTTTTAGGACTTGAAATGAGAAAAAGAGGAATAGAAATAAAAGATATTCCTATTACAGAAAGTCAGACAGAGGCACAACTTAAGAAACTTTTGGGCATAAAGGAGGATAAGAGATCATGAGCTATGTAATATTGAAAGATATAGTGTTTGCTTATCCAAATGGATATGTAGCAGTGGAAAATGTATCAATGGAAATTGGAAAAGGTGAAAGTGTAGCTATAATAGGGCAAAATGGAGCAGGAAAAACAACAACAGTAAAGCTCATGAATGGACTTACTAAGCCTACAAAGGGAGACGTAATAATAGATGGATGGAATACTAAAGATTATACAACTGCTCAGATGTCAAAGAAAGTAGGATATGTCTTCCAAAATCCTGATGATCAGATATTTCACAATGATGTATATAGTGAAATAGAATTTGGGCCTAGAAATCTTAAGTTATCTGAAGAAGAAATCAAAAAAAATGTAGATTATGCAATAGAGGTTACTGAAATACAAGACTTTTTAAAAGATAATCCATACAATTTACCTTTTTCTATGAGAAAATTTGTTACAATAGCTTCTGTAATAGCTATGAATACAGATGTAATAATATTAGATGAGCCTACAGCAGGGCAAGATATGGTAGGTATGGAGATGTTAGCAAGGTTAATAAAAAGTCTTAAAGAAAAAGGTAAAACAGTTATAACTATAACGCATGACATGGAGTTTGTTGTAAGAAACTTTGATAGAGTAATAGTCATGGCTCATAAAAATGTTATAGATGATGATGATAAGAGAAATATATTTTGGAAACACGATATATTAGAAGAAGCCGGACTTAAACAACCTTATATAAGTCAATTAAGCAAAAACTTAGGAATAAATGAAAAAATACTTGATATAAACGACTTTATCAATTATATTGAAGAGAAACACATAGATAAAGGGTCAGGTGGAAGAAATGAATAAAGTAACAATTTTAGGAAGTTTGAATATGGATCTAGTAGTTGCAGTGAAAAACATACCAGTAGTAGGGGAAACTGTTCTTGCAACAAATTTTAATAAGATTCCTGGAGGAAAAGGTGCAAATCAAGCTGTGGCAAGTGCAAGATTAGGTGCAAAAGTAAGTATGATTGGTAAAGTAGGCGATGATGAGCATGGAACAATACTTTTAGAAAACTTAAAAAAAGATCATATAGATTATAGTTATGTTTTCAAAGATGAAGTAAATCCTACAGGAACTGCAGTTATAAGTGTAGATAGCAAAGGTAATAACTCAATAATAGTAATATCTGGTTCAAATATGGAATTAAATATTGATGAAGTAAGAAAGTATAAGAGTGTAATAGAAGAATCTGATGTAATCATTTCTCAATTTGAAGTGCCAATGGATGCTATTATAGAAGGATTTAAAATAGCTAAAGAAAATGGAGTTATTACACTTTTAAATCCTGCACCAGCAAAAGAGATATCAGACGAACTTATGAAACTTACTGATATAATTGTTCCTAATGAAACTGAGGCATTCTCCATAACAGGAGTAAATATAGATTCAGTAGAAAGTGCCAAACTAGCTGGTATTAAGTTATTAGAAAAAGGTGTAAAACACGTTATAATCACATTAGGAGAAAAGGGCGCTGTACTTGTTTCTAATGATGGCTGTGAAATTATACCTGCGCTTAAAGTTGATGCAATTGACACAACTGCTGCAGGAGATTCATTTATAGGAGCATTATCAACTAAGCTTAGAAAAGAAGATAGCTTAACACATGACTTACTAAAAGAAGCAATACCATTTGCAAATAAAGTATCTTCTATAGTAGTAACTAGAGAAGGAGCTCAACCTTCAATTCCTTACTTGAATGAAGTGGAATAGAATATTTAATTATATATTATTATCTTTAACCATTATAAATGTTTTGAGATATGATAAATGAGCAGTATTCTATACTGCTCATTTAGTTTTTGATAAAATATAAAAAACTTATTATGATTTTTTATCAAAAAATTATAAATTTTGTATCTGTTCTTATGATTTTCTATTATGTATAATATTTATATAATTTAGGATAGTTTATACTACTTATTTTTTCGTTATAATTTTGACATTTTATCTTAAAATAATATATACTATCATATATAGATATATGTGGGAGGTCAAAAGATGGATAGAAATCTTGCGTTGAATATAGTTAGAGTAACAGAAGCAGCTGCCTTATCATCAGCAAAGTTCCTAGGTAGAGGTGATAAGAATGCAGCAGATCAAGCTGCAGTGGACGGAATGAGAAAAATGTTTGATACATTAAACATTGACGGAGTAGTAGTAATAGGAGAAGGTGAAATGGACGAAGCTCCTATGCTTTATATAGGGGAACAAATAGGACAAGGAAATGAATCAAGTCCGAAAGTTGATATAGCGGTAGACCCTGTAGATGGAACTACTGCAGTGGCGAAAGGACTGTCAAATGCTATAGCAGTAGTTGCAATAGCTCCTAGAGGATGTCTATTACATGCTCCAGATATGTATATGGATAAAATAGCAGTAGGACCAAAAGCAAAAGGTGTTATAAATATAGAAGCTTCAGTAGAGGACAATCTTAAAGCCGTTGCAAAGGCACTTAACAAGGATATATCAGAGTTAACTGTAAATATTTTAGATAGAGAAAGACATGAAGAGCTTATAACACAAGTTAGAAATGTAGGAGCAAGAATAAAGCTATTTAGTGATGGAGACGTTGCAGCAGCAATAGCTACTTGTTTTGATCATTCAGGTGTAGACGTACTTATGGGAATTGGTGGAGCACCTGAAGGAGTTATAGCAGCAGCAGCACTTAAGTGTATGGGCGGAGAATTCCAAGGAAGATTAGTACCTTATAATGAAGAAGAAAAAGCAAGATGTACAAAAATGGGTATAGAAGATACTAATTGTGTGTTAAGTATGGAAGACTTAGTTAAAGGAAACGAAATATACTTTGCAGCTACAGGAATTTCTGATGGGGACCTTTTAAAAGGAGTAGTATATTACGAGAATAATATGGCAAAAACTTATTCTATGGTAACTAGAGCTGAAACAGGAACAGTAAGATTTGTAGAAGCTATCCATAAGTTAGACGAAAAACCGGAGTATGCATATTAATTCGTAGTAACTTTTTTATTATAATACCAAGAAAATTAATTTTCTTGGTATTATAATATATTTAAATAGTGGAATGGCTTTTATATATAATCAAAAAATGTCTATAATCTTGTCTATAAATGATAGAATATATCCTATTGACTATATTTATACAAAATGATACTATTTGTATAGTTAAGCCCATCGAATCTATTTCCCTTAGAGATTATCCCTAAATAAAAATAAATAAAAGGTGTTTTTTGGAGGTGGAGATTTGGACCAAAGTGAACTTCAAAGTAAAAAACTAGAAGAGTTGAGAACTATTGCAAAAGATATGGGGATAAAAAGTTGTACAAAATACAAGAAAAACGAGCTTATTGATTTGATATTAGAAAATAAACAAGCTGAAAACACTGAAAATAAAAATGATATCAAAATAAAAAATGGCCCAGTAAAAGAAATGAGGTCAGAATTTATTCAAAAATATAGAAATAATGAAGTAGCTAGTAAAAATAACGAAAAAATTAATACATCGAAAGTAAATGATAAGGCAGAAAATAGAGATAGACAACAATCTATGAAAATAGATGATCAAGTTTATAATTTATCAGATAAGATCACAGAAGATGTCAATGTTGCAGAAGGTATTCTAGAGATCGTAGATGGATACGGTTTCCTACGTTGTGAAAATTATCTGTCTGGAAGTGAAGATATTTATGTTTCACCATCACAAGTTAGAAGATTTAACTTGAGAACAGGAGATAAGATATATGGTATAACTAGACCACCGAAATCAGGTGAAAAATATAAAGCTTTGTTATATGTGAAGAAAGTTAATGGAGAAGATCCTGAAACTGCTGTAAGAAGACCTGATTTTGACTCTCTTACTCCAATATATCCAGAAGAAAAAATAACTTTGGAAACGAAGAAACATGAGCTATCTACAAGAGTTATAGATCTAATAGCTCCTATAGGTAAGGGACAAAGGGGTATGATAGTAGCACCTCCTAAAGCTGGTAAAACAACTCTACTTAAGAGTATTGCAAATAGTATAGCTGAGAATCATCCTGATATAGAAATAATAATTCTTTTAATAGATGAAAGACCAGAGGAAGTTACAGATATGCAGCGATCAGTAAAAGGAGATGTTGTATACTCAACTTTTGATGAGTTACCAAAACATCACGCTAAAGTAGCAGAGATAGTTTTAGAAAGGGCAAAAAGACTAGTAGAACATGGAAAAGATGTTGTTGTACTGCTAGATAGTATAACAAGACTTGCAAGGGCATACAATCTTACTATACCACCAACTGGTAGAACATTGTCAGGAGGACTTGATCCAGGAGCTCTTCACAAACCAAAGAGATTCTTTGGAGCTGCAAGAAATATAGAGGGTGGAGGAAGTCTTACTATATTAGCTACAGCACTTGTAGAGACAGGTAGTAGAATGGATGATGTAATATTTGAAGAATTTAAAGGAACGGGAAATATGGAGATACACTTAGACAGAAAGTTATCTGAGAAGAGAATTTTCCCTGCTATAGATATTCATAAGTCAGGTACTAGAAAAGAAGATTTACTACTTACTAAAGAAGAACTTGAGGTAACTTGGTTCATAAGAAGAGCTTTAAGTAATTCACAAGTTTCAGAAGTAACTGAAAATTTCATAGATAAACTTGTTAATACATCTAGCAATCAAGAATTTCTACAAGTAGTAAGTAAAAAATCTAATAACTAGTGTAAGTTTATAAAGTAACAGCTAATTCATATGTTTCCTATATTAATCTTAACTTCCAATTTATACAAGCTGAAATGTTGGAATTGTTAGTGATGGGATAAATATTAAATTCTTGAAAAAAATTTAAGCATATGATATACTATATTAGTTGAAAACTAGACGAATATTTTAATATAAAGAGAGTACTTGAGAAAGAGGTGAAATCGATGAAAAAAGAGATACATCCAGATTATAAAAAATCTACAGTACGTTGTGCATGTGGAAATACATTTGAAACTGGTTCAGTTAAAGAAGAGTTAAGAGTAGAAATCTGTTCAGAATGTCATCCATTCTTTACAGGACGTCAAAAATTCGTTGATGCAGGTGGACGTGTTGACAAATTTAACAAAAAGTATGGAATTAAGTAGTTTTTATTTAAACTAGAGAAATAGGCTAGATGCTAAGTTGCTTCTAGTCTTTATTTTTATTCTAAATGGTATTTGGAGGAGATGCGTTTGCCAAACATAAAGGATATTGAAAGAAAACCTAAACATATGACTAAAATAGGTGGACAAGCTCTTATAGAGGGAGTAATGATGAGAGGACCCAGAGATATATCTATTGCAGTTAGAAAGCCAGATGGAGAAATAGAACTAAAAGTTGACCCTATTGATAATATGACTACAAGAAATAAATTTTTTAAACTACCTTTTGTAAGAGGTGTAGTAGCACTTATAGAATCTATGGTTGTAGGAACTAAAGCACTTATGTATTCAGCAGAGTTCTACGAAACAGAGGAAGAGAAGAATAAGGAACCTGGTAGATTTGAAAAATTTATACAAAAAATATTTAAAGATAAAGCAGAGGATATTGCTATATATATTACAGTACTTGTATCTATAGCTATTTCTATAGGGTTATTTATGTTAGCACCTACCTTCTTAACTAACTTTATAAAAAGCAAAGTTAATAATTCTATTTATCTTAATCTTATAGAAGGGGTCATTAGAGTAACTATATTTCTAATATATCTATTGGGAGTATCAAAGCTTGAAGATATACAAAGAGTGTTTCAATATCACGGGGCTGAACACAAGACTATACACTGTTATGAATACGAAGAAGAACTTACGGTAGAAAATGTAAAAAAACATCCTATACTTCACCCAAGATGCGGAACAAGTTTCTTATTCATGGTTATGATTATAAGTATATTAGTATTTTCATTCTTTGGATGGCCGAATCCACTACAAAGATTTATTTTAAGAATAATACTATTGCCTGTTATAGCTGGAATATCATATGAAATAAATAAGATTATAGGAAGAAGTAATGGTAAATTTGCATATATAGTTTCTTATCCAGGTCTTATGCTTCAAAAAATGGCAACTACAAAAGAACCTGATGACTCTCAGATAGAAGTAGCAATAGAGGCCTTAAAGGGAGTAATAGTAGCAGACAAGGAGGAAGATCGTTGGTAGGAGAATTTACAATAAATACATTACTTCAAAAGGGTATAGATATATTAGGTGAAGGGGATTATTTTAATCCCCTTCTTGATGCGCAACTTTTATTATGCCATGTTCTAAATGTTGATAAATTATATATTTATACACATAAAAATGATAAAATAGATGTAGAATATGTGGATAAGTTTCTAAATCTTATAGAAAAAAGAAAAGAAAGATATCCATTACAATATATATTAGGTAAACAAGAATTTATGGGGTTAGATTTCTATGTTGAAGAAGGAGTTCTTATTCCAAGACCAGATACGGAAATTTTAATAGAGAAAGTTATAGAAATTGTGAATGAGGGATATTTTAAAGAAAAAGAGGTTATTAATATTATAGATATAGGCACAGGAAGTGGCGCTATATCACTTAGTTTAGTTCATTATATTAAAAATGCATTTGTTTATTCTGTGGATATAAGTGATATACCTATAAAAGTTGCTAGTATAAATGCAGAGAGACTGGGACTTACTGACAAGATTAAATTTTTAAAAGGAGATCTATTTTTTCCTTTAAAAGACTTAGGATTATATAATAAAATAGATATTATAGTTTCAAATCCTCCATATATACCATCAAGGGAAATATCTGGACTTCAAAAAGAAGTTTCTGAGTTTGAGCCTAGATTGGCACTTGATGGTGGAGAAGATGGGCTATATTTTTATAGAAAAATAACTGATGATAGTTTAGATTACTTGTCAAATGATGGAATACTTGCATATGAAATAGGTCATGATCAAGGAAAAGAAGTAGAAAAACTTTTAAGTGAAAAAGATATTTTTAAATGTACTGAAATTGTAAAAGACCTTGCTGGACATGATAGGGTAGTTATAGGATATAAGAAGTAGTCTGGCTTAAGGGAGGCAAACAAATGAAACTTTTTAGAATGTTTATAACCTTTTTCAAGATAGGAATTTTTACTATTGGAGGAGGTTATGCTATGCTTCCACTTATTCAGAAAGAGGTTGTTGAAGAGAATAAGTGGCTTACTAATGAAGAATTTCTAGATGCTCTTGCAATATCTCAGTCCTCACCTGGAGCAGTATCCATTAACTGTTCTATATTTATAGGATATAGAGTAAACGGTATAATAGGTGCTATAGTTTGTACGTTAGGAACATCTTTACCTTCCTTAATTTCTATTTTAGCAGTTTCAATATTTTTATTTAAATATAGAAAATTGGAAATTATAAATAAAGTATTTTTAGGAATAAGACCAGCTGTATTTGCAATGATAGCTGCTTCTGTTTATACTTTGGGAAAATCATTAAAACTAGGAAGGGAAGGGAAAATATTAGGAGTTGCAGGATTTATAGCACTAGTTGTATTTAATATAAATCCTATAATAGTCTTAATATTAGGTGCAATAAGTTCTATAGTGTATTATAGGACTAAGGTAAAGGGGGAGGAATAATGCTTTTAAAATTATTTATATCTTTTTTCAAAGTGGGTGCATTTAGCTTTGGAGGAGGATATGCTATGCTCCCTTTCATACAACAAGAAGTTATAGAAGCTAATAAATGGTTAACTCATAGTGACTTTTTAGATATGCTTGCTATAGCACAAATTACTCCTGGGCCAGTATCTATAAATGTAGCTACATTTGTAGGACACAAATTATCAGGAATATTAGGATCTATAGTAGCAACTACAGCAGTTATACTTCCATCCTTTATTGTAGTTCTTTTAATTTCGTTTTTCTTTGAAAAATTTCAAGAATCCAAAACAGTTCAAAATATGTTTAAAGGACTAAGACCAGTTGTTTTAGGACTCATAGCGTCTGCTGCTATTGATATAGGTAAAGAAACGATTATAGACATAAAAAGTATTGGAATAGCTATTTTAATATTTTGTTTAATAAGCTTTAAGAGATTTAATATGATATTAGCATTATTATTAGCAGGAATACTAGGAGTTATTATGTATTAGCTAAAAATATATCTATCAAGAAAATGTAAATAATGTTATAATATAAATTTGTATTATGGTATATGCGAGGTGATTGTATGTTAGATAAATTAGAATTTATAGATAAAAGATACGTAGAATTAAGTGAAAAAATAAGTGACCCAGATGTTATTGGAAATATAACAGAATGGCAAAAATATGTTAAAGAACATTCGGATTTAGAACCTGTAGTTATGAAATATAGAGAGTACAAGAAGACTAACGAACAATTAGAAGAAGCTAAAGAAATGTTGAAAGAAAAGTTAGATGAAGAATTTAAAAGTATGGTAAAACTTGAGATTGATGAGACAACAGAGAAATGTGAAAAATTAATAGAAGAACTAAAAATACTTTTAATACCTAAAGATCCTAATGATGAGAGAAACGTTATAGTAGAAATACGTGCAGGTGCCGGTGGAGATGAAGCTGGTATATTTGCAGGGGACTTATTTAGAATGTATACAAGATATGCAGAGAGACAAAGATGGAAAGTTGAACTTATGAGTTCTAGTGATCAAGGTGTTGGTGGAGTTAAAGAGGTTGTATTTTTAATAAAAGGTAAAGGCGCATATAGTAGACTTAAATATGAAAGTGGAGTTCATAGAGTTCAAAGAGTTCCAGCTACAGAATCAAGTGGTAGAATTCATACATCTACAGCTACAGTAGCAGTTCTTCCAGAAGTAGATGATATAGATATTGATATCAAGCCAAATGAAGTGAGAGTTGACGTATATCGTTCATCAGGTAATGGTGGGCAAAGTGTTAATACAACTGACTCGGCAGTTAGACTAACACATATTCCTACAGGAATAGTTGTAGCTTGTCAAGATGAAAAGTCTCAGTTAAAAAACAAAGAAAAAGCATTTAAAATTCTTAAAGCTAGAATCTATGACCAAATGATAGAAGCTCAAAATGCAGAAATAGCTGAGGCGAGAAAGAGTCAAGTAGGAACAGGAGATAGAAGTGCTAAAATAAGAACATATAACTTCCCACAAGGAAGAATAACAGATCATAGAATAAATATGACAGTTTATAAATTAGAAGCTTTCTTAGACGGAGATATAAATGAAATGCTTGATGCACTTATAACTACTGATCAAGCAGAAAAACTGAAACAAGTTGAAGAATAAAATTAACAAAATTAAAAATCATTTAGATTGAATTACTGATAAATATGCCTAAAGCAAAACCTATACCGATACCTATAGTAGAAGCTCTTCCTTTGTGAAGAGCTTTAGCATTAGGTATAAGCTCACCACATGTAATATAAAGCATAGCTCCACCTGCAATAGCAAGACAGAGTGCTATAAATACGTCAGATATGCTTCCTAAAAGACCACCTATCATAGCCCCAAATCCTGTGGGTATACCAGTAAGTAGTGTCAAAAAGAATATTTTGAAATTTGACATACCGCTCATTTTTAATGGAAGTGCCATAGCAATACCTTCAGGCAGGTCATGCAATGCAATTATAAGAGCCATTGTCATTCCAAGTTGAGGAGTTAGCATAAATCCAGAACCAATAGCCAATCCTTCAGGAAAGTTATGTAAAGCTATTCCTACCCCTATAAGAGCACCAGTCTTAAGAAAATTTCCTTTATTAGTACTTTTAAAACTATTAGCATTACAAGATAATACTTTACTTTCTACTATAAACATCATTGCAACACCTAATAATACACCTAATATTTCAATCCATAGTCCTCCTATGCTTAGAGCCTCAGGCAACAGATCAAAAGCAACTACTGCTAACATTAACCCGCTAGTCATTCCTAATAGCATTCCTAAAAATCTATTGTTTGGTCTAACAAGCTTTATAGCCAAATATCCACCTAAACCCGTTCCTACAATTCCAACTAGAGAACCTATTACGGTAGTAAAAATAATACTTTCCATATAAACACCTCTTTTTAGTCATTTCGTCCTATAACATAGATATTCTAAAATGTATTGAAAAATTCATTATAATCCAATCCTTGACCGAGAAAATATATTAATATAATATATATCTAGACTATTGACTATAGTCTAAGAATATATTTTTATGAATATTTTATATATTTTGAACCTAATTAGTTTAAACTCATGAGATATATAGCAAAATACATATATAACTTTATGGTAAAGAAGGGACTATGATGAATAACAAAGTTACAAAGATAATAGAATTAAATAATGGACATATTGAAGAAAAGGCGATAAAGGAAGCTGGAGAGGTTATAAAAAATGGAGGATTAGTAGCCTTCCCTACAGAAACAGTATATGGATTAGGAGCTAATGCATTAGATGAAGATGCTGTAGGTAAAATATTTGAAGCTAAAGGAAGACCTCAAGATAATCCTTTAATAGTTCATATAGGAGATATAAGTCAAATATATGAACTAGTAGAAGAAGTACCAGAAAAAGCATTAATGTTAATGGAAAAATTTTGGCCCGGCCCATTGACCCTTTTATTCAACAAAAATGAAAAAGTACCTCTTAAAACTACAGGAGGATTACAGTCAGTAGCTATAAGAATGCCCAAAAATGAAATAGCTATAAAGCTTATAAATGAATCAAAAGTTCCTATAGCTGCACCTAGTGCTAATCTCTCAGGAAAACCAAGTCCTACAAATGCATCTCATGTTATAGAAGATTTATTAGGGAAAATTGATATAATTATAGATGGAGGAACTACAGGAGTTGGTGTAGAGTCTACTGTACTTGATATATCAACGGATATTCCTACTATATTAAGACCTGGTGGAGTAACGCTTGAAAATTTGCTTACTGTTTTCCCAAAAGTAGAATATGATCCTGCCTTAGAAAGTAAGGATAAAGACCTAGTACCAAAGTCTCCAGGACAAAAATATAAACACTATTCTCCAAAAGCAAATATGAAAATAGTTTATGGAACAATTGAAGATATGTCAAAAAAAATAAATGAGCTAAAAGATTATTACACATTAGAAGGCATGAAGGTTGGAATACTTGCAACATCTCAGACCAAAGAAAAATATGATCTAGATAATACGTTAGTATTAGGAGATAGAGAAAATCTAGAATCTATAGCTTCAAATTTATTTGATATGCTAAGAAAATTTGACAAGCTAGAAGTAGATATAATACTTTCAGAAGGTTTTGAGGAAAAAGGCATAGGAAAAGCTATAATGAATAGAATGAAAAAGGCAGCTGGAGGAGATATAATTTACTTAGACTAGGAGGTGTACAATTGAAAAAAATACTTTTTGTATGTACAGGAAATACCTGCCGTAGTAGTATGGCTGAAGGACTTTTTAAAGATATGTTGAAAAAAGCTAAAAAAGAAAATAATATAGAAGTTTTATCAGCTGGAATTTTTGCACTTCCAAATCAGCCAGCATCAGAACAAGCCATAATAGTTATGAGAGATGAAAATATAGATATATCTAAACATAGATCAAAGCAACTTACTAGTGAAATGATAAATGATGTAGATTATATATTTGCAATGACAAGAGGTCATAAACAAGCTATATTACAGGTTGATCCTAGCTCAGATAAAAAAATATTTACACTTAAGGAATATATTGGAGAGAGTGGAGATATAGCTGATCCTTATGGACAATCTGTTAATGTATATAAAGAAAGCTTAAATGAAATAAAAAATGCACTTCAAAAAGTGCTAGAAAAACTGGATATATAAATGGAGGTTTAACTATGAAAATAGGTCTAGGTAGTGATCATGGAGGATATGATCTAAAAGAAAAAATTAAAAGTTTCTTAGAAGAAAAAGGAATAGAATATGTAGATTTTGGAACGAATTCTACTGAATCAGTTGATTATCCTGATTTTGGGAAAAAGGTAGCGGAAGCAGTTGTAAAAGGAGATTGTGATAGAGGTATAGTATGTTGCGGAACAGGAATAGGTATTTCTATAGCTGCAAATAAAGTTAGAGGAATAAGATGTGCATTATGTGGAGACACTTATTCAGCAAAGATGTCAAGAGAACACAATAATGCTAATATGTTATCATTAGGTGCAAGGGTTGTAGGTATAGATTTGGCACTAGAAATAGTAAATGCTTGGATTAATGCAGAATTTCAAGGTGAAAGACATGAAAGAAGAGTAAATAAAATTGGAGACATAGAAAAAACATATATGTTATAATAAAAAATTGAGATAGACTAAAGAAGATAATATGAGAGGAGATTAAAAAGTATGGGAAAAGTTATAGTTATGGATCATCCCCTAATAAAACATAAGTTAACTTACGTTAGAGATATAAACACAGGAGCGAAAGAGTTTAGAGAGCTTGTAAAAGAAGTGGCTATGCTTATGGCTTATGAAGTAACAAGAGAGTTACCACTTGAAGAAATTGAAATAGAGACTCCACTTACGAGAGCAAAATCTGAAGTTATATCAGGTAAAAAGCTAGGAATAGTACCTATACTAAGAGCCGGATTAGGAATGGTAGAAGGTATGCTAAACCTCCTTCCAACTGTTAAAGTAGGACATATAGGACTTTATAGAGACCCTGAAACATTACAACCTGTGGAATACTATTGTAAACTTCCAACAGACTTACAAGAAAGAGATCTTATAGTTCTTGACCCAATGTTAGCTACAGGTGGTTCAGCCAAAGCAGCAATAACATTCCTAAAGGAAAGAGGAGCTACTAATATAAAGCTAATGTGCTTAATAGCTGCACCAGAAGGAGTAAAGGTAGTTCATGATGAACATCCAGATGTAGACATATATCTAGGAGGACTTGATGAAAAACTTAATGATCACGGATATATACTTCCTGGACTAGGAGATGCAGGGGATAGATTATTTGGAACAAAATAAATAACTCATATTATTTAGTAAATTAAATACTGTTAAAGTATAAAAGGTTAGCATGAAAAAGATTAATAAGAATATTACACATTGATGTAATATTCTTATTAATCTTTTTGTGTTATTTTATTATATAGATAAACATGGACAAAAATTAAATTAATAGAAAAAATATACTAAGTAAAAATGTGAAATATTGTAATGGAGATATAGAAGGCTAATTTTTAAATGTAACTTTATAGAACAATAAATTATCAAAAAATAAGTATATTGGACTATGAAATTTTTTACAATGAGAAGTCTTTAGTCTTAGGACTAGTAGTATATTTATATTAGCTAATATCCCGATATAAATACTAATTATTAAAAAGATGTTAATAAAATAGTTAATTTATAAATAGTAAGACACTATATTTATGATAAGATTTAATAATAAAAGGTTTTAACTTTACTATCTACTTTTTGTTAACATCTTTACAAAAAATATTTAAAAAGATGCTAAATTAAGATAAAATTAGATAAATGGAAAGTTTTTTAACATTTATATATTTTTTACTGGGAGGAAAATATGAGACCAACTTGGGATGAATACTTTATGGAAATAGTTCATGTTGTAAAAAAAAGATCAACCTGTTTAAGAAGACAGGTAGGAGCTGTCATTGTAAAAGAAAATAGAATACTTTCTACAGGATATAATGGAGCTCCTACAGGAATAAGACATAGTTCAGAGACTGGATGTTTAAGGGACAAGCTAAAAGTTCCTTCAGGTCAGAGGCATGAATTATGTAGAGGACTTCATGCAGAGCAAAATGCAATAGTTCATGCAGCAAAGTGTGGTGTAAATATAGATGGATCAACTATATATGTTACTACTCAACCATGTATAGTTTGTACAAAGATGATAATAAATGCTGGAATTACTAAAGTAATATATGAAGAAGACTATCCAGATGAAATGGCAAAAGAATTTTTAGAAGAAGCTGGAATACAATTGGTGAAATTTAACTGGAAAAAATAAACTTATATAATTTGTCATAAAGTTTTAACTAAAGGTTGAAACGACAGTAAAAAAGACAAATGTAAAAGAAGTTAATAAATTTACACTAATTGACTAAAACTAGTATATGAAGTAAAATCTTTTGGAGAGAAATTGTAACAGAAAACGTGTGAAAAACTTATGATATAGTTTGTTTGCCCAAACTAACAAAGAGGGAGTGTTAATATGTCAAAATACTATATAGCTTTTTTCTTACCACTTATTCTATCTTTTTCATTTACTCCATTAGCTAAGAAAATTGCTTATAAAGTAGGAGCGATAGATGTTCCCAAAGATGAAAGAAGGGTTCATAAGGTTCCTATTCCAAGACTTGGTGGAATAGCCATATATCTGGCTACTATCATTTCAATGATAGCTCTACTAAATCTTGATAGATCGGTTATTTCTATACTTATCGGAGGAAGTATAATAGCAATTACTGGTATTGTAGATGATATAAAGCCTATGTCTGCAAAGCTAAAGCTTGTTTTACAAGTGGTAGCAGCAGCTGTACTTATACTGGGAGATGTAAAAATAGAAGCGATTACAAATCCTTTCGACAAACAGCATGGTCTTTTACATTTAGGATCATTTGCTATTCCTATAACTATATTTTGGGTTGTAGGTATAACTAATACATTAAATTTAATAGATGGACTAGATGGACTCTCAGCAGGAGTTAGTGCTATTGCAGCATTATCTTTTTTATTTATAACTTATGGAAGTGTAACTGGAGAAGCTAGTATTATTATAATGTCAGCAATAATAGCAGGAGCTGCATTTGGATTTTTACCTTTTAATTTTAATCCTGCCAAAATATTTATGGGTGATACAGGAGCGCTATTTTTAGGGTATATGCTTTCTGTTATAGCTATTGAAGGAGCTATGAAGAGTGTTGCTACTATAGCTATAGTAACTCCTATACTTGCATTGGGACTACCTATATTTGATACTACATTCGCAATATTAAGAAGACTTATAGATAAAAAACCTATTATGGAAGCAGATAGAGGACATTTACATCATAGATTATTAGATAAAGGATTAAGTCAAAGACAAACTGTACTGGTATTATATATTATAAGTGTTATACTTGGAGCATCAGCTATAGTTATAGCTAAAGTTAATCCAGGAAGTGGTATATTAATAATATCATTCTTAGCTGTATTAGCAATTATTTCTATGACTAGATTTGGAATAGTGAATAGTAGGAAGAATCATAGAAGTAAATAAGATAAAGGGGAGTAATCAATGAGAAAGATAAAAGTGTTAACAGTATTTGGGACTAGGCCCGAAGCTATAAAAATGGCACCTGTTGTAAAAAGGCTTAATGAAAATGAAAATATAGAACATAAGTTATGTGTTACTGCTCAACATAGGGAAATGTTAGACCAAGTACTAGATGTATTTAAAATATCGCCAGACTATGATCTTAATATATTTAAATCAGGACAAACATTATCAGATATCACTACAAAATCACTTCAAGGGCTCGAAAATGTAATAAAGGATTTTAAACCAGATATCCTATTAGTTCAAGGTGATACAACTACAGTATTTGCAGGAGCATTAGCTGGTTTCTATAATGGTGTAAAGATCGGACATATAGAAGCGGGACTAAGAAGTGGAGATCTATATTCTCCTTATCCTGAAGAAGCAAATAGAAAACTTACAGGAATATTAACTAGTTTTCATTTTGCACCTACAGAACAAAGTAGGGAGAACTTAATAAAAGAAGGATATGATGATAGAAAAATATATATTACGGGAAACACTGCTATAGATGCTCTTTTAGAAGTTGTGACAGATGATTATAAGTTTGAAAATGAACTTTTAAATAATCTTGATTATGATGGTAAGAAAATTATATTAGTAACTTCTCATAGAAGAGAAAATATAGGAAAACCTATGGAAAATATATTTAGTGCAATAAAGGAAATAGTTGAAAAAAATAGTGATGTTGAAGTTGTATTTCCTATTCATCTCAATCCTAAGGTTAGAGAAATAGCTAATAATATATTAAAAGGAAATGACAGAATACATTTAATAGACCCACTTGATTATCTTCCTTTTGCTAATCTGCAAAAAAGATGTTATTTTATAGTTACTGATTCTGGAGGTATACAAGAAGAAGCACCTACGCTTGGAAAGCCTGTTTTAGTTGTAAGAAAAGAAACGGAAAGACCAGAAGGTATAGAGGCAGGAACAGCTAAGCTTTTAGGTCTAGAAAAAGAAAATATATTTAAGGAAATAGACCTACTTATAAATGATAAGGATGAATACAACAAAATGGCAAATGCGGTAAATCCTTATGGAGATGGTACAGCCGCCCAAAAGATAGTGAATATTATTGTTGAAAGCTCAAAATAATTAAATTTTACTGACATAGACTATAATTAAACATAATAAAATTATACTTTTAGTGATACAATACTCATGAAGGATTAATACAATAATAATAAAATATTTAAAAAAGTAGATAGATTAAATCTTATCTACTTTTTTTATAAAAAGATTACAAATTAAATGTACAAAGATATGAAAAACATCTATAATTTTAGTATAATATATTAAATAAAAACATGAAGTTTTTCAATATAATCCAATATAATAAATTTTAATTAATTCTAACAGTCAAATCTATAACAAATATAGTCTTGCAAAAAAAAATAGGAGTGATAAAATTGAAAATAAATAACAAGTCGAAGATACTCGAAAATGTAGCTCTTATTTCTCAAATAGGTATATCCATGATTGTTCCCATATTAGGAGGAGTACTACTAGGAAAGTTTATAGATGATAAACTAGGAATAAATCTAGTATTTTTGACTATATTTACTGTTTTTGGTATAGCGACATCTTTTCATACCTTATTCAAGTTAGCTGGCAAAGATATAAGAAAGAAAAGGAAGTGATATATTGGGCTTAGGAAAAAATTACTGTGAAACTATAACTAAAAGAAGTGTTATAGTTATGCTTATAGGTACAGGTCTTATACTTTTATTATTTAAAGATCCAAAGTCTTATATATATGGCCTAATATTTGGTGGTAGTATAAATATTTTAAACTTTAGATTAATGTCAATAAGTGTAAGAAAATCAGTCAATATGTCACAGAATTCAGCTAAAAGGCATACCATTAATAATTACATGATTAGATATCTAATATATGGATTAGTACTCACAATAGCTGCTTTAGCAGATTATATTAATTTATATACAACGATCATGTCAATGTTCATTGTAAAAATAGTCATCATTTCAGATTCTTTTTATGACATTTTAGCAGGAAAAATTAGAAAAAGGGAGAATAATGATATTTAATGTTATATAAGTATGACGTTGATGAAAAAAAGAGAAAACGTTGTCAATTGACACAAATTAAATAATGATTTATTATGGACATACTTTTATATTTTTTTGTAGTAAGTAATTACTAATAGCTTCTAGTTATTGGTAATGATTTATAAATTTTCTAAAAGTTGAAGTAATATTTAATAATTAGGAAAGGAGGTTGAAGCATGGGTATTAAATTCATGGCTTTTGGAAGAGAATTATTTATTCATGACACAGTAATAAATTCTTGGATCATAGTAATAGCTCTTTCAATATTCGCATTAGTTGTGAATAGTAAAGTCAAAAAAGCTAAAGTTGATGAAAAACCAAAAGGTTTGTTGAATGTAGTTGAAATATTTGTCGGATTAGTTCAGTCTTTAGTTAAGAGTACTATGGGAACAGGTCCAACTAGAGATAGACTTATGCCTTATATAGGTACTTTACTACTATATATTGCATGTGCTAACTTATCAGGCCTACTAGGAGTATCACCACCTACGTCAGACTACAATGTAACTTTAGCATTAGCTATAATTACATTTACTCTTACTCAATACTATGGAATTAAGACTAATGGTATAGGAGGATATATAAAAGGGTATTTTGATCCAAATCCAGTGATGTTACCACTTAATATAGTAGGTGAGTTATCAAATCCTATTTCTCTATCATTCCGTTTATTTGGAAATATTTTAAGTGGGGGTATCATAATGAGCTTAGTATATGAAGCTCTAAGATATATATCACCTCTTATTACACCAGCACTCCATGCTTACTTCGATATTTTCTCAGGACTTGTACAAACATTTATATTTGCAATGTTAACTATGGTATTTGTTGGAGGCAACTTACCAGATGAAGAAGGCATTTAAAAATCATAATTTTTATTAAACTTAGTTAAGAAAAGAACTATATAGTTCTAATAAATTAAAATTTTAATTTTTGAGGGAGGAAATAATAATGATTCAAGGAATTTCAAACGAAGCTTTCATATTAGGATGTTCTGCAATAGGTGCAGGTTTAGCACTAATGGCAGGTATAGGACCTGGAATAGGACAGGGATATGCTGCTGGTAAAGCTGCAGAAGCTGTTGGTAGACAACCAGAAGCTCAAGGGGATATTATCAAAACAATGATCCTTGGTCAAGCAGTTGCAGAGTCAACAGGTATATATGGACTAGTTGTAGGTATCATATTATTATTCGTAAGACCACTATTAGGAGCTTTATAGAATTTAAATATATAGGGGGGTGGGTGAATCCTACCCATCTCTTATTTGTATAAAGGACTTTATCTCCATAATGTATATATAGGGAAGGAGGATAATAATAGTGGATATTCAAGTAAATATATTACCTGATATGCTGAACTTTGGTTTGCAACTTGCTGCTACACTAGTTTTGTTTTTAGTTTTAAGACATTTTCTGTTTGATCCTGTAAAAAAACATTTAGAGGCTAGAGGAGAAAATATTCAAAAAGATTTAGACGAGGCTAAGGCTGAAAGAGAACAAGCTATTAGTCTTAAAAAAGAATATGAACTTAATATAGAGAATGCTAAAAGCGAAGGAAGAGATATAGTAGAGGCAGCTAAGAAAAGAGGAGATCAGCTAAGAGATGAAATAATTCTAGAAGCTAGAAAAGAAGCTGAAAATATGGCGGCTAAGGCTAAAAATGATATTCAAAGAGAAAAAGAAAAAGCTCTTGATGATTTAAAATCAGAGGTAGCCACTATAGCTATGTTAGCAGCTTCAAAAGTAGTAGAAAAGAATTTAGATAATAATGCCCACAAAGACATGATAAATAAGTTTATCGATGAGGTAGGGGAAGTAAAATGGCAAAATTAATAGCTAAGAGATATGCCGAAGCACTCTTTGAAGTTGGGTTTGAGTTAGATAAATTAGAACAATTTAAAGATGAAATAAAGTCGATATCAAGTGTTTTTGAAAGTGAACCTAAATTGAATAATATTTTTACTCATCCTAGACTTTCAAAAAGTGAAAAGAAGGATATATTAAGTTCTTTATTCCAAGGTAAAGTTTCTAATGAGGTTTTAAATCTTTGCTATATAACAGTAGATAAAGGAAGAGAACGATATCTTAAGGATATAAGTGAAGAGTACAAAAAAATTTCCAATATAGCACAAGGTATAGTTGAAGCAAAGGCTATCACGGCTATACCTATGGATGATAAAGAAGTTATTACTCTACAGAACAAACTATCTAGTCAACTAGGTAAGAAAGTTATTCTTTCAAATATTGTTGATAAAAGCATAGTAGGTGGAGTACTTGTCAAATTAGGAAATAAGGTTATTGATGGAAGTATCAAAGGTAGATTAGAACAAATCCAAAGAGACCTTAACAATATAAGAGTAACTCAAGAATAGAGGTGAGAGGATAATGAATCTAAGACCTGAAGAAATAAGTTCAATTATAAAAGAACAGATTAAAAAATATGATAAAAAGCTAGATGTTGTTGATGTAGGATCTGTTATCCAAGTTGGTGACGGTATAGCGAGAATTCATGGCTTAGAAAATTGTATGGCAGGTGAGCTTTTAGAGTTCCCTGGTGAAGTATATGGTATGGCCCTTAACCTCGAAGAAGACAATGTAGGTTGTGTTCTTTTAGGTTCAGATGATAACATCAAAGAAGGGGATACAGTAAAAAGAACTGGTAGAATAGTTGAAGTACCTGTAGGAGAAAGCCTTATAGGTAGAGTTGTAAACTCTCTAGGTCAACCTATAGATGGTAAAGGACCTATCTCTAGTGAAAAATATAGACCAATAGAAGCAACTGCTTCTGGGGTTATAGCAAGAAAATCGGTATCAGAGCCTTTACAAACAGGTATGAAATCTATAGACTCTATGTTCCCAATAGGAAGAGGACAAAGGGAGCTTATAATAGGTGATAGACAAACTGGTAAAACAGCTTTGGCTGTAGATACTATCATAAATCAAAAAGGTCAAGACATTATATGTATTTATGTTGCTATAGGACAAAAAAGATCTACGGTAGCTCAAATAGTTAATACTCTAGAAGAAAAAGGAGCTATGGACTATAGTATAGTTGTGTCAGCTACAGCTAGTGAGCTTGCTCCATTACAATATATAGCACCATATGCAGGGGTAGCTATTGGTGAAGAATTCATGTATAACGGAAAAGATGTACTTATAATATATGATGATTTATCAAAACATGCCGTTGCTTATCGTGCAATGTCATTATTACTTCGTCGTCCACCAGGACGTGAGGCTTATCCTGGGGATGTATTCTATTTACACTCAAGACTATTAGAGAGATCAGCTAGAGTAAACGAAGATTATGGTGGAGGATCTATAACTGCACTTCCAATTATAGAGACTCTAGCTGGAGATATTTCAGCATATATACCAACAAACGTTATATCTATTACGGATGGACAAATATTCTTAGAATCAGAACTATTCGCTGCTGGACAAAGACCTGCTGTTAATACTGGACTTTCAGTATCTCGTGTTGGTGGTGCTGCCCAAATTAAAGCTATGAAGAAAGTTTCTGGTGGTTTGAAGCTTGAATTAGCTCAATATACAGAATTAGCTGCATTTGCTCAATTTGGATCAGAACTTGACCCAGAAACACAAGAAAGACTTTCTCAAGGAGAAAGAATGATGGAAATCCTTAAGCAACCACAGTACAGCCCAATGTCTGTAGAAAAACAAGTTATGATAATATATGCTGTTACTAATAAATATTTATCAGATATATCTATTGAAAGAATATCTCAATTTGAGTCTGAGTTCTTAAACTTTATGGAAACTAATTACCCACAAGTGGGCAAGGCTATATTAGAGACCGGTGATCTTTCAAAAGAAACTGAAAGTGAGCTTAAGAAAGGTATAGAAGAATTTAAGAAAAGCTTTGCTTAAATATTAGTATTTAAAACACAAATGCAGTACAGGGGGTGAAATTATGGCTCAAGCAATGGGAGATATTAAAAGAAGGATGCGAAGTATAAATAATACTAAGCAAATAACCAAAGCTATGCATCTTGTTTCCTCAGCAAAACTTAGAAAAGCTAGAGAGAAAGCTGAAACAACAAGACCATACTATGAAACTGTAATATCAAGTGTTCAAAGAGTATTAGCAAATGCTAAGGGAGTAAGACATCCTTTTTTAGAAAAACGTGAAGTTAAGAAGACTGCATATATAGTTATAACTGCTGATAGAGGACTTGCAGCAGGATATAACGGAAATATTATAAAACTTGCAGAGTCCCAGATGAAAGATAAAAGCTCATCTTCTATAATAGCTATAGGCTTAAAAGGTAGAGAGTATTTCAAAAAAAGAGGATACGAAATAGCTGGAGAATTTGTAGGTATGACAGAAAAACCTGAATTTTCTCATGCAAGAAATGCAGGAAACATAGCACTAAACTTATATGAGAAGGGAGAAGTAGATGAAGTAATACTTCTTTATACTAAGTTTAAAAGTGCAATATCTCAAGAGCCTACAGCTATAAAGCTTCTTCCAGCTGAAATAGAAGATAGTAAAAATGATGATAATAGTGCTAAAACACTAACAGAATATGAACCATCACCAGAAGAGGTTTTAGAATATTTAATACCAAAATATATACAAAGTGCAATATATGGAGGACTAGTAGAAGCTTCAGCCAGTCAACAAGGAGCTAGAATGACTGCTATGGAATCAGCTACAGATAATGCTGAAGAAATTATAGAAGGACTAGAACTAACATACAATAGAGCTCGTCAAGCTTCTATTACTCAAGAAATCTCAGAAATAGTAGGTGGAGCGGAAGCACTTAAATAGATTATAGGCAGAGGAGTGAAGCAAATGGCTAAAGAAAACATAGGTAAACTAGTTCAAATAATCGGACCTGTGTTAGATATAAGATTTAGCGAAGAAAATCTACCAAAGCTTTTAAATGCTATTGAAATTACAAACAATGGCGAAAAAGTTGTAGCTGAAGTATCTCAGCACGTTGGAGATGATACAGTAAGATGTATTGCCATGTCTTCAACTGATGGACTAGTAAGAGGGATGGAAGCTGTAGATACAGGAGAACCTATAAAGGTACCAGTTGGAGATAAAACATTAGGAAGATTATTTAATGTACTTGGAGAGGCTATAGATAATCAAGAAGATCCTAAAGTAGAAATGAAGTTACCAATTCATAGACAAGCACCTTCATTTGAAGAACAGGAAACAGCTACAGAAATATTTGAAACAGGTATAAAGGTTATAGACTTAATAGCACCTTATGCAAAAGGTGGTAAGATAGGTCTATTTGGTGGTGCAGGAGTTGGAAAAACAGTTCTTATCCAAGAGCTTATAAATAATATAGCAAAAGAACATGGTGGATTATCAGTGTTTACAGGAGTTGGAGAGAGAACAAGAGAAGGTAATGACCTTTATTATGAAATGAAGGATTCAGGAGTTATAGATAAAACTGCACTAGTATTTGGTCAGATGAATGAGCCACCTGGAGCCAGAATGAGAGTTGCATTAACTGGTCTTACAATGGCGGAACACTTTAGAGATAATGAAGGACAAGACGTACTTCTATTTATAGACAATATATTCAGATTCACTCAAGCAGGTTCAGAGGTTTCTGCCCTACTTGGACGTATGCCTAGTGCGGTTGGTTATCAACCTACACTAGCTACAGAGATGGGACAGTTACAAGAGAGAATAACGTCAACTAAAAAAGGTTCTATAACATCGGTTCAGGCTGTTTATGTTCCTGCTGATGACTTAACTGACCCAGCACCTGCAACGACATTTACACACTTGGATGCTACTACAGTTCTTTCACGTCAAATATCTGCATTAGGTATTTATCCTGCTGTTGACCCACTAGATTCTACATCAAGAATCCTAGACCCAATAGTAGTAGGTGAAGAACATTACAAAGTAGCTCGTGATGTTCAAGAAATACTTCAAAGATATAAAGAATTACAAGATATTATAGCTATACTAGGTATGGATGAGCTATCAGAAGAAGATAAGATAACAGTTGCTCGTGCAAGAAGAATACAACGTTTCTTATCTCAACCATTCCACGTAGCAGAAGAGTTTACAGGTATGACTGGAGCTTACGTTCCACTTAAAGAAACTATAAGAGGATTTAAAGAAATTCTTGAGGGTAAACATGACGATTTACCAGAATCAGCGTTTCTATTTGTTGGAACAATAGATGAAGCAGTAGAAAAAGCTAAGAATATGAAGTAGATTCCTTTGTCCTAAGGACGAAAAGGGAGGTGTAAAACATGTCACAATTTACACTGGAAATAGTAACACCAGATCGTAAATTTTTTGAAGAAGAAGTGACAATGGTAGTGGCTAGAGGAGTAGAAGGAGATATTGCTATACTTAAAAATCATATACCTATAGTAACTCCTTTAGATATAGGTATAGTGAAAATCAAAAATGGTAATGAAGAGAAAAAAGCTGCTATTGCAGGGGGATATATGGAAGTTACTAAAGAAAAAACAACTATAGTAACAGACTCTGCAGAATGGCCTGAAGAGATAGATGTAGAAAGAGCAAAAAGAGCAAAAGAAAGAGCAGAAAATAGACTAAATAAAGATAAATCAGAAATAGATGTTGCAAGAGCTGAATTGGCTCTTAAGAAAGCATTAAATAGAATAGGTATAGCAGAATATAGTAAAAAATAACGATAAGTTAATTCTTATCGTTATTTTTATATTAATGTAAATAGTATTATACTCAATTAGAACTTAATCTTTTAGGAAAAATTATTAAATAGTAAATCCCCCCCGCATATGGGGGATTTTACTATCTATAAGGACAACTTGATTTCGAATGTTCCTTAACGGTTCTTTCAGAGCTGGAATGTTCAGCATTGCAATTAGTACAATAGCTACGAGTTTTATATTTGTAAGTACTAACAAGACATCCAGAAGTTCGGCAAAAGTCTGTACCAAGTCTAGCCTTAGTTTGTTCAGTAATAACATTAGTTCTTTGACAGCATAATGGTCCTGCAAATACACTCATACTTGTTAAAACTAGAGTGAAAATTATTAAAATACTAGCTAATTTTTTCATATCTTATACCTCCTTTCTAAATTAATTTAAAATTGAATTTATAGAAACACTATTCAGTTAAACACTAACATATATTCCATAAAAAACCAAAAACGAAATTATAGAAGAGATGGGACTAACATATAATAGAGCTTGTTAAGTTCATATTACTTGAGAAATCCAAGAAATAGTAGGTGAAGAGAAAGCATGTAAATAGATTATAGGCATAAGAGTAAGGCAAATGGAAAGCATAAAGAAACTACTGATATAGTATGTTAAGCATCTGCTTTTAAATGTTACTATATCTATAACACATTTTAGAAGAACATTATGGTATAAGTATCCAAAAATGATATAATTATCTTTTAAATATTCTATTTAAGTGATAGAATATTTATTGAGCCTAACATATATTATTTTCCTATCTTGATTTCATGATTGTTACTAATGATAGAGCTACATAATTATTAGGATCTGATAGAACAACAGATTAAATTATAAAGTAAGCTTTAAAGGGAGGGATTACTATGAAACTAAAAAGAACTGTTACAGGATTACTTTCAGTTATAATTTTATCACTTTCGGCGGCTACATCTTTTGCAGTTGATATACAAAATTTAAAAGATACTAATTATATTAAAGAGATGAAAGAATCTATGCCTATTAGTACTAGCTTGGATGTAGTAAAACAGTCTGAAACTGGTTCTGTTACTGGAAAAGTAACAAAGATAACAGACTTTAAAGGTGTGAAAGGATCAAAATACGTTTTATTAGAAAATGAAGGTGAAGTAGTAGCAAATCTTATAGTATCTAATGATACATATGTTGTGAACAATGATGAAGTTGCTGTAGGATCTGTAATCACTGCATTTTATGATAAAAATAGACCAATGATTATGATTTATCCACCACAATATGAAACGGAAGCCATTGTTGTTAATAGTGAAGATAAAAATGTTAAAGTAGATACTTTCGATAAAGATTTAATTAGTTCAGATAATTCTTTGAAATTAAATATTTCTGATGATACAGATATTATTTCACAAGATGAAAAACGTTTTGATGGAGAACTAGCTAATAGAAAGCTTGTAGTAATTTATGATAAAACTACAAGAAGTATACCTGCACAAACAACTCCAGATAAGATAGTTGTATTATTTGAAAAAGCAGTATCTCCAATTCATAATTTAACAAAAGAAGAAATGGAAAAATTAAATATTAATGTTTTAAATGTGGACATAATTGTTAATGACAAGAAAATAGAAGCTCCAGCAGCTTATAAAAATAAAGATGGAAATGTAATGGTTCCTCTTCGTGCAATTGCTGAAGCTTTAAATGTAGATGTTAGCTGGAATAATGAACTACATAGTGTTATGCTAGGTAAAGGCATTTCTCTGAAAATAGGTGAAGATAACTATACCTATATGAAAACAGCCCCTATTCAATTAGGGATTGCTCCAGAGTTAGTCATGAGAACAACTTTTGTTCCACTAAACTTTTTTGAGAAAGTAATGCGCATGAATAATGTTCAGGTTCTTGAATCTCAAATTATAATAGACAATGGAGAAACAATAAAGTAATTAATAAAAATCAGATTAATATATAATTAGCTGGCTATGTATTTTACTCATGCTAGAAAAACTCGATTAGGTAGACTATATTTCTATTTAATCGAGTTTTTTATAATATCATATTAGTTTTAGTAAAATAATTAGAAGATAGTATTATGAATTTCTTTTGATAATTTTAGCTATTTGAAAAAGATGAGAAAATAGATTTAATTATAGTAAAAGTAGGGAAAATATTATAGAAGCTGGATTATCTTAAAAAATAATTAAATGTAAAAAATTTAGAGTATATAGTTGTTAATAAGGGATTAAATAGTGGATAAATTATTTATAAGTTAATTTTTAACATATGTATAAAATAACCTCCATGTTGTCAATAATGAATATAGAGGAAAGAGTTTCAAATTAAAAATGTTTTCTCCCCCTTTACATTTTTATATATGGCAGACTCTTTCCTCATTTTTTATATATGGAGGTAGATATATTTATGAAAGCTAGAAGAATATTTGGAATTATAACTATTATGTTATTATCGCTTATTAATTACTCATTTGCTGGAGAGTTTGATTATAAAAATGAGGATGTCATGATAAAAGCGTTTGAAGAGGTTGAAGCAGATTTTGATAGTATTAATTTAAACTATAATGGCACAATTTCTAAAAAAAGTATGAATATTAACGGAATAAATAGTATAATAAATAATATAGGAAATAAATTGAACATAAATGAAATGCACAGAGAAAGACTACTATCACCACAAGAAAAGAAAATAGCATTATATGGAAAAGATGAAAAAGAGAGACTTATTACTATCATGGTACATAGCTTTAAAGATGAACAATCAAATCAAGAAGAAACTACACTATTTATAGAGGTAGAGGACACTAAAAGTTATGAGAATTTAAAAGAAATTACCAGTAAATTAGATAGTATTTTTAGTGAATATAATACTAATGCAAAAATTACTAGTTGCATTATTGGAACATTTAAGGGAAAATTAGATAGTAGTGAAAAAGTGAAAAAAATAAGTAAAATACTTAGTATTGTAGATGGAAAAAAAGTCGAAAGTGTTATTGACTCTTCTATTGCAAGTGTATCTATTTATTCACCTCATATATATAGATATATATATACAGGAAATGAGAAGATGAATTTGAATATAGGAATGAGATATGATGAACACCAAGACAAAACGTATATTTTAATGGGATCACCTATAATTGCCATTGGATACTAAAAAGGGAGGAAGAAAATGTGCCTAAAATTATAGTTGAAAAAAGCCCACCGTTAAAAGGGAATGTTAGAATAAGTGGAGCTAAGAACTCAGCACTTCCAATTTTGGCAGCATCACTACTTGCTACAGAAACCTGTATATTAGAAGATGTACCAGCACTTAATGATGTTGAAGTAATATCAGAAGTATTATCAATATTAGGTGCAGATGTTAAGAAAATTGGTAAAGATATGCTAGAAATAAATTCATCACATATAAATAACGTGGAAGCTCCTTATGAGTTAATGAGTAAGATGAGAGCTTCTTTTTTGGTGATGGGACCATTGCTTGCTAGAATGGGCAAAGCAAAAATTTCATTACCAGGAGGATGTGCTATAGGAACTAGACCTATAGATTTGCATCTAAAAGGATTTAAAGCGCTAGGAGCGAAAATAGATCTAGGAAGGGGATATGTAGAAGCTACTGCAAAAGAACTTATAGGTGATATAATATACCTAGATTTTCCAAGTGTTGGAGCTACAGAAAACATAATAATGGCGGCAACAATGGCAAAAGGAGAAACTATTATAGAGAATGCCGCTATGGAGCCTGAAATAGTTGATCTTGCTAACTTCCTGAATAATATGGGAGCTAACATAAAAGGTGCAGGAACAAATACTATAAGAATAAAAGGTGTTGAAAAATTAACAGGAACTCGACACTCAATAATACCAGATAGAATAGAAGCAGGTACTTTTATGGTAGCAGCAGCTATAACAGGTGGAGATGTACTTATAGAAAATGTTGTGTCAAATCATATAAAACCAGTTATAGCAAAACTTCAAGAATGTGGAATAGAAGTTATCGAAGAAGAAGAAACAATAAGAGTAATAGGTAATGGAAATATAAAATCAACAGATGTGAAAACTTTACCTTATCCAGGATTCCCTACTGATATGCAGTCACAGTTCATGACTTTTATGAGTTTAGGACAAGGAATCAGTGTTATGACAGAAACTGTTTTTGAAAATAGATTTATGCATATAGATGAACTAAAGAGAATGGGTGCAGATATAAAGATTGATGGAAGAAGTGCTATAGTAAATGGATCTCAAAAGTTACTAGGAGCACCTGTAAAGGCTACTGATCTAAGAGCTGGTGCAGCACTTATATTAGCAGGACTTGTAGCAGAAGGAAAAACAGAAATAAGTGATATATATCATATAGATAGAGGATATACAGATATAGAAGAGAAGTTTTCAAAGCTTGGTGCAAAGATATATAGAGTGGAAGATTAAATAAAAAAACTTAGATATTATATAATATCTAAGTTTTTTTATTTTAAAGAAAGACGAGTTTACATGAATATATTATTTAAAATTTAATAACTGACGGAATAGATAAATATGAAAATAATAAAGCATAGAAAGTATTAAATTTTTATATAATTTAATATATTTAAAAACTTCAGTAATATATTAAAAATCGCTAAAAATCAGTAATAAATGTTAATAAAGTTAAATGATTGATATGATTTTGTTAAAAGACTTTTGAGTAGATAGATAATTACATATAATGGTAAATATATAAAAAGGGGGGATAATATGCTATTTAAATTTAAAAAAGTTTCAAGACTATTTATAGTAGTATCATTATTGTTTACTATTTTTTTAGCACCAATTAATAACTCTTTTGCTAATGAAACAACGAATTATAGTAGCGATAGGTCAGAATCAACGAAAGAGATAATTATAGTACATACTAATGATACACATTCAAGGCTCAAAGAAGATGAAAGTGAAGGAATGGGATTTGCAAAAATAGCTACAAAGATTAAAGCACTTAAATCTTCAAATCCTAATGTTTTATTACTAGATGCAGGAGATACATTACATGGAAAACCAATATCCAGTATATCAAAAGGTGAAAGTGTTGTAGAAGTCATGAATACAGTAGGATATGATGCTATGGTTCCAGGGAATCATGATTTTAACTATGGACAAGATAGATTATTAGAACTTAGTAAAAAAATGAAATTTCCTTTAATATCATCAAATATAATTAAAGAGGATAGAAGTAAATACTTAACTTCTTACGTTATCAAAGAAGTTGACGGTATAAAAATTGGTATTTTTGGACTAAGTACTCCAGAAACAACTTATAAGACAAATCCTAAAAATGTGAAGGGACTTACATTTAAAAATCCTATAGAGTCAGCAAAAGAAATGGTATCTGAACTTAAAGAAAAAAGAGTAGATGTAGTAGTAGCATTAACTCACTTAGGCCTTGATGAAAGCAGTATAGATACAAGTCAAAAAGTAGCTGATAATGTAAGTGGAATAGATTTAATAATAGATGGTCATAGTCATACTACACTTGAAAAAGGAAAATGGGTGGGAAATACCCTTATAGCTCAAACAGGAGATTATGATAAAAACTTAGGTATTGTAACTTTAAAATTTGAAGGT
The DNA here is from genome assembly GCF_001190785.1 of Gottschalkia purinilytica. NCBI lineage: Bacteria > Bacillati > Bacillota > Tissierellia > Tissierellales > Gottschalkiaceae > Gottschalkia > Gottschalkia purinilytica. The sequence continues at coordinate 185,924 of NZ_LGSS01000002.1, read as the reverse complement.
AATAAGGTTACATCTAAGGAAGCTAAGCTATTTACAAAAGAAGAGGCAAAGTTATTAAATCCAGATAAAAGTGTATTAGACATAATATCTAAAATAGAAGAGGATAATAAAAAAATTACTTCTCAAATAATTGGAAAGTCTAATAAAAGACTTGATGGAGAAAGGGAAAGTGTAAGGGCAGGAGAAACAAATCTTTCAAATCTTATTACAGATGCTATGATAAAATATTCAGGAGCTGATATAGCCATAACAAATGGTGGCGGAATAAGAGCATCTATTGAAGCTGGGGAAATAACAAAAGGAAATATAATTGATGTATTACCATTTGGAAACTATGCAGTATTAAAAGAGATAAGAGGTTCAAATATAGTGAAGGCATTAGAACATGGAACGTCAGATTATCCGAAATCAAAGGGAGCATTTCCACAGGTAGGAGGACTAACATATACATTGAACTTATTTAAAAGTAAAGGAAATAGGGTTACTAATGTCAAAGTTAATGGAGTTCCAATAGATTTAAATAAAAGCTATAAAGTTGTGACTAATGATTTCATGGCAGCTGGTGGAGATGGATATACAATGCTTGAAGACGAAAAATTGTTATTAGAACTTCCAGCACTTGATGAAATAGTTATAGAATATATACAGCAATTGGAGATAGTAACTGGAGATTTTCAAAATAGAATTAAAGTAATTAATAAGATAAAGAAAATTAAGATGAAACATGAAGAAAAGAAATTTGAAAAAACTCAAGAGAAAATTGGTGAGCAAGATTATAAAGATACGTATACAGTTAAGTCAGGAGATGCATTATATCAAATCGCTAAAATGTTTAGAACAACATGGCAAAACCTCTTAGAATACAATAATCTTATAGATCCAAATAAGATAATTCCAGGACAAAAAATATTGATACCTTAAAATAACATAAATATTAATTCATCTTTATATTGTCAAAGTTATTTAGATAGTAGTGAACTAAATAGCTTTGACAATAAGCTTCATGATAAAGATAATCTATATTTTAAGATAATTTAATTATTTTTTAGAGCCAGATACTATTTCCTTGAATTCTTGAAAACTAGTATTAGGAAATATAATGAATCTAGGTGCTTCATATATATTCGTATCTTTGTTTACATACCCTGGGGATACAGTAAAAGCCATTTCATGATTAGTTTCTTTTAGCATATTTATAGTTTCATTATTATAGTGACCATAGGGATAAGCTAAATATTTTGCATTTATAAGTTGCTTATTCTTCATTAGATCATTTAAGACATCTTCTTTAGGAAGAGTTATTAATTTACCCTTTTCATTATCTAATTTATGTAAATCATAAGTATGACTTTCATAAGAAAATACATCACTATATTTTTTGAAATTTTTAATATTTATATGTTGTGATTTTTTATAGTCATATTCTTGTGATTCTTCAAATAAATTTGCACCTACCATGAATATAGTAGCATTAAAATTATATTCCTTTAGAACTGGATAAGCATAAACAGCATTACTTAAATATCCATCATCAAAAGTTATAACTACTGTTTTACTAGGAAGCTCAATTTTACCTTTTATAAAATCCCTTAATTCATCTAAAGTCGCAGTATAATAACCATTATCATGTAAAAACTTCATCTCTTTTTTAAACTGAACATCAGATATTATAGAGCCGTTCTGAGTTAATCCCATTTCTTCAATATGGTTAGGTTCCATTATATGATGATAAAGTAATACAGGTATTTTATCTGAGAAGTCTTTAGATTGAGATGCATTGGCATTAAGTTGTTTTGATTTAACGTATTTATCTCCTTTAATAACAGATTTTAATTGGGGAAAAAAGATTAAAAAACATAATATTAATAGAATAAATATTTTGGTCTTAAAATTTGTTTTCATTTTATAACTAAATCCTTTCTTATTTTATAATAAATGGGCATAACACCTATTTATTATAAAATAAAATACCATATATATCAATTAAAAGAAAAATAATAATATATATGACTATATTTAGCAATTAATCACATATAAGATATTATTAAATCATAAAATAATTATGCTTTATAGATAATATTGAAGAATCTTTTAAAATTAAGTACATAAATATAAAAAAGTAAAGTTTAAAGAATCTCATATTATTTAGAGCCATAACTATAAAGACCTCTAACTTTACTTTTTGAGATAAGTCATTAACTACCATATTAGTTTGTAAAAAAGTGTACAACTTGAGACAATTTATGTTTTGTTAATCTAAGTAAAGTATGTAACTTTCCATTTATAACAACCTTTCTTCCAGAAACAATATCTTTAAATTCAGACATACTAGTATTTGGAAGTATAGCAAATCGTGGTACTTCATATAACTTTGAATTTCTAACAGCATATCTCTGCTGGATAGTAAATGCCATTTTATATCCTTTTTCTTTTAAACACTCTATAATACTAGAATTATACTGACCATATGGATAAGCTAAATAATCAGTGTTAAGTAAATTTTTACTCTTATTTAAATCTTCTATAACCTTTGCCTTAGGTGAAGTTACTAAATACCCCTTACCATCTTTTATATCGTGTAGGCCATATGTGTGGCTACCATAGTAAAAAACATCTTTGTATTTGTCTAATTCTTCAGAGCTTATATATTGTAACTTAGTTCTGTCAAAGGCCATCGGTGATTTAGACATTAGATTACCAATCATAAATATAGCTGCATTAAAATGATATTTTTTCAATATAGGATATGCATATACTAAATTACTTAAATATCCATCATCAAAAGTAATAACAACTGTTTTTTTGGGAAGCTTAAGTTGACCTTTTATGAATTTTCTTAATTCGTCTAAAGTCGCAGTATAATATCCATTGTCGTGTAAAAACTTCATTTCTTTTTTAAATTGAGAGTCAGATATTATAGTAGCATTTTGAGTACATTTCATTTCTTTAATATCTTTAGAGTTCATTATGTGATGATACATTAAAACCGGTACTTTATTTGTTACACCCTTTGAAATTTTTTTATGAAAATTTTCTTCACCATTAGCATAAGAAGTTATGTTAATCTGAAAAAAAATAATTATTAGTGATAAAGCTAGTATGAATTTTTTCATTTGTTACCTCCTTGTTAGCTAAAGATTTAGAGAGTAGACAACTTTTATAATTATATTATATATTTTTTTATTTCTTATTGTTTTAAGATTGAATGTACATTTTATGACATTTATGTTACATCGAACAATATTAGAGTCATATACTTTAAAAAATACTCATATAATTTATAAAGATTATGGTGACTAGATAAAGAAGTAACAGGGGGAAGCGATGAAAAAAATAGGGATATATATTTTTTTTATAATATTTATTACAGTATTTATGCCTATGATTTTAGTACAAGGATATAAAATAGCAAAGAATGATACTAATATTAATGAAAAAGAAAAGGGTAAGAATAAGAATAGAAGTTTCATAGCAAAAGATATAGATTTTAAAGACACTACTAAAATTAAGGTGTACAATGAAAAAACTAAAAAAGTAGAAGAAATAGGACTTGAAGAATATGTAGTAGGAGTGGTTTCTTCGGAAATGCCTGCTGCTTTTCATGAAGAAGCTTTAAAGGCTCAGGCAGTAGCAGCCAGAACTTATGCAATAAGTAGAGTAGAAAAGTTCAAAAATGGACATCCTGATCATCCTCAAGCTCCACTATGTACAGGAGTACATTGTCAAGCATGGATGTCAAAGGAAGAATTAAAGCAAGTACATGGAGATAAGTGGATGGAGGAATATTGGGGTAAATTACAAGCAGCAGTAAATGATACTAAAGGAGAACTTATTACATATAATGGTCAACTTATAAGTGAGCCACTTTTTCATTCTACTAGTGGAGGAAAAACTGAAGCATCAGAAGAAGTGTTTGCAGCAGCTCATCCATACTTAAAATCAGTTACAAGTCCTTATGAAGAGGAAGCTCCAAAGTTTAAATCAGTGATAACAATGACTTTTGAAGAATTTATCAAAAAAATAAAGGGAAAATATCCAAAAGTAAATATAACAAAAGAAAATGTGACAGAAAAAATAAAAGTATCGGAAAAAACTTCAACAGGAAGAATAAAAAAGCTTGTTATAGATGGTAATACAATAGATGGAACTGTTTTTAGAAATTTATTTGGCTTGAATTCTACTAATTTTAAAATAAATCTATCAAAAGATAATATAAAAATACAAACATTAGGATATGGACATGGAGTTGGGATGAGTCAATGGGGAGCAAATGGAATGGGCAAAAATGGTAAAAACTATAAAGAAATACTAAAACACTATTATACAGGTGTAGATATAAAAAAATACTGAGATTATCTTGGTATTTTTTTATTTTTTGGTAATGGACAGGTATTAAAACGTTATTAGTGTCAATAATAATAATAACTATTATGGAGGTGAGGGGTTTGGATAACGATAGAAGAAAATTGAGAGACAACAAGACAATACAGAAAATAAAAAGGACTATACAAAAAGATGGATTTTATATGGTGTTGTTTATTTGTATATGTTTTGTAGCAGCATCAGCAGCTTGGGTTTCTCAGAACAATTTAGAAATAGGAAAAAGTATTGAAAATACTAAAGAAGAAAAAACAGAAGAGATAGACTTGAATTTACAAGAATCTAAAGAAGGCCAACAAGAGAATTTAAAAGGTACAGAAGAAAATATTAAAAAAAATGAAATACAAAAGAAAAATGAGATTCAAAACAATCCAAAAACACAAGAAAAAAATAATGTAGCTAAGAATACACAACAAAATGGAATATCTAATCAGCAAACAAAAAATAATAGTACGGATCATAAAGATAGTTCAGTAGAGGCATCAAACTTAGAAAATAACAATAATAACGTAGTTATGAATACACCTTTAATGGGAAAAGTTATAAAAAACTATGCTATTGATAAGCTTATTTACTCTAAAACATTAGAACAATGGACAACTCACAAAGGGATAGACATAGAAGGAAAAGTTGATACACCTGTAAAGGCATCATTAGATGGAGTTATTAAAGAAGTTAAGAAGGATGATGGACTTGGAATAGTAATCACAATAGATCATGGAAATGGTCTTATGACTAAATACGGGAACTTATCAACAGATGAAATGGTTAAAGTAGGACAAAGTGTTAAAAAGGGAGATGTAATAAGCGGAATAGGTGAAGGATCAGGATTTGAAGTAGCAGAAGGGCCACATTTACATTTCGAAGTTATAAAGAATGGAAAGAATGTAGACCCTAAATCATATGTTCCAGTTTTAAAATAAAATACTTACTTAAGTTTAAGTAGTGTAATTTATCTGTAACAGTTCTACTTAGGTAAATACCTGCATAAATATAAAAAAAGACATTAATACTTATTAAAACACCGTCAAAGGGGGCTAAATGCGTGAAAGATTATATAGAAGAGAGAGCACTAGAAATTGCAAAGTATATAATAAATGAGAAAGCTACAGTACGACAAACTGCCAATATTTTTGGTGTAAGTAAAAGCACAGTACATAAAGATGTAACTGAACGCCTTCCTAAAATAAACCCTCTTATGGCAGGCAAGGTAAAGTCAGTGCTGGATATGAATAAAGCAGAAAGACATATAAGAGGCGGAAAAGCTACAAAATTAAAATACAAAACAACTACTCATAAATAAACTTAAAGATGATTAATATAAAAATTACGACAAAATATTATTTCTCGTTGACGAGAAATAATATTTTTTGTTTTAATATATAAAAAAAGGAATTTAGCATAAATTATAGAACTAAAAAAGGGTATACTATGATTGAATATTATGTAGAAAGAGAGGTTGAGTGAATTGTTTTTTAGAACAGATATAGGTATAGACTTAGGTACAGCAAGTGTACTAGTCTATATTAAAGATAAAGGTATTGTTCTACAAGAGCCATCAGTAGTTGCTATAGATAAAAATACTAATAAACTTCTTGCAGTAGGAGAAGACGCAAGAAGAATGTTAGGTAGAACTCCTGGTAACATTATAGCAATAAGACCACTTAAAGATGGAGTTATATCAGATTATGAAGTTACTCAAAGAATGCTTAAATATTTTATAGAAAAGTCATCAGGAAAGTCTATTATAAGACCAAGGATAGTAGTATGTGTTCCAAGTGGAGTAACAGAGGTAGAAAAGAGAGCTGTAATACAAGCGAGTAATCAAGCTGGAGCGAGAAAAACTTATCTTATAGAAGAACCTATAGCATCTGCAATAGGAGCTGGAATAGATATAACGGAGCCAAGTGGAAATATGATAATAGATATTGGTGGAGGAACTACAGATGTAGCTGTTATATCCCTTGGAGGAATAGTTATAAGTAATTCTATAAAGATAGCAGGAAATATGTTTGATGAAGCTATAGCTAGATATGTAAGAAAAAAACATAATGTAATGATAGGAGAAAGAAGTGCCGAGGATTTAAAAATAAATGTAGGTACTGCATATAAAAGAAAGGAAACAGTTGTAGGAGAAATAAGAGGAAGATACCTAATGTCAGGACTTCCTAAGGTTATTCAAGTTACTTCGGATGAAATGTTAGAAGCACTACAAGAGCCTGTAACGGCTATAGCTGATGTAGTTCATTCTGTACTTGAAAAAACTCCACCAGAATTAGCAGCAGATATAGGAAACAAAGGAATGGTTATGACTGGAGGGGGATCATTACTACATGGATTAGATAAGCTTATAGAAGAAAGAACAGGAATTTCAGTTACAATAGCTGATGATCCTATATCATGTGTAGCTGTAGGAACGGGGAAGTCTTTAGCTAGTATTGAATTTTTAGAAAAAAGTGTATTAACTGGTTGATACTTTTACAAAAAAGACTTAATAATTACAATATTCATGCCGATAGTATATTAAAGATTATACATTCGAAGAAAAAAGGGGAGTGAAAAGTTTGAATGTTTCTTTATATACTGCAGCAACTTCTATGCTTTTAAATGAAAAATTATCAGACATAATATCTAATAACTTAGCTAATGTAAATACTACTGGATTTAAAAGAGACATAGGATTAGCTGAGTCTTTCCCAGAAATACTCTTAAGTAAAATTAACGATAGATACGACTTTGAAAATCACCAACCCTTTACAGGTGTAAGACAAGAAGAAGTTACAGCTGATGGGGTATATTCTATATCAATAAACTCTGGATATTTTAGAGTAGGAACACCAGCAGGAATAAGCCATAATAGAGAACTGAAGTTTATAATAGATCAGGATGGATATTTGAAAACATATTATAGAGATTTAGATGGAAATCCAAAATCAGATGGAGAAAACTATGTACTAGGTAGAGATGGAAGAGCTATAAGAGTTCCGAACAGAAATAACTTTCAAATAGCCGCAAATGGAAATATTTCATCAAATGGACAAGTAATTGGAAATCTAGTTACTTTCCCAGCACCAAATGTAATAGGTACTACTAGTGGTGGAGTGAGATTTGATAGAATAGCTACTGACTTTACAGATGGTTCTTACATAAATACAGGAAATGATTTAGATTTTGCAATAAAAGGTGAAGGCTTTTTCAAAGTACAAGGACGAGATGGAAATGTATATTATACAAGAGACGGTTCATTTACTTTAAATCGAAATGGACAACTTGTAACTAAGGATGGATTACAAGTTTTAGGGCAAAATGGTCCCATAGTACTACAAGGTGACCCTTTTAGTGTTGCTCCTAACGGTGATATAATTGTAAATGGGAATATAGTTAATAGACTAGATGTAGTTCAAATAAATAATAAAGAATATCTAAGAAAACACGGAGACAATATGTATAGGATGGCAGAAAATACTCAAGCTGAAGAAGGGGCTTTTAATGGAGAAGTAGTAAATGGATATATAGAAGGTTCAAATGTAAATACAATAAAAGAAATGGTTCAAATGATAGCTGCACTTAGAAACTATGAATCTAGTCAAAAAGTAATTAAATCTCAAGATGAACTTCTTGAGAAAGTAGTTAATGAGCTTGGAAGAGTATAGTAATTATATTAAAATGAGATATTAAGAAAGGGGAAAAAATTATGATTAGGGGATTATGGTCAGCTGCAAGTGGTATGAAATCACAACAATTAAATATAGATGTAATATCTAATAACTTAGCTAATGTAAATACTACATCATATAAAAAACAAAGAGCTGAGTTTAAAGATTTATTATATGTCTCTATAAAAAGAGCAAATAAAAATGATGATAGAGGTGGACAACCTGTAAATATTGAAGTAGGACATGGAGTTAGAGTATCAGGAACTACTAAAGACTTTGTAAATGGACCAACTATATCTACAGAAAATGATTTTGATGTGGCTATAGATGGTAGAGGATTTTTTGCTGTAAGACTACCAAATGGAGAAGTTAGATATACAAGAGACGGTAGTTTTAAAATAAGTGTTGAGGATGGAGAATCTACATTAGTTACATCAGATGGATACTATGTATTAAGTGAAGATGATGATGTATTAACTATACCAGAAGGAGCAACAGACATAAATATTGATGAACAAGGTTACATAACAGCTAGAGATGAAGATGGAGAGATAATTGATATAGGAAGATTTAGATTTGTTGATTTTGTAAATCCTCAAGGTCTTTTAAGTGAAGGATCGAACTTATATAATGTATCAGATGCTTCTGGACAACCAGTAGATATAGAAGCTGAAGATATGAAAAGCAAAATAAGGCATAAGTTTCTTGAAGGCTCAAATGTTCAAGTAGTAGATGAAATGGTAAATATGATAACAGCTCAAAGAGCTTATGAAATAAGTTCAAAATCAATACAAACAGCTGATGATATGTTACAAATAGCAAATAACTTGAGAAGATAGTGGGTGATTAGATGACTGTTGTAAATGGTTTTTCTAAAACAATAATACCATCTGGAAACTCAAAAGAAAATAGTATCAAGAGAGCAAATGAAAGTTCTGAAAATATGAAAGATGAGTCTTTAATGAAAGTTTGTAAGGACTTTGAATCTTTATTTATTCATATGATGCTAAAAAGTATGAGAGCTACTGTACCAGATAATGGATTAATTCCAAAGAGTACAGCTACTGAAATGTTTGAAGATATGCATGATCAAGAAATGGCTAGTGCAATAGCTAATAATGGAAATGGATTTGGAATAGCTCAAATGTTGTATGATCAAATGAAAAGTTCACTAGCATATAAACAAAATTTATGATATTACTAACTAACATATATGAAAAGTTATTCATAGTTTTAAAACTTATAATTATATAATCACTAAATAAAGGAAGATGCAATTCATCTTCCTTTATTTTTTATTAGGCTTAAATTAATATTAATTTCAAAGTTCTAAACTTTATCTATAATTAATCACAAAATTATCACAATTAAAAACTACAATGTTAATATAAGAGGGACACTCAAAGACTAAAAGACTATGTTTTAAGCATTTAAAAATTGAGAAATAGAAGTATACGGAGGTGGTAGATAAAAAATAAAACATAAACTTAGTTGGCATAGTTTTATGTTTAAATTCTAAAGAAAAAGAAAATTATAAGATACTTATGAAAAATTTGAAAGAATAGCAAAAAAATATTTTTAATTTAATGTACTGTTAATAAATTAGTATGTGACTAACTTGTTATTTGTTAAATTTACGATTTACTCCCACTATTTTAAAAGTAAACTTATGTAATACTCTTATTTCTGTAAATATTTTATTTGAGAAAAAGTTAAGATATTTTCCGAATTGAAAAAAATGAAGACAATGAAAGCCAAAAGTCAACAAAGAAAAGATACCTACAAAAAGAAGGCACACATTAGATATATCTAATATGTGCCTTCTTTTTTCTAACTTAATAGTTTTATACAAGAAGTCATACACTTATTTTATACGTACTATCTTAGTAGTATGATAGCTTTTTAGATTAAATGGTGAATCTTGATTAATTGATAGATTTTGTGGATTTATATTTTTAATATCTACGACATATGAATCATTTGATGATAGCAATTCTTCTATAAAAGGAAGACCCGGTGCATAAATGAAGCTTCCTTCAAGCTTCAATGATTTCAGTAGTTCCATATATTTTTTAGCATATAATTCAAACTGACTATTAGCTCTTAAATGATGATGAATAAAATGATTTGAAAAAGCCATATGGGAGATTACAGTTCCCCAAGTATTTGGTTTGAAATTACATTTAAGCCAATTAGCTTTATATAGGTAACTAGTTTTATCTACATTTCTATCTATTCCAAATGCTTCAATTCCGTTTTTTCTAAGAAAACTGACTAAATTTGCATTTGAACCACATCCAATATCTAAGACAGGCTGACGAATTGTATTTAAATTAATGTTTAGTAATTTCATTTGGAATTCAGGAGAATATTCAGCACATTTTATTGTGAACAAATGTGGACTTTCTTTGTATTTTTCAAATATTTCAGTACCATTTGAATCTAGTAAGAAGGTTTGTAAATTTTTATAATGAGAACTAAATAGATCATCAATTTCTTTATCAGATATTTGTTTGTTATGACTAAATAGATCATAAGCTCTATCGTATGCCTCACTATAGATTTTTTGAAGATTAAGATAATCCTCATAGCTGAAATTCAAATATTGATTAACTTTCATAAATAGTTTGATAACATTACTTGAAATATGCGCTAGTAGTTGTTGATGAGTGCCATTTAACTTTGCAAATTTTATGAAGTCTGCGATTATTTTAGTTTTTTGTTTTAACAAATCAGATGTTTCTCTAGAAGGACTCAATACAAGTCTTCCATTGGATAGAGTATAAAAAAGACTTTTGTTCTGATTGTAGATTAACTGTTGATCAGTTATATGATAAAAGTCTACTAATGTAAACATAATCTCCTCCTTTTCTCTTGTTGAGTCTATAAAACTAGTGGACAATTAATTATACCTATTTTAAAAGTTTAAATAAATTACTTAAGCTACCTTTGAACAATAAAGTATATACGTTTATTAGTGTCATATATTCTTCGTTCTTAGGTAGCTTTATCCCTTCATTGATCCTTTATTTGATTAGATTTTCTTTTTTTATTGTATTCAAAATATATTTTTGTACCCTTATTTAACTCACTTTCTATACCATATTCAAATCCATGCATTTCAAATATACTTTTTACAATAGACATTCCAAGTCCTGTACCATTATTATTTCTCTTTCTTGATTTATCTACTTTATAGAATCTATCCCAGATATTTTCGAGTTCTTCTTTTTTTATGCCTATACCTTCATCTTCTACTTCTATTCTTACTTTGCTTTTTGATTCCGATGCCCTTAAATATATATTTTTATTATCTTCAGTATGATTGATACTATTTACTACAAGATTTAAAATAGATTGAAATATCTTTTCATAGTCTCCTTTAATATAAATGTTATCATCTGCTTGAATATTTAAAGTTAAATTTTTTTCATTTAAAAAATAACTTAGCTTATGATCTATACATTTGAAAATATCTAATATGTTTATATCACTTACATCAAGTTTAGAATTATTAGACTGAATTTTTGACAGATAAAGTATATCTTCTACCATTAAATTCAATGTGTTTACTTCTTCAAGTATTATATCTAGATCTTCTTTAAGGGCTTGTTCATCTTTATAGTCAATATCTCTTATTGCTTCTGAATATGCTCTTACTAAACTCAAAGGAGTTTTCAATTCATGAGATATATTTGCTATAAGCTCTTTTCGCAAATTTTCAATTTGAGATAATTCTTCACTCATCTTATTTATGGACTCTGCAAGTAGTCCTATTTCATCCTGGCTTTTTATATTTATTTTATGATCGTACTTACCTTTAGATATTAATTCTGTAGCTTTCTTTATTTTTAATATAGGATTAGTAAAAGATCTTGCAAGAATAAATGCAAGTCCAGAAGATAATACAAGAGATATTATAGCAATTATTCCAAATTGATTTTTTAGTATATAAGTAGTATTAGAAATACTCTTAGTATTAGTGAAAAAAATAGAATATCCTAATGCTACTCCTTTTTCTTTATAAGGAACACCTACTATTATTGCTGTAAAAGAGTCATTTGTACTTTTATCTTTTATATTTGCAAGATAGTTAAACTTTCTATTACTGTTTAATTTTCTATTAATAAAAACTAAATCTTGTATAGATAAGCCATCTATAATAGCATTATTAGCTATATTAAATGTAAGCTTCCCATTTCTTATTTCACTTCTTTTTATAAATATAAAAGACTCATCTTTACTTAGATCCACAGAATATACATTTGATGAGTCTGTTATAAATCCAAGAGAATTTTCATACAGCTCTTTATCTTCGAAATACTTCTGTGATATTAGAGTATTTAAATTAGCGCCACTCTTATAATAAGAGTCTATTTTTTCGTTTATATAGAATCTATCTAAGAAAAATATATTAAATATAAAAAAAGTTAGTAGTATGATTATAACTAATGATGTTATAATCATCCAGAGCTTTTTCTTTATACTTGTCATTTAATCACCAGCTTTAAGCTTATATCCTTTCCCCCAAATAGTGTGAATAAACTTATTCTTCTTACATAGCTTCTCTCTTAGTTGTTTAATATGTGTGTCTACTGTTCTTAAGTCTCCATAAAAGTCATAGCCCCACACACGATCTAACAATTGTTCTCTTGAAAATGTAATGTCTTTATTTTCACATAAAAAGACTAGTAAGTCATATTCTTTTGGAGTTAACTTTATTTCGTTATCATCTAAATATACCTCATTGGAAAGAGTATTTATCTTAAGATTTTTAATACATATTAATGTATCATTTGTATTTTCTACTTTATTATTAAAATTATTTACTCGATTTAAAATAGCTTTTATTCTTGCTATTAATTCTTTTGGGCTAAATGGCTTAACCATATAGTCATCTACACCTAGTTCAAATCCAAAAAGCTTATCATATTCTTCACCCCTAGCAGAAAGCATTATAATGGGCACACTAGAGGTTTTTCTTATTTCTCTACATACAGTCCAACCATCTATATTAGGCATCATTATATCTAATAAAATGAAGTCAAATTCATTCTCATTAAATATCTCTATAGCTTCTTTACCATCTTTTGCTTCTTTGACTTCATAGTTTTCTGCTTCTAAATACTTTTTTATTACTTTTCTCATTCTCTCTTCATCTTCTACAATAAGAATTTTTAATGTATTCAATTATATCCTCCTTTTAATATCTTTTTAAAGAAAGGACAACAAAGTCACTAATTATTATTTAATTTAATTACTTTAATGAAAATATATCTTAATTATATCAAATAAGTCAATATGCTTATTTTAACATAATATTATAATATAGGTAAAATTAACGGTATTCATTTCTTTTAACATTTTCACAGTTGTGATATTATTAACACGTATTATGAAATGACTAATTAACAAGTTATATAATAGGCTAAGTAGTTTTAAATATGAATCGCTAAATGTAGTTATAAAATACTAAAAGGAGTGAATAGCGTTGATACTTAGTAATGTTCTCAATCAAACTATAATACTTTTTATACTTGTAATAGTAGGATATATTATAAAAAAAATAAACATATTAACAGACGATCTGATAAAAGGATTTTCAGAGTTTATATTAAAACTAACTTTACCATTATTGATTATGGTATCAATGGATAGGGAGTTTTCAAAAGATAGGTTAATATTTACTGGACTAATATTTGGAATAAGTGTTGTTATTTATTTTATGAAGACATTCATAAGTACATTATTTGTAAAGATGTTTTCTATAAAAGAACCTCAAAAAGGCGTTTATAAAATGCTTATAATTTTTTCTAACTTAGGATTTATGGGGATTCCTGTTATAAATGCAATGTATGGAGAAGAGGGGGTTTTTTATGCAGCCATACTTAATATAGTTTTTAATATATTTTTATGGACTATGGGAGTGGAAATAATTACATCTTATAGTAATAAGGAAAAATGTACTGAGAATGGTATTAAGAAACTTTTATTAAACCCAGGAATAGGTGGAGTAATGGTAGGATTAATATTATTTTTAACTCCTTTAAAGTTACCACAAATGTTATATGACCCAATGTATATGATAGGAAATACAACAACTCCATTAGCTATGATAGTAGTAGGAGGATTGTTGGGTGGAACGAAAATAGATTCTATGTTTAAAAACTATAAGCTAATAATAGCTTCAATTACTAGAACTGTTATAATACCTTTAATATTACTTGGAGTATTTATGATATTTAAACTTCCTAAGATGATAGCAGGTGTAATTATAGTATCAGATAGTATGCCATCAGCAGCTAATGTTGCTATATTTGCTAGAAGATATGAGTCAGACTATGACCTTGCTTCTCAAGGAGTATTTATTTCAACATTGATAAATATGGCCACTATACCTCTCATATTATATTTATTTTCAAAAATATATGGGTTATAATTAAGTAGATTATAATATATAAAGGGGGAGAAGTAGTGATAGATAATATACAGATTCAGAATCTTATACCTCACAGATATCCATTTTTATTAGTGGACAAGGTAGTAGAAATAGAAGAGGGAAAAAGAGCTGTTGGAATAAAAAATGTTGCAGCTAACGAACCATTTTTTCAAGGACACTTTCCAGGAAATCCAATTATGCCAGGAGTACTTATAGTTGAAGCCATGGCTCAAGTAGGAGCAGTAACACTTATGACTATTGAAGAGAATAGAGAAAAACTAGCAGTGTTTACAGGAATAGATGGAGTTAGAATAAAAAAACAAGTTAGACCTGGAGATACACTTAGAATGGAAGTAGAATTGGTTAAATTTAAAAGAGGAATAGGGGTAGCAGAAGCTGTTGCTTACGTAGATGGAGAAATTGCTTGTAAAGGAACACTTATGTTTGCACTTATAGATCAAAAATAGAATAGTTAGAAAAAAGCTGAACTTTTAGTTCAGCTTTTTTTATTTATATAGATATTTTATTTAAATATATTTTAAATTATTATGAAAGCTTAAATCTAAACGTCATGAAACTCAGATTGTTTGATAATTATATTTCTAATATACAATAAATTCACATAAGATTTACTATGTTAGTTTTATATAAGTTAAAATACTGAATAAAAAACTAATGAATTGAATATCAGTAAAAGGATGTGGTAGTGTATTAGTTTTTTACAAATAAATAAGGAAGGAGAATGTTAATGGTTAAGAAACTTAAAAGTATCTTTTTATTAATTAGTTTGTTTGCATTTACTTTTATAATTCAAGGCTGTTCACTAAGTAATCAAAAAGCTAATAGTAATGATGTTATACAAATTAACTATGGACATGGATTTATGCCAGAAACACCTCATCATAAGTCATCACTTAAATTCAAAGAAGAGGTAGAGAAAAAAACCAATGGTAAAGTTAAAGTAAATGTTTTTCCGAGTAGTCAACTTGGAAGTGCAAGAGAAATGTTTGAAGGGTTACAACTAGGCACACAAGAGATAGCATTAGTTCCTACTGCTAGAATAAGTGGATTTGCACCAGAACTACAGTTATTTGATTTACCTTTTTTATTTCCTTCCAGGGATACTGCTTATAAATTAATGGATGGTAAAGTAGGAAATGATTTGTTAAAGACATTAGAAAAACAATATGTAAAAGGTGTAGTATTTTATGAAGATGGATTTAAACACTTTACTTCAAATAATAAAATAACAGAAGCAAAAGATTTTAAAGGACAAAAATTTAGGACTATGGAGAGTCCTATAGTTATGAAACAATTTAAATCTTTAGGGGCAAATCCAGTACCTATAGACTTTGCCGAGCTTTATAATTCACTTCAGCTAGGTGTTATTGATGGTCAAGAAAATCCACTAGTTACAATTGAAAATATGAAGTTTTATGAAGTTCAAGATTATTTATTATTAAGTGAACATGCATATTTAGGACATGCATTATTATTTAATGATAACTGGTTTAAAAAGCTACCTAAAGATATACAAAAAATACTCTATGATACTGGTAGAGAATTAGCAAAATGGCAAAGAAAAGAGGTTCAAAAGGAAGAAGAAAAATATTTAAAAACAATAGAAAAGTCAGGAACAAAAATAATAAAGCTTAATGAAAAACAGAAGAAAGAATTAAAGAAAATAACTAATCCTGTACATAAGGAGTATGTAAAAATGTTTGGAGATAAGATATTAAACGATGCATATAGAGAAATAGAAAGATTAGAAGGAAATGAAGTCACTAACTAAGATAATGCAAATAAGGTTGTTTACTTATGTATAAGTGAAATATTAAAGGAGGGAAACTATGAATTCTTTTAATAGAATTTTGTCTAAGATAGAACAATATTCATGTGCTATCTTATTGTTGTTTATTACAGCATTATTGTTCGTTAACGTAGTCTTAAGACATATGGGCCTTGCTTTAGATTGGGTAGAGGAATTCTCAAGATATGGAATCATATGGATCACTTTTGTAGGTTCTAGTATTTGTATATACAAGGGAGCACATATAGGAGTAGATGCTATAACTACAATATTAAGAGATAAAGGAAAGAATATATTATCTTTGATTACAGTAATAATTTCAATTATTTTTACGTTATTGCTTACAATAAAATCATTTTACATAACAAAAGTAGTTTTTGAAACTGGACAGGTAAGTTCAACTTTAGAAGTTCCAATGGTATACATTTATGGTGCAATGCCAGTAGGTGGAGTTTTAATGTTATTAAGATTTATACAACAATTTTTTATTAGCGTAAGAACTCTTAAAAGGGGTGAGTATTAATGAGCTTAGCATTATTTGCTATTTTAATTGTGCTTCTTATCGGTAGTACTCCAGTTTATGTAGCTCTAGGATTAGCTTCAGCTATTGCTATTGCATTCTTTACTCCAATTCCTTTAGAAATTATATCTCAACGTATGTTTGCAGGAATAGATAAGTTTTCACTTATGGCAGTTCCATTTTTTATACTAGCAGCTAATGTTATGAAAGGTGGAGGTCTTTCTATAAGGATATTAAACTTTGCAAAGGCTTTAGTAGGACATCTCAGAGGCGGACTGGCAATGACAGTGGTTTTAGCTTGTATGTTTTTTGGGGCAGTTTCAGGGTCTAGTCCTGCTACAGTGATTGCTATTGGATCGTTAATGCTACCTGCTCTAATAGAAGGTGGATATGGAGAAAAGTTTTCTATTGGATTAATAGTGTCCAGTGCTGCAGTTGCAGTAATAATTCCTCCAAGTATAGGTATGATAGTTTATGGTTCAGTAACTGGTGTTTCTGTTGGAGATTTATTTATAGCAGGGGTTATACCAGGTATAGTATTTGGTGGGGTTTTTATTATATACAGCTATTATTATGCTAGAAAGAATAATATAAAAACAGAGAAAAGAAGTAGTGCTAAGGAATTACTTAAAGCTTTAAAAGAAGCTGGATGGGCGTTAGGAATTCCTGTGATTATAATAGGAGGAATATATGGTGGAATATTTACACCTACTGAAGCAGCTGCTGTTACTGCAGTATATGCAATATTTATAGCATTATTTATTTACAAGAATTTAACTGTAAAAGAGCTATTAAATGAAACTATAGAGTCTGTTGTTGGAACAGCACAGGTTATGATTTTAATAGCGGCTGCATCTGTTTTTGGATGGGTACTTACAAGTCAACAAGTACCGCAGACATTAGCAGAATCACTAATAAATCTAAGTAATTCAAAACTTGTAATACTACTCATAGTTAATATAATATTACTAATTGTTGGAATGTTTGTTGATCCTGCATCTTCAACAACTATTTTAGCTCCTTTATTCTTCCCTTTGGCATTGAAATTTGGAATAGACCCTATTCATTTAGGAATTATTATGGTTGTAAATGGTGCTATAGGAATGTTTACTCCACCGTTTGGACTTAATCTATTTGTTGCAACTGGAATATCTGATTTGTCTATTAGTAAGATAATTTCAGGAGTAGCTCCATTTATAATACTAAGTTTAATAGCACTTCTTCTTATAACTTATATACCAAAATTATCATTATTTTTATTATAAATATTATGATTATTTAAAACTAGAATTGAAGTATGAAATTATAGATGGAAAGAACCTTATATTCATGATTTTATATTAAAATTTTTAGATTTGAACGTACATAATTACTTTAATAAAATTTTAAATTATTAATTAATTCTATAATTCTAAATATGTATTGCAAAACTTCCTAAATCTAATTATAATACATCTATGATAATATATTACAAATATTTACTTTATTGTATATTTATTATCAAAAAAATAATATTATCCAAATAGGAGGTTAAAAACAATGAACAGATTTACTAAGAAATTATTTGTATTATTTACAGCTTTAAGTATGTTGTTATTAAGTGTTCCTACTTTTGCAGAAGGAGATCAACCTGTTTTTAAAGATGTGCCAGCTAATCACTGGGCAAGTGAGTATATCGAAGCACTAGCTTTAGGAGAAATTCTAACAGGATACTCAGATGGAACATTTAAACCTGAAAAAAGTATAACAAGAGCAGAATTTACAACACTAATAGTTAGTTTAATTGATGAAGAATTATCTACATATGAAGGTGACTTTACAGACGTTAAAGCTGGAGAATGGCATGCAAATTACATAGCTACAGCTGTAGAATATGGTCTTATAGCTGGATATTCAGATGAAACGTTTAAGCCAAATAAAAGTATATCAAGAGCAGAAATGGCTGTTATAATGAGTAGACTTTTTGAAAGTGAAACTAATTTAACAGCTGAACAAACTACACAAATATTATCACAATTTAAAGATAATGCAAGTATACCAAGTTGGGCTAAAGCTGATTTAGCTAAGGTTGTAAAAAGTGGACTAATAAGCGGAATGAGTAAAACTGAATTTTCACCAAATAGCACTGCAACAAGAGCGCAAGCAGCTACAGTTATATACAGAGCAGCTGAGATTTATGGAGAAGAATAGAAACAAATTTTTACATAAAGTAGATTTTAAGCCTGTTTTTTATACAGGCTTATTTTTTATTTTAGTTTTGTGTAAAACATATATAGTATTTTCTGATAAGACTTAGAAATATAAGCTTAATTATAGATTAAGTTATAAAAGAGGTGTATAAATATGAGATATATTTATATTAATTTAGGAAACTTAGATACTAATAAGAAAACCAATTTATTAAACTACTATTTTGATAAAAGTGACTTAATAATTGCCTATATAAACAGAGAATACGAAAATGAAATTTATAATAAAATTATGAAGATTGATAATATTCATGAAGAGAAACATGATTCCCTTAAATCAAAACTATCTATCAAAGTAAATGATGATGTAAAAAAAGTAATGTTTAATAACGATCTGTTTGCTTATGATATTATTAAAGATTCTAAAATTATTGTTTCTTTAAGTGACTGGGAAGATTTCGTGATAGAAAATATATATGATAATGATATAAAAAGTTTGCATGATATAGGATTAGATAATAAAGACTTTGACGTGTATGATACTCCTAAAGAGACTATAATTACTGATTTTGATGAAAATTTAATTAATACATTAATAGATGAATTAAAGAAAATATAATTGGTTTTTTACTACAAAAAATTATATTAACAACTTTATTGTTATAAAGTATATAAAATTAAAAAGTACATATTGCAAAATTATTTGGATGTAAGTATAATACATCTATGATAATGTGTAGATGTCTTTACTTTATTAGCTACATATTATTTAAAAATACAATATTACCATAAGACGGAGGTTAAAACACTAATGAACAAACTTACTAAAAAGTTACTTGTATTATTCACAGCATTAAGTATGTTATTATTAAACGTTCCTACTTTCGCATCAGCAGAAATCGGACCAAAAGTAAATATCAATAATTCCTCTGAAGTAAAGGCATTTAGTAGTGCAGGACAACCTAAATTTAAAGATGTACCATTTACACATTGGGCAAGTTATTATATTGAAATATTAGCCTTAGCAGGAGTTATAACAGGACATCCAGATGGAACTTTCAAGCCTGAAACAAGCATAACAAGAGCTGAATTTGCTACAATTTTTGTAAATACATTTTATGGAAAAGAAGGCTTGGTTGAATATGAAGATGAATTTAAAGATGTTAAAGCTGGAAAGTGGTATTCAAATCATATAGCAACAGCTGTTTATATGGGAGTAATAAGTGGATATGAGGATGGTACATTTAAGCCAGATAAAAGTATATCAAGAACAGAAATGGCTGCTATAATAAGTAGTTACTTAGAAGATGATGTTACAGTAACATCTGAAGAAACTACAAAAATATTATCACAATTTAAAGATAGCGGAAGTATACAAAGTTGGGCTAGAACACATGTAGCTAAGCTTATAAAAAGTGGAATCATGAGTGGAATGAGTCAAACTCAATTTTCACCAAATGGCATAGCAACAAGAGCACAATCAGCTTCAGTTATATATAGATTAGTAGAATTTTATATATAAGAAAAAAAGCCTGTAGTAAGAGTAGACTTTAATCTACTTTATTACAGGCTTTTTTATATCATTAATAATTTACAATTAACCTATTTTACTTTTTTATATGTGTATATGCTATAATATATGAAATGTAACGTTTTGGTAAGGAGGTAATATATGAATTCACAGCTTGGAATTTGCATATATAATGTAGGGACGGACTATATAACTGAACATAAATTTAAAAGAATTCAATTATGTCATAAATTTTCAAATGCAAGTGACATAACTTCATTACTTAAACTTAATAAAAATTATCCTATAAGGGTAAGTTATCATGCACCTGTTTTTCACCAGGTTGATCCAACTTTAACTTACTACTTAAGCAAAAATATGAGGTTAAGGGAAGCAACTTTTGAAATATTAGAGATAAATTTAAAAATGGCAACAAGTTTACCAACAGACTATGTAGTTGTACATTTTACTTCAAGGGCTATGGACATGGATATTAGTGATGAGGAATTGAAAGAGCTTGCAAAGAAAAGTATAAAAAGAATAAATAAGTTAAGTATTGCATATAAATTACCTATATATATAGAGTATGCTGTATATAATGATAGGCTTAGAATGCCTCAAGAATGGGTAGATCTAGTTAAAGACTATGACAATCTAGGATTATGCCTAGATATAGGACAGCTTTATAATGTATGTAAAGATTGTGATTTAGACTATTTTAAAGAACTTGAAAGATTACTTCCATTTACAAAGGCTATTCATATTTGGAATACAAAATCAAATGAAGATTTAGAAAAGTATGGATATATACCTGTTCATCCTAGTCAAAGCAAAGAAGATGGATGGATTGACATAGAAAAGACACTTGAAATATCACTACTATATAATGAAGATATGTATATAATATTTGAACCAAATTTTAAATATAAAGATAAAGAATACTTTGAAGAGGGAGTCAAATGGGTAAACGAAATGGTCTGTAAGTTTACTAATGTTAGAAAAACAGCTGAAAATTTATAAACTTAAGGGAGGATAGGGTCTCATATGAGTTTTTGGGAAAAGTATAATTACTGGGTTGAAAATGGCTATTTTGACGATGAAACTAAAAAAGAATTGTTAGGTATAAGACATAATGAAGAAGAGATAGAGGATAGATTTTATAAGGATTTGGAGTTTGGAACAGGGGGATTAAGAGGCAAGATAGGTGCTGGTACTAATAGAATGAACAAATATACTGTTGCTAAAACTACACAAGGTTTAGCTAATTATATTATCAAAAATTCTGATAGTCAACAACGAAGAGTAGTTATAGCATATGATTCTAGATATAAATCAGATGAATTTGCAAAAATAGCAGCGTTGGTGCTATGTACTAATAATATAAAAGTATATCTATTTGAAGATATAAGAAGTACACCTGAGCTATCATTTGCTATAAGATATTTTAAGGCTAATGCTGGAATAGTTATTACAGCTAGTCATAATCCAGCAGAATATAATGGTTATAAGGCATATGGAAGTGATGGTGGTCAATTTTTATCATATGAAGCAGATAAAATAATAGAAGAAGCAAGAAAAATTGAAGATATTACAAAGATAAGTATTATAGAGGAATCAAAAGCTAAAGAACTAAATCTTTTAGAAATAATAGGTAAAGAAGTAGATGATAAGTATATAGAAGAAGTAAAAAAGTATTCTTTAAGAGAGGACATAGATAAAGGTATTAAGATAGTATATACACCACTTCATGGAACAGGTAATATTCCTGTGAGAAGGGTATTAAGTGAAAGAGGATTTAAAAATATATATGTAGTTAAAGAACAAGAAAATCCTGATTATAAATTTTCTACAGTTAAATATCCTAATCCTGAAGAAAAGGAAGCCTTTAAACTTGCTATAGAATTAGGGAAAAGCATAGACAGTGATATACTTATAGGAACTGATCCAGATTGTGATAGAGTAGGAGTTGTAGTTAAGGATACAAAAGGAGAGTATATTTCTTTAAAGGGAAATGAGATAGGAGCTTTACTTTTGGACTATATTCTAAGAGAAAGAAAAGAAAGAGGAATGTTATCTAATAATAGTGTACTTATAAAAACTATAGTAACAAGTGAATTAGGAAGAACTATAGGACAAAGCTATGGGGTTAAAACAATAGATACTCTCACAGGATTTAAATATATAGGAGATAAAATAGGAGAGTTTGAGGAAACTGGAAAGTTTACCTTTGAATTTGGTTATGAGGAAAGTCACGGGTATCTTCCAGGAGGATATGTTAGAGATAAAGACGGAGTTGTGACTTCTATGCTTATATGTGAAATGGCAGGATATTATAAATCGAATGGAATGACTTTGCATGAAGCAGTGGAAAACTTATATAATAGATTTGGATACTTTGTAGATGATTTATATTCTATAAAGTTAGAAGGAATAGAAGGTAGAAAAAAGATAGAAGATATAATGAACTTATTTAGAGTTGATTATCCTAAAGATATAAAAAACCTGAGATTATTACAGGTAAGTGACTATAAAGAAAGTAAGACTTATCTATCAAATGGAGATGTTAAAGAGATAGACTTACCTAAAGAAAATGTAATGAAGTTTGTATTTGAAGATAATTCTTGGTATGCATTAAGACCTTCTGGAACAGAGCCAAAACTTAAAATATATATAACAGGAACAGGTAAGACAAGGGAAGACGCAATTAAAAAAGCTAGGCTTATAAAAGATATTATACAGGCAAAAATAAAGCATATAATATAAAGTATTAAATATAAAAAACATTACAAGAAAGGTTAATTAGTAAAAATACCTTACTGTAATGTTTTATTTTTTATAATGCTTTTGTCAAACCTGTAACTATTGATTTAGCTAGATCCATTATAAATGATAGCCTTACATTATGTAGAGCGAATCCATTTGAAGATTTACCATCATTAACAATTCCGATTATAGATAAATCACCTACAGATTGAAGTTTTTTACCTACTCCTTTTCCAGGATAAATAGGACCTTTTCTTATTTGTATACTTCCTATGGATTCTTTTTCACCTAAACTTGCATCTATAGCTATTATGAAAGCATTGGGATGTTTCTGTTTAATATTATATAGTTTTTTGCTTAAGTTAACGGCATGTATAGGGTCTTCTACAGTTCCATAAACATTTATGGGAAAGTTTTTTTCTTTTAACATAGTTCCTACTAAAGGTCCTAGGCAATCTCCTATACATCTATCAGTACCTATGCAAACTATAATAACATCATTATATTTATTATCTTTATGTAAAAAAGGTTTTACATACCTTCCTATTAATTCAGAGGCAGAGTTATTAGTAAAAGAGACACTTATTTCATTAATAGAATACAAAAAAGCACACCCCCAGAAAATATAGTATTAAATATATATTGGGGATAGCTAAATATTATTCTATATATTAATAATTGGACACTTAAAACTAAAAGATATAGGGTGAACTAGTATATTGCGCTAATTAAATCTTAATAATGTTAAAAATACTATAATAATATCTTTCCTTAAAAGTCTAATGATTTAAAACCAGTAATTTCAATATAAAAAGCTAACTATCATAATGAGTTAAATTAATAATATTTAATATTAATGTATATTAGTTATTGAATAGAGAAAGAATATATAAGGAATTTAAAGGAAATACTATAAAAAAGAAGAAAAGTAGGAGGTGAATATCGTGAAAAAAAGACACTTATATTATTCTCTTATAGCAATTATTTTCACTATTATCACAGTTACAGTTATAATGACATTTAAGGTAACTATAGATTATTCAAAAACAGAAAAAGTAGGGGATATCCCCTACTTTTATTTGAATAAAGGTAAGTATTGATAACTAATATCGTCATCATTTACTATAAATTCAAGATATCTTAAGCTATTTAAGTTTACTCCTCCATTTAAATCAGGATTATTTATACCAATATATCTTACTCCATCTTTGACATCTACAACATTATATCCTTGTCCATATATTACAAATATATCTTTTCCTTTAAGAGCTTGTTCAGAAAGGACATTATGGAATAATTCTGCTTCTAAAGCATCACTGAATCCACCCCATCCGTATACAGGCTTAGGAAGTAGTATAACTATTTTGTTTTTATCATTGTAGCTGATTCCTTCTTTTAGCCACAACCATTGATTAGGATTTGTAAGTCTTATTCCGTTCTTAGAATTATCTATTTTTATAAAAGACAAGTCTTTATCATTCATATGTTGATAACCTGATACTATCGGCATATTAACCGAATTTGATCCTTGAGTAACACTACTTGTCATAGGACCCATGAAAAATGCATACTTGCTATTCATTACACGATCTCTTATACCATTTGCAGCATTTTGTTTAAAGCTATTATTAAGATTGTCTATTCCAAAAGTTACTATAAATTTGTATCCATTGTCTTTAATAGTACCTTGCTTATAGCTTTCATCTGATGCTTTTGTAGATCCAGGAAGTATGGAAGTATCCACACCATCAAATTCCTTGCTGTATAAAGCTTTAAGTCCGTCTATTAGGATATTGCTTACTACCTTAGTATTAGGATCAGGCTGAGCTGCATATACTCTTTGTAAAGTAACAGGATAGCTAACATTTGAAGGAATATCTGCAGTTACCCATTTCCATCCATTCCAATTTATATTTCTAGCAAAATCTATTTTATGTGCTTGTCCTTTAGAATCGACTATGTCTCCTCTTAACCAACTATTATCGTTATTACCATATACCCACATTCCGACCCCTTGAGGATTGTCTTGTAGCTTGATACCATTACTACCAAATAATACATAAGCAGCTCTAGTTGCGTTAGTTTTGGTAAAGTCATAGTTTAATTTAACTGAATAACTACCAACTTTGCTTTCATTGCTAACTTCTATACTTGCAGGAACAAGGTCTTTAGGATAAGAGGTATGGTTTATACTATTTAAGTTTTCTAGTTCATCTATGGATTTTTCTACACTACCAACTGTTACTAATATATTTTTAATAGCGTCTCCTAATTTACCTACTATAGCTCCTGAGTTAGAAGACTCACTACTGTAAAATACACCATTTTTTACAGAACCAACATTACCAACTACTTCCCAATTTATATCATTAGGATCTATTTTAGCAACTTGACCTTTACCATTTTTACCAGACATATTACCTAAACTTCTTTGACTTGATACTCCTATTCCAAGCTTATTAATGTCTGTTATTATTTCTTTTGGACTACTTAAAACATTTATCTTGTGTTCAGCAATTATACCATTAAAGTTTGCTTTTACTGTTCCAGTACCTACTTGATTAGCAGTAAGAGTGTTTCCATTAAATACTCCATTTATCCCTTCGATGGAGAAAGTAGTACCACTTGTATCTACATTTAAAGGATGATAATATTCATCATAAACTTTTATAGAGAACTTTCTTGTAGTATTTACAAACATTTTACTATCATCAGTATGTATAGTTATATATTTAGGAGCACCAATAGGTGCATTATCAAATATACCTACACCATTTATAACTTTCCTTTCGCTACCATCAGATGGATTATTAACTAGTACAGGGAGATTATTTTCTCTAGTCTTAACTGCCATTGTTGTAGATCCGCCACCATCGAAGTTTATGGCATCATGTGCTCCAAATGCAATCATCATATCTGCAAGAACGTCTTGACTAACTCCTTGAAACGTTTTATCCCTGCCGTCTATAGTTAGCATAATTAATTGTTTTTTATCTTTGGACATTCCTATAGCAGTTCTAGGATGATTTCCCTTTATATTAATGTCAAATTTTGCTCTTACACCATCTTTGACTAAAAGACTTCCTCCACCTACTGCCATAGAGATATTGTTAAAGTTAGGAGCACCTTTTACATCTAAGTTAACATGAGTTCCAACAGGAAAAGTATTTATTAGTTGATTTTTAACTTTACCTCTGCCACATAGTACATAACCGTTATTAGGAATTGTTATTGGAGCTTTTCCCACTCTAACTTCTCTTACTATATTATCAGTTACTACAACTTCAACCATATCTTTGAACTTATTTCCATGAGTCTTTTGTCCCCAATTACTATCGTACATTATAACTTCTTCATGATTTCTAGTATCTTTGTTTATAGCAAAGAGAGAAACACCTTGTCCACTGTTTTTATTTATTGCTTTTACTTCCCAATCCCAGTAAAGCATAAAAGGATTTTTATCTTTATCAATAGCAAAAACAGGTACATGCGCATTACTATGATGAGCTGGTGTAGATACAACTTTTCCATCTGATATTACTGCTCCTATAGGAAAAGAGCTGTGTTCATTTGCGAAAAAGTCACCATTTATACCAGCAATTGCCCCTGATTCCTTCATCATATCAGTTACTTTTTCTTTATGAGATACACCTTTATTACTAAAAAGAGAACCTATTTTAGTATATTGATCGTTTAAATTTACCCTAAGAATATTTATATTCCACCAACCATTAGAGTGAAATTGTTTTATAGATTCATGTACTACACCACTTGATAAGTTCTTACTTATCTTATTTTCATGTAATAAGGTAGGATAAGCAAAGGCATTAGAAAAAGTACACAAACATATTGCTAAAGAAGAAACCCCTACCACTATTTTTTTGAGAAATCTGTTCACATAACCCCTCCTTTTGTTTAAGTATATATTTAACCTTAAAGACTAGTATGTTATTTTTTACTTTTTAGACAACAAAAGCCTTTAATCATTAGTATTAATTATATAATAAACCATATTTGGACTAGTTTACAAATATATTACAGAATAAACTGAAAAAAATCATCACTTTATATATAAAAGTGACATAAATTAAAAATAAGTAAATGAAGAAAATAAAAAAAGCTGAGATATTAATCTCAGCTTTTAAATATGGTCGGGGTGGAGGGACTCGAACCCCCGGCCCCATGGTCCCAAACCACGTGCGCTACCAAACTGCGCTACACCCCGATAGTTTTTTCAACTCACTACTCGTAAATTATAGATGATTTAATTAATAAATTCAACGTCTAATTTTCGACAATTTCAGTCAAAACATTAGATTAGTATTTGATATATCTATAAATCTTTGGATTAAGCTAATTATCTTTAGAATTACAGTTATGTAATATAAATTTAAATGTATAGTAATTTATAAAAAGTCATAAAGAAGTAAAATGTTTATGGAGGAAATACTTTATAATATATTATATTTCAATAATATTTACTTAATTATTATATTATTAAGTGGTATAGTATAATGTCGGCCATATAATATTATATGCAAATAGGGGTAATAAGTTCCGATTAAATTATATACACTTTAAATAGGGATATATATTATATAGTTAGATATTTATCAAGATCTAATATAATACAGATTATAGAATTCTTAAATAATATGAGCATTAGAAGTGAGTGAGGGGAAGATTTTGGAAATATTAAGTCTTATAAAGAAAGAGTATATTGTAATGCTACTAGCAGCTACACCTATATCTGAATTAAGAGGGGCTATCCCTTTCGGAATATCATTAGGGTTAAGTCCTTTAAATAGCACTATTATAAGTATAATAGGAAATATAGTTCCAGTACCATTTTTACTTATACTTCTAGAACCTATTTTTAAATACTTTGAAAATGTAATAGGAATAGGACGTATACTTACATGGGCTAAGAATAAAGGAATGAAACATAAAGAAAAGATAAAAAAATATAGTGTATTTGGACTTTTTATATTAGTTGCTGTTCCGCTTCCGTCGACAGGTGCCTGGACTGGATGTGTGGTAGCCACGCTTTTTAAAATAAAGTTTAGAGATGCTATGATAGCTATAATATCTGGAATAGTTGCATCAGGAATAGTAGTATTTCTATTAAGCTATAAAGTAGTATCATTACTTTAGTATAGAAGTTGGAAACTGATTTAATACATTAGAAATAATTACATAATCGAGACTTGTGCTTCTTTTAGAAAATAGGTTTTATAATATGAAATATATGTTTTGGTTAATACGTTGACTATAATATACAGACGCTATGTTAAGTTAAATCTTAAATAGACAATAAATAACCAAAATAACATAATATGGAATATTTTATACGGGAAAGCATTGACTTTGAAAAGCTTTTATGGTAGAATCATGTCAGTATAAATAGAATGAAAAACTTGATTACCTTATCAAGAGAGGTGGAGGGAATAGGCCCTGTGAAACCCGGCAACCGATAATCTAAGTCGGTGCTAAGTCCTACAGAATTGAAGTTCTGGAAGATGAGGTCTTTGTCTAATAAGAATGATAACCTCTTCCTTTTGGAAGGGGTTTTTTATTATATTATCATTAAAAAGTTAATATGATAAAAACTTTAGACGAAATTAGTAAATATTTACAATAAAGCTTAAGATATATTTTCAATATATTAAATAGCAAGCGAGAAGACAAGTATAGGGAGTGATAATTTAAAATGAGAAAATGGCTATTTACCTCAGAATCAGTAACAGAGGGGCACCCAGATAAAATATGTGATCAAATCTCAGATTCCATATTAGATGCTATACTTACAAACGATCCAGATGCCAGAGTGGCTTGTGAAACATCTGTTACAACAGGATTAGTACTTGTATCAGGAGAAATAACAACTAAATGTTATGTGGATATTCCTAAAGTTGTAAGAAAAACAATAGAAGATATAGGGTATACTAGAGCAAAGTATGGATTTGATTGTGATACTTGTGCTGTACTTACTTCTATAGATGAACAATCACCAGATATAGCTATGGGCGTAGATGAAGCTTTAGAACATAGAGAAGGTAAGGTAGATGACTTAGATTCAATAGGAGCTGGAGACCAAGGTATAATGTTCGGTTTTGCATGTAACGAAACACCAGAACTCATGCCACTTCCAATAGCTCTTGCACATAAACTAGCTAGAAGGCTAAGTGAAGTTAGAAAAAATGGTACGTTAGACTATTTAAGACCAGACGGAAAAACTCAAGTTACAGTAGAGTATCATGATAATAAACCAGTTAGAGTAGATGCTATAGTTATATCAACTCAACATTGTCCTGAAGTAGATTTAAAAACTATAGAAAAAGATTTAAAAGAACACATTATTTCTAAAATTATACCAGCAAACTTACTTGATGATAATACTAAATACTATATAAATCCAACAGGTAGATTTGTAGTAGGTGGTCCTCAAGGAGATGCAGGATTAACTGGTAGAAAGATAATAGTAGATACTTATGGTGGGTATGCAAGACACGGAGGAGGAGCTTTTTCAGGAAAAGATCCTACAAAAGTTGATAGATCAGCTGCATATGCTGCAAGATATGTTGCAAAAAACATAGTTGCCGCAGGTTTAGCAGATAAATGTGAAGTTCAACTTGCATATGCAATTGGAGTTGCAAAACCAGTATCTATATTGGTAGATACTTTTGGAACTAACAAAATTGAAGAAAGTAAAATAGAAGAATTAGTAAGAAATAATTTTGATTTAAGACCTGCTGCTATTATAAGAGACTTAGACTTAAGAAGACCTCTTTATAAACAAGTAGCTGCTTATGGCCATTTTGGAAGATCAGATATTGATTTACCTTGGGAGAAAACTGATAAAGCTGAAATTTTAAGAAAACAAGGTTTGTAAAAAATATACAACTGTGTTTGAAATAAAGCTCGTCATGAATTGACGAGTTTTATTGTTCCTGGATACTTTTCAAGCTAAATATAATCATTAATTATAACCAACGACACTATCTACAATGAATATTATCTAATAAAATAATCAATTGTATATCAATTACAAAATGTGAAATATTGATAAGAAATAGTGGTATTGTTTCGATATTTGTATATAATGGAATTAAGCTTATAATAAAATCATCTGATGACTTTATGATTAACTTATACCTACGATCTTTCGGTAATAATTCTTCTGTATGTTTTTGTTAATACTATTTAAGAATTCCTAAATTTAGATTATTATATTAGTAGTAGATTAAAAGAAACCTTAAAAAAGAGATCTTAAATATAAAAATCTGAATAGAGGAGATCAGGATGAATCAGACACAAAGAATTAAGAGGGTTAACAAAACAACAGCTGTACAAAAGGCATTAGAAAATCTCAGAGAGTATATAAAGGATACAGTTAGTGAAGTTCTTCCAAATGAAGATGAACTTTCAAGATATCTTGGAGTAAGTAGACTTACAGTTAGAGAAGCTACAACAGTTTTAGAAAGGGAAGGGGTGGTTTCTAGGGTACAGGGGAAAGGAACTTTAATTAATTCTTTTGTAACAAAACTTGAAAACAGAATAGACTGTGGAAGTGATATAGAAGGTTGTCTTCGACAAAATGGGTATGATGTTAGATTTGAAGTTGATGAACTAGAATTTAGAAAAGCAACAAAAGTAGAAGAATCTAAGCTTGGATTAAATCCTGAAGATAGTATTCTTGTAGTGAAAAAGATACTATATGCTAATGAAATGGCTGCAGCAGTTTATATAGATAGAGTACCAGAAAAACTTTTAAAGACGAAGAAATTTACAGCTGAAGACTTAAGACCTTGTATTTTTCCAACTATAGAAAGCCTATGTCAGAAATCCATAACTCATGATGTAGTTCAGTTATATCCTCATGGAGCTGACGAAGACTTAGCAAGAATATTTAATATTGAGATAAATACACCAATATTAAGGTTTGATGTACTTGAATATACCTCTGATAGTATTACCTTGATGTACAATACAGAATTTTATACTGATAAGTTCATAAAATTCACGCTATGTAGAAATGTAGCATATAAGGAATAAGTTATATGAGCTTAAGACGTATTATGCAAAGATAGCTAAGTTAGTTTATTTAAGTTATCGGAAAACGTATCTTAAGGAGGAAGGAAGATGGAAAAGCAAAACCCTTCAGCAACTCAGTGGATCATTAAAATATTAATGAATATTTTGGGATTATTCTTATGCGGGCTGGCTATTGTGTTAGCTGTAAAATGTGGACTTGGAGCAAATCCTTGGGATGCATTACAAGTAGGAATGAGTAATTATCTGCCCATAACCTTAGGGCAGGCTTCCCAAATAATAGCATTTGTCATTCTAGTATTCAATCTGACTAGAAAAGTAATACCAGGTGTAGGAACATTACTAAATGCTTATTTTATAGGTTTTTTCATAGATGTTTCAATGAAGTTTGGAATTGAAACACCTAATGGAATTCCTATGCAAGCTCTCATGTTGTTTGCAAGTCTTGTATTATTTGGATTTGGAATAGTAATTGCACTAAAAGCCAGAATAGGAGTAGGATCTAGAGATGCACTTATGGAGTATCTCGTAAATACAACAAAAGTATCTGTTCTATATATAAGAGCTGTATTAGAAATATTTGCTGTGATAGGAGCTATATTTCTGAAAGGGCCTATGGGAATTGGAACAATAATAGCTGCTTTAACACTAGGGTACTTTATACAGTTTGCAGCTAAAGTTATAGACTATGACTTTGACATTAATAAACACTATACATTTAAAGATATGATAGATGACAGAAGGAAAAATAAAGAGCAACAAGCTGAGTAGTATATAAGTTTTTAAGAAATATTTATTAGGTGATGATATTAAGGAGGTTAATTTCGTGACTAAATCGCTTTTTATAGAGAATGTTAAAACTGTGGTTACATGTGATGAAAATGATAATGTTATGGAAAACGTTAACATATATATAGAAGACGGTATAATTAAAAATATAGGTACAGATAAGTTTAATGCAGATGAAATTATAGATGGAAAAAATATGATAGCTTATCCTGGACTTATTAATACACATCATCATTTATATCAAACATTTACAAGGAATCTTCCTCAAGTTCAAAATATGGAACTTTTTGATTGGCTTGTAACACTATATGAAATTTGGAAGGGATTAGATACAGATGTAATAAGATATAGTTCATTTGTCGGAATGGGAGATCTACTTAAAAATGGATGTACTACTTGCTTTGATCATCATTATGTATTTCCTCAGACTACAAGTGAACAACTTATAGATGTTCAGTTTCAGGCTGCATCAGAACTTGGAATTAGAATGCATGCTTCAAGAGGAAGTATGTCTCTAAGTAAAAAAGATGGTGGTCTTCCTCCAGATTCAGTGGTTCAAGATTTAGATAAGATATTATATGATTCAGAAAGACTTGTCAAAAAGTATCATGATAATAGTGAATTTTCAATGAGACAGGTAGTTTTAGCTCCTTGTTCTCCATTTAGTGTAACAGGAGAATTAATGAAAGAGTCTGCTATACTTGCAAGAAAACTAGGGGTTAGACTTCATACTCACTTAGCAGAGACTCTTGATGAAGAGAAGTTTACATTAGAAAAATTCAATATGAGACCTCTTGAATATATGGAAAGTCTAGGATGGATTGGAGAAGATGTATGGTATGCCCATGGAATACACTTTAATGACGATGAACTAAAAAAGCTAGCTGAAACAAAAACTGGAGTTGCTCATTGTCCTATATCTAACATGAAGCTATCTTCAGGAATAGCTAGAATTCCAGAAATGATAGATCTTGATATACCTGTAGGTCTTGCAGTAGATGGAAGTGCAAGTAATGATGGATCAAATTTACTTGAAGAAATAAGAGTTTCATATCTTCTACACAGATTAAATTCAAGTCGTAAGGCTCCAACAGGATATGATATATTAAAGCTTGCTACAAAAGGTGGTGCAAGATTACTTGGGAGAAAAGATATTGGAGAACTTTCGGTAGGAAAAGCAGCAGACTTGTTTATGATAAATACTAATAGACTTGAATTTGTAGGAACTCAATATGATCCTAAGTCAGTTCTAGGAACTGTAGGAGTAAAAGGAAGTGTAGACTATACTATAGTTGGAGGAAAGACTGTAGTAAAAGATGGAAAGCTCCTAACTATAGATGAAGAAAAAATAGTACATGAAGCAAATTCTAAGGTAGAGGAACTTGTTAAAAAGGCTTAATATTTAAACCCTGCTTACTTATTAGCAGGGTTTATTTTTGTACAATTTTATCATTTGATGGAACAATACATATATTGGTTTTCATATTATGATAGTAAAACCTTCAAAATAATAGTTTTGAAATCTATAAGTAGAGGGTGAATAATATGAGTATAATATTTACCATAATCGTATATGTATTTTTCATATATGGAGTAATAGAATTTGGAAGAAACATATATATAGATATTATCAATGGGAATAAACCAGAAAGTCTTAGTAAAATAACTGTTTATGTACATGATGAAGAACATATAGATTATTTACTGAACATTTTAAGAAGAAATTTTAAGAATATAGTTTTTGTAATGCCAAATGAGGATGATAGTATTGAATCAGAAAAAGAGTCAAATAAAACTAAAGAAAAAAAGATTGAATATAAAATCTTGGATAAATAGTAGTTATATACTGACTTATTAAATAATTAATATTAATTATTTAATAAGTCAGTATTTTTTAGGACTTAAGTCTATTTCAAGATTACTAACAATGAATTTTATGTAATTCATATATCATAATAAATGAATTATATAGATATCCTTAAATGATATATGTATATTTCCTAAATTAAATATTTTAATATTTTAACTTAATATGTACTTACCTAGGTAATAAGGAAGAGGAGTACTCCTTAATATTGGAGGAAAGTATGTATTCGGAAATCGCAAGATTATATAAGGAGTCTTTGGAAGGAAAAGATCAATCTATTGGAAAGTTAATAGTAAATTTAAAGCCATTAATTATAAATTCAATTAAAAAATATTATAATAACTACAATTTATTTGATGATCTTATTCAAGAAGGAAATGAAATTATTTTAAGAGTTTTAAAGACAATGACGTTTGAAAGTGAGAAACACTTTTTAGGATATGTAAAAAATGCTCTTAGATTTCATTACTTGGACAAGCATAAGCAAAAAAATATGGATATATCTTTGAATCAAACTATATCACAAGATGAAAAGATAGAGATGATAGATACTATAATAGATGAATCATTAACTCAAGAAGAAATGGTTATTAAGAACGAAGAAGTAAATATACTATGGAAGGGAATATTATCTCTGACAGAAAGACAACAAGAGATTATTACACTTTATTATATAGAAAGAAAACCTATAGAATATATAGCTAGAACTTTAAATATTTCATACAGAACTGTAGTTAATACAAAATCGACTGCTCTTAAAAGACTAAAAAAAATAATAACTAAAAAATAATAAAAAGTATAGTAAAAAATCAACTCTCATTCTATATAGGTAATGAAAGGGAGGTGATAAGATGCCAGCTACATCAGAAATTAAAAAATCAAAGTTAAAGCTTGTATTTAAAACAGGAGAAAATGAAAGGGGAGAAGACATATTAAATTCAAAAATATTTCAAAATATTAAGCCTGCATCAAGTAATGATGATGTATATGAAGTAGCTAAGACTTTGATAGGACTTCAAAATCTAGAGTCAAGAAATGTAATAAGAGTAAACGAATTAGAAATTCAAGAACAATAATTAATTTAACTAAAAAATTTAGAAAGGAGGTAATTCAATGGCATCTAAAAAGTTAAATATGGTATTTAGAACAGCTAAAGGTTCAAGGTCAACTATTTCTATAGAAAATGTAAAAGATGATGTAACTGAAGTAGAGGTTAAATCTGCTATGGATGATATTTTATCTAGAAATGTATTTGCTACTGAAAAAAATGGAGAACTTGCATCTATTGTAGAAGCTAAAATAGTTTCAACTGATATAGTAAAATTAAATGTACAGTAGAATGTTACATGCTTAAAAAAGCCTGAATTTACAGGCTTTTTTAAGTATATGTATTAATTATTTAGGAGGATCAATAAAAAAATAATATAGATATATTTATTATAATAGGAGTGATATTATGAATGAATTTTATAACTATATATCAAATCTAGGATTTCCTATAGTCGTATCTATATATTTATTGGTACGAATAGAAGGAAAACTAGATGAATTAACAAATAGTATAAATAACTTGTCAAAAGTGTTATTATTATCTAAGGATGATATTTAGATAATAATATACTTATCTATAATTTTTTTCAATAGATATGTATACAGTATAATAAAAAAACTATTAAACATTTGTAGTTTTTAAGATACAATATATTCGAGAGGAATTAGTAAAAAGTATAAAGGAGAGAAGAAAATGACTACTATTAATTGTAAAGAAATTGCAGCAAACATAAGAAAAGGATTAGGAGAGAAGGTTAGTAGCTTAACTGAAAAATATGGAGAAAAACCATTTCTTGAAATAGTACAAGTTGGAGCTCATCCATCATCAGTTTCTTATGTAAAAAGCATAGAAAGAACTTGTGATAATATGGGAGTAAATCATCGCCTATCAATATATGATGAAAATATATCAGAAGAAGAACTTGTAAAAGTTATAGAAACTTTAAACTCAGATGATAGTGTACATGGAGTAATAATCCAATATCCTCTTCCACAGCACTTAGACCAAGATAGAATAGCAAACACACTTTCACCAGATAAAGACGTAGACTGTGTGAATTCTACTAATCTTGGAAAGTTATTCATGGGTGTAAAAGGAATAGTTCCTTGTACTCCAAAAGGGATGATGAGAATATTAGAAGAAAGTGGAGTAGATTTAGTAGGAAAAGAAGTTGTTGTTGTAGGTAATGGTCGTACAGTAGGTAAGCCTATTTCTCAATTACTATTACATAGTGGTGCTACTGTAACAGTTTGTCACGTACAAACTAAAGATCTAAAAAAACATGTAAAAGAAGCTGATGTTGTTATATGTGCAGCTGGAAAAGCTGGACTTGTAACAGGAGATATGGTTAAAGATGGAGTAGTTGTAGTTGATGCTGCAATTAATGTTATAGGAGATAAAATAGTTGGAGATGCTGATTTTGAAGAAGTATCTAAAAAAGCTTCACTTATAACTCCAGTTCCAGGTGGAGTAGGAACTACAACAAATGCTATGTTAATTGAGAACTTATTAGAATTATTTGTATCTCATAAAGAAAAATAAGAAAGAAATATAGCTTAAAATATCTTTAGGAAAATAGCTAAGCAGTCTAATTTCTCTACTTTTGTTAGAATAGATTGCTTAGTTTTTTTCTTTAAAATATAAGTAACAGAAAATATTATGTGAAATTGTCTAAAAAATTAAATATAATTTAATGTAAACACGAAAAATGACGAAATACGTATAAAAACGTTATTGATTTATAATTAAAATAAATCTATAATAAACTTATAGTACATAGAACTTATAAATGTCAAGAAAACGTTTTCACAAATGTTTTCTCATCTATCAATTTACAATTAAAAGTAAAAGCTATATAAGCTTAGATTTTTTATTTACTATAAAACAAGAAACGAAAATGTGATATTCATTATATTACTCTAAACAATATACTTAGGACATTGACATTTTTAAATAGAACAAAAGAGTCATTTCCAATATTCTATTCATATTAATTTTCATATAAGTTAGTTATTATACGATAGAGTTCTTTGAGATAAAAAACTCGAGAAAACTTAATAAATATTTTTAATTATATGAAACTATAACTATATATGTATCATTTCAACTATAGTATTGTTAATTTTTTAACATAAAATCCTTATATATTATTCAGAATAAAAAATATTAATAAAATTAATAACTTTAGTTTAAACTATATGAAGCATATGGTAAAAAGCTTCAAATAAATAAATTTTACTTATAATTGTAACTTTATATAAAGTTTAATTAACTAACAAGATATTTTTTAGGAGACCTTACTGATTTAATTAAAAAGTATTAACATCTATCAAATTCAAAGGAGGGGAACTTAATGACCATTCAAGATATTTTAGCTGCAATAGCAGTAGTTGTTAATGGCTTACCTCAGGGAATCTTAGCATTATCATTTGGGTTTGCTGCATTTCCTACAGCGTTGGCATTCTTAGTAGGTCCCGTTGGTATGCTTTTATCTGGTCAAGTTGCACCAATTTCATTTCAGGCTGAAGCCATAGTATTAGCAGGTACAATGGGTAAAGATAGAAATGAAAGACTTAATATTGTATTTTTTACAGGTATAGTAATGGCATTAATAGGGGGAATAGGTCTTTTACAACCTACAGTAGATTTTATTGGGACATCTATATTAAGTGGTATGATGGCTGGTGTTGGTATAATCTTAGCAAAATTAGCAATAGACATGATTAAAGGAAATAAGATAATAAGCGGAATTTCTATAGCTTCTGCTATACTTATTTACTTCATAACAAATGACTTAGTGTATACAATAGTTGGTAGTGTATTTTTAAGTTCAGCTATCTGGATTTTTATGAGGAAAAATGCTGTTTCTGAAAACGAAGAAGAAATAAATCTTGAACATGAAAAGCTAATTCCTTTGAAAATAAAGGTGAACTCTAATATTATTCGAAAAGTTCTTGCATTAGTTACCTTACAAATAGGAGGAAATATTGCTTATTCAAGTGTAACAGGAAGTTTGGCAAAAAGTGCTGTTAATGTGGATATGATAACTCTTTATTCAGGTATAGCTGACTCTATAAGTGCATTCTTTGGAGGGGGACCTGTAGAAGCAATAATAAGTGGAACAGCAGTTGCGCCTAATCCAGTAATAGCTGGTGTTTTAATGATGCTTATTATGGCAGCTATATTATTCGCAAAATTACTTCCAAGGATAGGTAAATATGTACCTAATGAATCTATTGCAGGATTCCTTTTAGTACTTGGTGCTATAGTTGTATTTCCAACAAATATAAAACCAGGAATTGAAGCAGATCCAATAACAGCAGGGGTAGCAACAATTGTTACAGCTACTATAGATCCTTTTGTAGGTATGTTAGCAGGAATAGTTGTAAGGTTTTTAATAGGCGCTTTTTAGTAAAAATAAATATCTAATAAGTTTTTATTAATATAAAATAATATTACACTTTAGGAGGGTTTAATATGCCAATAAACAATTTAGGAAAAATAAAAAAAGAAGATTGTGCTGTGATAATTATTGATATGCAATATGATTTTATTGCAGAAGGAGCTCCCATAGAATGTCCAGGAGGGAGAGAGGTAATTTCTAACATACAAAAACTAAAAAAATGGGCTAAAAAAAATGATATACCTGTAATGTATACTCAAGAGGTTCACAGAAAGCAAAAGGTTGACTTTGGACTTGAGCTTGAAAGAAGCGAACCTGAACACTGTCTATATGGAACTTGTGGAGTAGAAATAATTGACGAGCTTAAGCCAGATGATGATGACTATGTTATATTAAAGAGAAGATACAGTGGATTTTATTTAACAGATCTAGAAATTCTTATGAGAGGACTTAAGAAGAATGCATTAATTATTACTGGAGCAGCTACAAATGTATGTGTATATGCTACTGCACTTGATGCTCAACAAAGAGATATGAATGCAATAGTAGTTTCAGACTGTGTTGCCGGTACTGATGTAGAACTTCATAAAGCTTTTCTTAAGAATATTGACTATGTAATAGGTGATGTTGTAGACGTAGATTCTTTAATTGAAACTTTTGATAATAATAAATAAATATATTAAATATTGCTTATAGTTTGAAATAATGATGTTTTTAAAAACCTCTTTAATATTATAAAATATCAAAGAGGTTTTTTTATGTTCTTATAGAATATTTATTTATATAGAAAAATTACCTAAAATTGTAAGCATGTTTTAAAATACTACAGAAGAGGAAAAGGACATTGAGTATATCTTGATGTTTTTTTATAAAGTTGACATCGAACATATGTTTCTATATAATCTACTAAAAAGGGGGAAGTCTGGTAATGGGGAGTATAGAAAAAATTGTTTCGTCAGGAATAAAAGCTGTAGTTCCTGTTTATCTGAATATGAAAGGAAATGCTACGTTAATAATAACAGATACTCAAAAAGATATTTACGTATATAAAAACATAAAGACAGTCATGAATATGATAGCAAGACACTTTATGATAGATTTGAAACAAACTAGAAAATATTATGGTAATATTATAGGCAGCAAAAATTCAGTACCTATTGTATTTAATATTAATAATATATTTATTCCTGGGAAAGTTAGAAATACTATATCTAAAAATGATGGGGCATTTGGATATTTTAATTTAATACATATACAAACTATAAATAAGAAGAATGAAAAAGTAGAAATAGTGCTAAGAGATGACAGGGTAGTAGATGTAATACAAAGTTATAAAGTAATGCAGAGGAATATAAGAAATGGAAGCATAATACGAGATATACATACATCGCATATAAGTGGATTATACTCTGATAGAGTTAAAGAATGTTTAATAGAGTACAATAAACCTGCAACTAAGGCCGACATATTATCAATAAAAAATGAAATTTCAAAGATAAATAACCTCCTAAAAACACTCACTGATACAAAATAAATATACTTTATAGAAGATATTTCAAGAGATTATGCAGACGATATAGCATTAGCGTTAAATTTAGAAAAGAAATAAAAAGGTTAGGATTAATTTCCTAATCTTTTTATTTCTTCATCACAAAATAATATTTTATTTTTAATTTTAAGATATTTGTTTTTTTCTTCAATGTAATAGGTAATAGGTGTACTAAATAGCATTAAACGCTTATATTTTTAATAGCTAATAACAATATTATTCTTTTGTCATTTTATAATAATTATATAAAATAACTAAGATTAATATTTATTTATATAATATTGAGTTTATAGATTATTTCTATATAGATTTATATAATTTTAGTTATTTTTTTGTGGACTTATCTCTTTATTCTATCTTTCGGTCCATCTTTTCATAGATTTGTTCACATACTCCCAGTCTACCGTTTTTAAATTATTTATTGCCTCTTCACCATAAACAAGATTTTCGGATTCTTTATCTGTTAGATTCACATTTTTATTTGTTGGTGAATTTATCTTGTCTAGAGCTAGTGATTTCTGTACTTCTTCACTTAGCATCCAATCTATGAATTTTTCTGCTAATTTCTTATTTTTTGTACCTTTTACTATATTAATTGTTTCCATTAGTGGATAAGTACCTTCTTCTGGTTGTACCCATTTTGCCGTCGGAATATTATCTTTTATAGTCTCAACTTCAAAACTATATGTATCCATAACATCAGTTCCTCCTATTGAAAACTGGTTTATAGCTTCTACGGCTTTTACGTGAAATTTTGGTTTATTTTCAGTTAGTTCTTTAATTTTTTCAAAAACTTTATCCTCATCTTTTTTGATATCTACACCTGCTTGTTCTGCCGCGATTAATAGGAGAAACTTACCTCCAGATATTGAGATATCACTCAGTGAGACTTTACCTTTTAACTCGGGCTTCCATAAATCTCCCCATGATGTAATCGGTTCTTTTACTTTATCAGAATTATATATTAATCCATAACTTGCTATACCATAAGAAGGGCCATAGTCTTTCCCTAGTGGAAACTTAAACATCTCATATAAATTTTCTATATTAGGTATATTTTTACGATCCATTTTTTCTATTAGACCTTCTTCTATTGCTTGCATTGCGACATAATCTGTAAAAAGCACTACATCTACTTTACTTTTATCAATTTTAAGTTTTTCTAGTCTTTTAAGATTATTTCCGAGTTCAACTACTATTTTTACGTTATGTTTTTCTTCAAATGGTTTAATAACATTTTTTTTGAATAATTCTTCATTAAACTCAAACATTGATACTACTAATGTTTCTTTATTCTTATCATTAATAACTTGTCCGCCTTTACTTTGACATCCAGATAATCCTAGCGTTAATATCAAAGAAGCTAAGAGTATTAAACTTGTTTTTTTCTTCATTTTTCATTTTATCCTCCTTTATCTGATAAGTTAGCAATTTATAATAATTATTTACATATATTACATATAATAACATATAACAACAAATATTCAAGATATATCAATTCGGAAAAAATATATTTAAAAAATATATTAATACAAAAAAGAGTAGGAAAAATTCCCTACTTTTTTTATTTATTATAAAATGGCTAAGATTAATGTAATTATCATTAGTATTGATAATATTATAAAAGTGGCACATCTCATTGTACTTCCTGCTTTTCGTTGTCTACCAGACCTCGTTGTCGGTATACCTGTTTTTCTATAAAAGTTCTGTTTCGTTTTTGTAACACCAGTAGCCCTTTTCCATGAAAAACCACCTTTACCCATATCAATTTCTCCTCAAGTTTGTTTTTTTATTTTAAAAAGTATTATAACAATATATACATAAAAGGCTATCGAAAA
Organism: Gottschalkia purinilytica; assembly: GCF_001190785.1. Lineage (NCBI taxonomy): Bacteria > Bacillati > Bacillota > Tissierellia > Tissierellales > Gottschalkiaceae > Gottschalkia > Gottschalkia purinilytica. Next base: position 144,108 of record NZ_LGSS01000002.1, on the reverse strand, counting down.
AAAGTAGAAATTAGTTATCTAATATGTGGATCAAATTAAGTAAATGATATTGTTTTGTTTGACATCAAAAAATCGTCAAAAATTTAATTCGCTTTATTGTATTTCATGTTATATGATTTCTAATAATATAGCTGTAAACATTGATTTAAGCTATATGTTGTAATTAATGTGTTATAAGTTGTACTAAGAAATATACATACATGATATAATAAAATTAACATAAATATTCGGAGGTAAACAAAGTGCTAACTTTACAGGGAACTGTTGAAGAAATAATATTTCAAAATGAAAACAACGGATATTCAGTAGCAATATTAGAAACTGAAGATGATGTAGTAACAATAGTGGGAAGCATCCCACTATTGAGTATGGGAGAAACTATCAGTGTTCAAGGTGAATGGATTGAACATCACAATTATGGACAACAGTTTAAAGTGGAAACATATTCTATGGTTACACCTTCTACTCTTAATGGAATAATAAAATATCTTTCATCAGGTCTAATACCAGGAATAGGACCTAAAACTGCTGAAAAGATAGTAGAAAAATTCGGTAAAGATTCTCTAGATATACTTCAATACAATCCAGAAAGGCTAAAAGAAGTAGGAGGAATAGGAGATAAGAAGATAGAGAAAATAGCTGGAGCTTTTATAGAGCAGAGAGAGTTAAGGGAAATAATGATGTTTTTACAAGGATATGATATAAGTCCAAATTTGGGGATACGCATATATAGGAAATATGGGAGTGAAACTATAAAAAAAATAAACGAAAATCCATATAGACTGTCAGAAGACATAATAGGAATAGGATTCAAAATGTCTGATAAGATAGCTCAAAGTATGGGAGTAGACTTTAACTCTAAATATAGAATAAATGCTGGAATAAAATTTAAGCTAATGGAATCTTCTACAGAAGGTCACACATATATACCAAAAGATGAGCTAATAGAAAAATCATCACAAATGCTTGAGGTAGATAAAGGTATTATAGAAGATGGAATAACTGCACTTGCACTTAAACAAGAGATACAGTTAGAAAACTTTAATGGAGAAATATGTGTATATAGTATGCCACTTTATTATGCTGAAACAAATGTAAGTAAAAAAATAGTAGAGTTATCACAAGGAGAAATAAAAAAACTTGATATAAATATAGAAGAGAAAATAATATCTATTGAAGAAGAAAGTGATATAAAGTTAGCAGAGAATCAAAAAGAAGCTATAAGACAGGCTATTGAAAATGGGCTACTAGTAATTACTGGTGGGCCAGGTACGGGTAAGACAACAACTATTAATAGTATAATAAGAATATTTGAAGATTGTGAACTTGATATAGTATTAGCGGCTCCTACAGGTAGAGCGGCTAAAAGAATGTCTGAAGCTACTAAAAGGGAGGCTAAGACTATTCATAGACTATTAGAATATGGATTCGCAGATGATGAGCTTGGTATGGTATTTGGCAAGGATGAAGGAACCCCTATAGAAGCAGATGTAATCATAATAGATGAGATGTCGATGGTAGATATATTACTTATGAATAATCTATTAAAAGCTATTATGCAAGGAACTAGAGTTATATTAGTTGGAGATATAGATCAGCTTCCATCAGTTGGAGCAGGAAATGTACTGAGAGATATTATAGAAAGTAAAATAGTAAAAGTAGTAAGATTGAATGAAATATTTAGACAGGCTCAGGAAAGTATGATTGTAGTAAATGCCCATAAAATAAATAAGGGAGAGTTCCCACATTTAAATGTAAAAGAAAAAGATTTCTTTTTTATGAGTAGAACTTCTCCTAATAAAGTAGTGGAAACAGTCATAGAATTAGCAAAAGAAAGATTACCAAAGTATAATAACTATGACTCTTTGAGAGACATACAAATACTCACATGTATGAAAAAAGGAGACACAGGAGTAAATGTGTTGAATGAAAAGTTACAAGAGGCATTAAATCCTAAATCTAAATATAAAAAAGAGAGAAAGATAGGAGATACTATATTTAGAGTTGGAGATAAGGTAATGCAAATTAAAAATAATTATAATACCAAGTGGAAACAGTTAGAAGATGGTCAAGTAGTTCAAGAAGGAGAAGGTGTATTTAACGGAGACTTTGGATTTATAACATATATGGATGAAGAAGAAAGTGAGCTAACGGTTCTTTTTGATGATAATAAAGAGGTAACATATAGCTTTAGTCAACTGGATGAACTTAAGTTAGCTTATGCAACTACTGTTCATAAGAGTCAAGGAAGTGAATTTCCTGTAGTCATAATGCCAATATACTGGGGACCACCTATGCTACTTACTAGAAATTTGTTATATACAGCTATTACAAGATCAAAAGAACTGGTTGTACTAGTTGGAATGGAAAAGTACTTAGCATATATGATAAATAATAATAAAATAACTAAGAGATATTCGGGACTTAATAATAGATTATTTAAAGTTTTTGAATTTATGATGAGTTAGATACGGATGAATTTATAGTTATAAATTAAGAAATTTTATAATAATAACTTAGCATGTAGGGATATACATACCTTGATATAAGAGGTGGTATATCCCTATTAATTTGTTATGAAATTATAGTCTGATAATATTAATTTATATTTTTTATGAAGCATATGAGTTATTTGTAGTTATTGACTAATAGGGGCTATTCTTCATGAAAACATACCTATTTTGTATAAATATATATTCCAGTCACATGTAAATTTTTACTATATATGTTAATATATAATGAACAAATATGAAGGAAGGATACATAAATGAATCAAAAATTAACTTTAGATATTTCAAATATAAATAAATTGATTGGAAAAAAACACATCTTAAATAATATATCTTTACGATGTGAAAGTGGTAAGATCTTTGGATTAGTAGGCCCAAATGGTTGCGGTAAAAGTTCGTTATTTAAAGTACTTTCTACACTATGGAATCCTACAAGTGGATCTATAAAAATAAATGATTTATGCTTACATAAAAATAAAGAAACCCTTTTGCCTAAAATCGGAGCTTTTATAGAAATGCCTAATATATATAATGACTTATCTGGAAAAGAAAATTTAAATATATTATTAAAGTTATATGGAATAAGAAATAAAGACTGGTATGAATTTCTGCTTCAAGAGTTTGATATTAGTAACTTTATGGACAAAAAAGTAAAGACTTACTCATTAGGAATGCGACAAAAAATAGGTTTAATAGCGTCTTTAATAAATAATCCAGATATAGTTTTTCTTGATGAACCAACTAATTCACTAGATATAAATACTGTGCATTCAGTTCATAACATAATTAATATATTGAAGCAAAACAACAAACTTGTTATAGTGTCAAGTCACATATTAGAAGAGTTAGATTCTTTAGTAGATAAAACTTTTATCATGAAATCTGGTCGTTTAATAGATACATACGCAAAACATAAAGATACTAGTACTTATATAGAATTTAATAACAAAATCAATTTGAGTGAATTATCATTAATCTTAGACAATATACCTTTTAAAGAAATAGATGATTTTACTATAGAAATTAATAATAAAGATATAAATTATGTATTAAAACTACTTACACAATCTGATTACACAATAAAAAATATATCATCAAATAATGATAACTTAAAAAGTAAATTTAATGAACTCATGGAGGAACAAATATGAAAGATTTAATCAAGATAGAGCTATATAAAATATCAAAAGGAAGAGACAAATACATATTAATTATATCTTTTGCATTAATGATTTTCCTAGCATGGACAAGTATCCTAACTGGTATAGATTCAAATAGTATGAATAGATCATTTTACTTTAATTTAAGCAAGTTTTTCCAAGTGAATTTTGAACTATTTCTTCCATTATCAATTGGGATTTTTACGATTTCACTAGTTTGTAATGAATTCTCAAATAAAACTATAAAAAACTACTTAATGTCAGGTTATACCAAAGAAAAAATACTATTTTCTAAATTAATTTCTATATATATAGTTGTAGCTTTTACATTTTTAATAACAATATCTATATTTATATATTTAAGTTATTTCTTATCTGATAAGAGCGCAATTTATAGAAATTTCAGAGTCGCAAGTAATATGGAGATTTCTTTAAATATAATTGGTGTAATTGGGATGATACTTTTATACATTTTTGCAGTAATATCTTTTTCTTTAATGCTAGGATATTTAACTAAGAAAAAAGGAGTATCTATACTGATATATATTATATTAATTACTATTATTTTATTATTATATAGTGGACTAAGAAAATTATTAACAGTTTCATCTTATACATTTTTTCAAACTTCTAATGCTCCTACTTATATAGGAGTTTACGGGTTTTATTTTAACAAAATAAGAGATACTATACCTAGCATATCTAACTCAGCACTATTCCTAGCAATTGCATTATTAGCATTTCATAAGCATGAGTATTAAAATTAGGAGGAAAATAAATGAATAAAGCTATAGCTTCACTTATAATAATATTTTCATTAACTTTGGGTCTGAATATATATATGAAGAAATCTAGAGTTGATAAATACTCATCTGAAGATTATTCTAGACAGTATAATGAAGTTATTAATAATACAATTAACTTCAATGAAGATGACTATAGAAAGTTAACATACTCTCAATTAAAAGAATTACTTGAAACATATTACGCAAGATATAAATATGACAAGTGTAAAGCCATTATAGAAATAATTTTAAAAGAATATGATAACAAAAGTGTTGAAACTCTTCGTAAAGCAATAGCAATAGCAGATGAAGAAATGAACTTTGAAAAAGTTGAAAAATACAGTAATACCTTAGCAACAGTATCTTATGGAGAAGATTTATTATTAGTATATAGTAATTTGAGTGATATTTATTTAATTTCTAATATAGATAAAGCTATAAATATTTTACAAAAAGCCTCAAATATTTCTAAAAGTGAAGGGATATATTTAAATACAATAAAAAATGAAGATTTAATAGAAAAAAAGCTAAATTTTTATAAAAAAATTAAGAACTACTCTCTTGATAAAAATCCAATTAAATACTATATGAGTATATTATCAGATAAGGAGCATATAACTTCTGATGGTGTAAAAAAGAAGTTACTATATATTTATAAAGATAAATACTATGATTTATATAAAGAGGACTATACAAAATTAAAAAATTCATTAATAGAACAACACATAATACAAGAATAAGAAAAGCTTTAAAAGTGAGTAATATATTAAAAATCATAAACTAATAACATAGTTTTAGTAACATTAATAAAAAGATATATTAGTTATAAAAACTTAGCTAAAATAAAGAAATACTTACTATATATATGACAAGGACTAAAAAAATGCTCAAAGCTTAATAACAAATTACTTAAAAGCATTTAGATTTATTAGGAGGTAGAGATGAATAAATTCATAAGTATTATAAGAGAGTTTTATGATGCTATAATGGATTTAATATTTGTCGAGAAAAATATATGCTTTATATGTAATAGTTATGATGAAGATATAACGAAAGATCATATATGTATAGATTGTTTAGAAAAGCTAATATTTATAAGACACAATGGTTGTACCATATGCGGAAAATACTTGGGAGATAATCTGAAACTTAGAAAATGTAAAGATTGTCTTAAACATCCACATAGTTTTACTAAAGCAGTTTCTCCAATTGTTTATGATGGAATAGCAAAAAAAGCTATATATGAATACAAATATAGTAATAAAACATATATGTACAAGATTTTCGGAAGGCTTATACTTCATTCAATTACAAATAGTGGATTTGATAAAGTAGATATGATAGTACCAGTACCTTTATATAAGTACAAGAAGAGACTTAGAGGATTTAACCAATCTGAACTTATATCAAAATATATCTCCAATAATTTAAGCATAGAAATAGATACAAAAAATCTACAAAGAGTGAGAGAAACAAAAGTTCAAAATGAACTACATAGAGAAGATAGAATAAAAAATATTAAAGATGCATTTATTGTAAAGGACAAAAAAGCTTTTATTAATAAAAATATATTATTAATAGACGATATATATACTACAGGAGCAACTGTAGATGAATGCTCAAGAGTTTTACTAGAATCAGGAGCAAAAAACGTCTTTGTTGTAACTATAGCTACAGGAAAAGATGATCAAACAAATAACTTGAAAAAGGAATCTTGGAAACTAATGTAGAATATTAACATACTATTTATTGTGGGGACTTGGAGGGGTAAATATGGATATAAGAAACTGTAAAAAGTGTGACCGAATGTATGCTTATGATGGATTTGATGTATGTATAAAGTGTAGAAATGTAGAAGATGAAATGTTTAAAAAAGTAAAAGAATATTTATATGATCATCCAGGAGCTGATATTCAAACTGTATCAACAGAAACAGGTGTAGAAGTAAAGAAAATTCTAAGATATCTTAGAGAGGGAAAATTAGAAATAAAGTCAGATAGCCCTAACTTTATACTTGATTGCGAAAGATGTGGAAAAGCTATAACAACTGGAAGATTTTGTGATAAGTGTATATTAGAGCTACAAAGAGAGTTAAAAAGTGTAATAATTGATGATAAAAATAAGGATAAGGATAAAAAAGATAAAGATAAAATGTATCTAGCAGATAGATATAAAAAGTAAATATAAATCCTTAAAGATAGCCTCCGTTCTTACCGATAATAGTTATAGAACTATGTTAAGAACGGGGGTGTTTTTATGAAAATTTTTAATGACAGAATAAGTAAAATACTAGAAGTGTATAACGGACAGCAACACATAAAAAATGTAAATAAAAATCAAGCACCTAAAAGAAGAGACGAATTGAACTTATCAAGTCATGCTAAAGAATACCAAGTTGCTATGAATGCTTTAAAAGATGTTCCTGATATTAGAAAAGAAAAAGTAGAAGAAATAAAGAAGCAAATTCAAATGGGAACTTATGAAATCGATTCTGATAAAATAGTTGAAAAAATGTTCGATACAATAAACATAGATAAAAAGGTATAAAGAGAGGGATTACCATGAGTAGATTAATTGAAGAACTGAAAGTAGTTTTGACTAAAGAACTAGAAGAATATAAGCAGGTATTAGAATTGGCTGATAAAAAAACAGATATATTAATTTCAGGTAGTATAGACAAAATAGAGAATATAACTAAAGAAGAATATGAAATTATATATAGAATAGAAGCATTAGAAAGTGATAGAGAAACAATAGTTTCGGATATAGAAAAAGGATTTAATATACAAGAACAAATGGACCTTACAACTTTAATTGGATACTTCAATGAACAAGAACAAGAAACCCTAAATACTATAAAAGATGAACTTACAGATATACTTGCGGAGTTAAAAGATAAAAATGAACTAAACAAAACACTTATAGATGATTCGCTACAATATATTGATCTAGGTGTAAACTTACTTACTGCTTCTTCAAGTCAAGGAACATATAAAGGAGATACAGGAGAAATTAATACTCAAAATAAAAATTTATTTGATATAAAAGCTTAAAGGAGGATTAAGATGGGGTCATTTTCAGGACTGTATATAAGCTTTTCAGGGGTAAATGCTAGTAAAAGATCACTTGAGAGCATATCTCATAATATATCTAATGTAGATAATTATTACTACACTAGACAAAGAGCAATACATGCTGACTCACCATATAATAAATATGGAAATTACAAAGTAGGATTAGGTGTTGATACTCAAAAAGTAGGACAGGTAAGAGACGAATTTCTAGATAAAAAAATCAGAGGGGAACTGTCTAAGTATGGATTTTGGGGAGTAAGAGCAGATATCTTTAGTCAAATAGAAGAAATAATAGGAGAAGACCTAGGTAAAAAAGATAAAAAGGATACTGAAGATATTGGACTTAGTAAAATAATGGATGATTTTTGGAAGTCTTGGGAAGAAGTTGCTAATGATCCTAGTAATAATACTAAAAGGGAACATTTAAAACAAAGAGCAATTGAATTCGTAGATAATGTAAATCATATATACAATCAACTTAATGATTTGCAGTTCAGTCTAAATAAAAACGTTAAAGATGTAGTAAGCTCCGTAAACGAAAAATCAAAAAGAGTAGCTGAACTAAATCAACAAATAGTTGCAAGTGAGGCTACTGGAGCAAAAGCTAATGATTATAGAGATGAAAGAAATAAGTTATTAGATGAACTATCTCAAATAATGGGGATAGACTATTATGAGACAAGCTCAGGATCAGTTAATGTTACATTAGGGGGAAGACACTTAATTTCAGAAGGAAGATATAGAGAGCTATCTACAGTAGAAGATGGTGGACCATTCGTAGATGTTTGTTGGGGAGATAGTGGAGAAAAACTAGACCTCGATGATGAATTGAAAAGCGGAGAATTATTAGGACTAATAAAAGCAAGAGGAAAGGGAGATAGTCCATCTATTGGAAGTAAACAATATGAAGAAATGATACCTACCATTAAAGCTCAATTAGATACTTTGGTAAATACTATAGCAAATGCAATAAATGGTATTCATGGAGGAAATGATACATCCAAACATTTTTTTGGATCTATAGATGGTAAAGATATAAGAGCCGGAAATATAAAGTTAAATATAGAGAACGTAAATGACATAATTGTTTCTGATTCAGGAGATGCAAATGATGGATCAATAGCTAAAGCTATACTAGATTTAAGAAATGGAAAGATATATGGAGAAGGTAAGCTAAACATAGATGAATTCTATAGGAATTTAATTGGAGATTTAGGTTTATCTGGAGAGGAATCGATAAATATGGCAATGGCTCATGAAACAGTAATAAATGAAGTAGAAGGTAAAAGAAAATCAATATCAGGAGTTTCGCTAGATGAAGAAATGTCAGAAATGTTAAAGTACCAACATGCTTATGTTGCAAATACGAGAGTGGTAAATGCTATAGATGAAATGATAGAGAACGTTGTAAATAGATTGGGTGTAGTTGGAAGATAATAAACATAATTTTAAAAGGGGTGAATATTTATGAGTTGGTTAGGTTTTAATACAGCTGTATCAGGGCTTATAGGAAGTCAAAGAAAGCTTTATACTACTAGTCATAATATTGCAAATGCAAATACGCCAGGTTATTCAAAGCAAGTAGCACGACAATCTGCTTCGACTCCACACTATATGAGTAGTGTAGGATACATAGGAACAGGAACACAAATTAATCTAGTAGAAAGAATCAGAAATAACTATCTAGATAACAAATATAGATCTGAAAGCTCACCATTAGGAGAATGGGGAATAAAAAAGGATGCACTTACGCAAATAGAACATATATTTGGAGAAGGGGAAGATCATGGATTAAGTGTAAATATAAATGACTTTTTTAAGACACTAGAAAAGTTGGGTACAAATCCTAGTGAATCATCACATAGAATTGCTTTTAGAGAGAGTGCTGTATCATTTACTAAACAGTTAAATGAGCTAGCTCAAAAGTTATATAAAGAACAAAAGGATTTAAATATTGAAATAGGTGGAAAAATAAAAAAAGTAAATGAAATAGGAGAGCAGATAAAAAACATTAATGATCAAATATTTAGACTAGAAATAGATGGACATCCTGCAAATGATTTAAGGGATCAAAGAGATTTATTAGTAGATGAACTTTCTAAAATAGTTGATATAAAAACTTATGAAGAGAATGGCAAATTCATAGTTACAGTAGGAGGATCCACTTTAGTAGAACATAATTCCGCTAGAAAGCTTAAATATCCGCCAGAGACAGTACCAAGTAGTATAGATCCTTCTATAGATTTATATAAAGTGCAATGGGAGAATGGCCAGGATGTTTTTCTTAAAAGTGGCGATTTAAAAGGATTACTTGAAGTAAGAGACGGAGATGGAAAAAATGGAAAATATAATGGAGTTCCGTATTATTTAGGTAGACTTGATGAGTTTGCTAAAGTATTCGCTGAACAAATGAATAAAATTCATGAACAAGGATATACATTGGGTAATCCACCGGAAAATGGAATAAAATTATTTGAAAATAGTAATGGCTCAGAAATAAGAGCAGATAATATTATGGTGTCAAAAAAAATAATGGAAGATCAAAAGAATATAGCGACTGCTGACGAAACAAATGGAGTAGAGAACAAAGGTATAGTAGAGGAATTACTAAAGTTAAGACACAAAAAGGACTTTTTCTCAGGACCAGACGTAACTTCAGGAGGTACTCCAGAGGATTATATAACTTCAATAATATCAGTGCTAGGAGTTGATAGCCAACATACACAAAGAATGGCAGATAAACAACAAATGATTGTAAAGAATGTTATGCAAAAAAGAGACTCAATATCTCAAGTAGATCCAGATGAAGAGATGTCAGATATGGTGAGATTCACTCAAGCGTATAATGCATCAGCAAGAATGATAACTACATTTGATCATATATTTGATGTTACTATAAACAGACTTGGACTTGTAGGCAGATAGATTAATATGAAAGGAGAGATATAGATGAGAATAACAAATGGTATGCTTGTTAGAAATATGATGGTGAATTTGAATAGTAACTTAAGAAAAATGGCGAAATATCAAAATCAAATGTCATCAGGTAAGCAGTTTCAACTTCCATCAGAAAATCCTATAGGAATGTCAAAGAGTTTAAAATTATATACAGATTTGTCTAAAATAGAACAATATGAATCTAATCTTAAAGATGCTATGTCATGGATGACTACTACAGAGAATGCTATTGCAGAAATGGGAGAAATATTCCAGAGAATTAGAGAATTGACAGTAGATGCCGCTAATGGAACAAAAACTGACGATGATACAACTAAAGTATCTGAAGAGATAAAGCAACTAAAAGAGCAACTTATAAAATTAGGAAATACTACTCATGCAGGAAGATATGTGTTTACTGGATATAAAACAGACAAAGAGCTTATGGATAAAGACGGTAACTATATTTATGATCCTTCTAATCCTTTAAAGAGTAGTGAATTATCTATTTACAATATAGGAATATCTGAAGATATAGAAGTTAATACAATCGGGACTAAGATTTTTGGAGTTTATGATGAAAATGATAAAACAAACCCTAATTTTGATAAAAATTCAGTAAATAAAGATAATAAATCCTATATGATACAGTTTCTTGATGACCTCATAGAGAATATGGAAAATGGAAATCATAAAGAAATAGGAGGTATGTTAGGGGGAATAGATGTTCTTAAAGATAATTTGTTGGCAGTAAGAGCGGAGATAGGAGCTAAAACAAATAGGCTTGAAATGACAGAAAAAAGATTAAGTTCAGATTCGATTAACTTTAGAGGTGTGCTATCCGAAAATGAAGATGTAGATCCAGCTGAAGTTATAATGAATCTTAAAATGGCTGAAACAGTATACCTTTCATCAATGGCAGCAGGTACTAGAATAATCCAACCAACATTAGTTGACTTTTTAAGGTGATATTATGAACAATCTTAGTATTACAACTGTAAAAGGGCAAATAGGTATAAATACTATGAATGCAGGACTAGACATAAGTCAACCTAAAGGAGAACAAAGTATAAGACAAATTAAACCTAAGATGAAAATTAATAAAGAACATCCTAAGGTTTTAATAGACCAAAGTCAATGTTTTTCAGAAATAGGGTTAAAATCTCGTGATGAATTTATGAGAGAATATGCACAACTAGGGAGACAAGGAGCACTAGAGGCGATAGCTAGAATATGTGAAGATGGAGATCGGATGGCTCAAATACAGAAAAAAATGCCACCAGCTATACCAGAAATAGCTAAAAAAAATGGAACACCTCATATAAGAGAATTTAATATAGATCTCATACCTAAAAGTAGACCTAAAATAGAAGTAACGGGTAGTCTAGATATTAACTGGCAACTAGGAGGAGTAGAATATTCATATGAGCCTAGAAAACCTGTAGTATCATATAATCCTGGAAAGGTAGAAGTATATATGAAGAAGTATCCTGAATTAGACATAAAGTTTATTGACAATAGGAAGTAATAAAGGAGAGAATAAATATGAGCCTAAGTGTAGCAAGTGTACAAGAAGATAACATAGAATACGAAAAGACAATTAACTTTATAGATGGTATACCGGGGTTTGAGGAATATAAAAAATTTGTCATAGTAAATAATGCTGATGAGAAAAATCCTTTTCATAAGCTTCAATCTGTAGAAAATGAAGAATTATCATTTATAATAATTAATCCATTTGTATTTAAACATGATTATGAGTTTGATTTACCTGATTGGTTCATAAAGAAACTTGAAATAGAAAATGAAAAAGATTTAGCTATATATACAATAGTAGTTGTTCCAGAAGATATAACTAAAATGACTGCTAACTTATTAGGTCCTATTATAATAAATATTAAAAATATGACAGGAAAACAAATAGTATTAGACGACAAAAGATATACTACAAAGTATTTAATAATAGATGAGCAAAAAAATAGACAGGAGTTATAGTTATGCTTATACTAACTAGAAAAAAAGGCGAGAGTTTAATTTTAAATGAAAATATAGAAATAAATATTTTAGATATAAAAGATGGAAAGATAAAGATAGGAATAAATGCTCCTAAAGATGTAAGTGTATATAGAAAAGAGTTATACGACTCTATTCAGAATGAAAATAAGAATGCTACATTAAGTAAAAATATAGATTTAAATATATTTAATGAAATTTTTAAAAAATAAAAGAAAAAATATAAAAAAATTCTAAAAATATATTAAAGTAGAAAAAGCATGTACCGATAATAATATTGAAAGGGCAAGGATGCCAAATAAAAAACTCAAGGAGGAATACATAATGAGAATTAATAACAATATGTTAGCGATAAACACTAACAGACAATTAGGAATTACTGGTGGATACCAATCAAAATCTATGGAAAAATTATCATCAGGATTAAGAATCAACCGTGCAGGAGATGATGCAGCTGGTCTATCAATCTCTGAAAAAATGAGAGCTCAAGTTAGAGGTCTTAACATGGCTTCAAAAAATGCTCAAGATGGTATATCACTTATCCAAACTGCAGAAGGTGCTTTAACAGAAACTCATGCAATACTTCAAAGAATGAGAGAATTAGCAGTACAAGCTGCAAATGATACTAACGAAACTATAGATAGAACATCTATAAAAGATGAATTAACAGAATTATCAAACGAAATTGATAGAATAGCAAAATCAACTACATTCAATGAGAAAAAACTATTAGATGGTTCTTTATCAGGAACAGCTAAAGCTCTTAACTTCCAAATAGGAGCTGACTGTGGAGTTTCTATGCAATTAGAAATAGGAAATATGGACGCTACTACATTAACAGTAAACAATGTAGCTAATAGTATATCAAATCATAAAGATGCGACAAAAGCTATAGATACTGTAGATAAGGCTATAAAGGCTGTTTCAGCTCAAAGATCAAAACTAGGAGCTAATCAAAATAGATTAGAACATACTATCAAGAACTTAGATAATGCTGCTGAAAATATTCAAGCTGCAGAATCAAGAATAAGAGATACTGATATGGCAAAAGAAATGGTTAACTTAACAAAACAAAACATATTACAACAAGCTGCTCAAGCTATGCTTGCACAAGCTAACCAAGCACCACAAGGTGTACTTCAACTATTAAGATAATTAAATTTAAAATAAAAAATATCCAGAGGAATTCCTCTGGATATTTTTTGTTTTAAAAGGAGAATATATATTTTTTGTAGAATTGTTCAAAATATATTCTATTTTGTCGATATACATTAATATAATGTGTGATTAGAATAAATATAGGCTGGTGAAAAGTATGAGACTAAGTCTTTGTATGATAGTAAAAGATGAAGAAGAAAATATAGTTGAATGTCTGGATAGAGCTTTAAAAGTGGTGGATGAAGCTATAATCGTGGATACAGGATCTATAGATAAAACAAGAAAATTACTTTTGGAGAAATATAGTGAAGATGACAGAGTGAAGATAATAGACTATGAATGGGAAAATGATTTTAGCAAAGCTAGAAATAAGTCCTTACAGTATGCTATGGGAGACTGGATATTAGTACTAGATGCTGATGAAAGAATATTTTGCAATAGGAATAGTCTTGAAAAGCTATTACTTGAGAATAAGGAAGTAGTATATAGTATTCCTATATATAATATATACGGAAAAGACAACTTTACAGTATCTACTTCTATGATACGTCTTTATAAAAATGATAACCCTATATATAAAGGAGCCATTCATGAACAAATTTTTATAAACGGGAAACAATATCTTGGAGGAACAATAGACAAAGATATATGCAAAATTTATCACTATGGATACGATAATGGTATATTTGAAGCTAAGAATAAAAGTAAAAGAAACATGGATATTATAAAGTCAGAAATAGAGAAAGATCCTAAAGATCCATTTAACTGGTATAACAAAGCTATAATGGAGATGATAGATGGCAATTTTAATAGCGCCTTAAACGACTTCATAAAAGCTCATAACTTATGTAACGGGATTAGAAAAGCTTATCATAATGACTTATTAATCAGAATGATACAATGTATGATGATGCTTAAAAGATATAAAGATACCATAAGTTTTATAAAAACTCTTTTAAAAGATGAATGCATAAATAAAATGCCAGACATATACTATTATTTAGGCATGTGTTATAAAGAAAGAAAAAAGTATAAGAAAGCTATAGAAAACTTTAAAAAAGCTATAGAAATTGGTGATTATTATGAAGGGATATCGAAGTATGGGACTGGAAGTTTTTTATCACTTATAGAATGGGGAGAAGTACTTAAAATTAACGGAAGATTAGATAAAGCTATAGAAAAATATAAAGAAGCTATATTTAATAAAAATAATCCTACTATGAAAGGATTAGAAGAACTTAAAATTTTACTAGAAGAAAATAATATGACATGTGAATTAAAAGAACTTGAAGAGGAAATAGAAGAAATAAAGGAAACTGGAACTAAAACAAATAATACAGAAGTAAAAATAGAACTTGAAAAGTATAAAGAAGAATTTAAAAATAACATACAAGTGTTATTAGAACAAGGGCTAATAAAAGAAGCTAAAGAGATGGTATTAGAGTTTGAGAAAATAGTAAAAAATGATGTAAGCGTTTTCTCTATTAAAGGTATTATGTCTATGATGGAAGGAAGTTTAGAAGAGGCAGAAAGAAACTTTTTAAAAGGGTTAGAAATAGAATCTTTCAATGTGGATATATTATATAACTTAGCTTACTTATATGAAAGTCAAGGAAAAATAACAAGCGCGTATAGATACTATATAAAGATACAGAAAAGTTCAAGTGATGAGATTCTATTAGATGAAGTTAAAGAGAAAATAAAAGAATATGAAAAGTTAAATAAAATAAAAGATTATAAGAATAGAAAAAAAGTTCTATTTATATCTCACATATTTCCACCGTTGGGTGGATCAGGAGTTCAGAGAAGCTTAAAGTTTGTGAAATACTTAAGAGACTTTGGATGGGAACCTATAGTAGTAACTACAGGAAAAACTAAATTTTTATTAAGAGATGAAGAAATGATATCGGAAATTCCAGAAGAAGTTGAAATTATAAGAATAGATGAAGTTGATAAAATAGACGGTAGATATTCTAAAAAATTAATAAAATTGTATAGTAATATAGTCAACGACAATGATCTAATCAAAGAATATGTACACTTTATAAGTAGCTCTCAAGAAGCTTATGATAACCTAATACTATTTCCAGATCAGTACATAGTTTGGGCTAAAGAAGTGTTAGAAAAGATTCACGATAAGGTAGACTTTAATGGTATAGATATGATATATACAACATCTGGACCAAACTCAGCTCATACTATAGGATACTATTTAAAAGAAAGATATAGTGTTCCATGGATAGCTGATTTTAGGGATGAATGGACTAACAATCCAATGATGAATTATGACAAAGAAAGTATAATATATAAAATGAGTTTTGCATTTGAACAAAGTATAATACATTATGCAGATAAAGTCGTTACTTGTACAGAGATATCTTCAGATAATTATAAGAGAATATTTAACTTAGATAATAAAAAAGTAGATACAATTACAAATGGATATGATGAAGATGATTTTAATAATATAAAAATTCAAAATTATAGAGATAAGTTTAGAATTATACACAATGGACTGCTCTATGGAGTTGATAGAAAAGTAGATAACTTTATAAAGGCTATTTATAATCTTATAATTAATGGATCAATAGATAAATCTAAAATAGAAGTTACATTTGGACCAACTGATGATACTGAAAGATATAAAAACATATTAAAAGATATGAAATTAGAAGAAAATATAATGTTTATAGATTATCTATCACATGAGGAAAGCTTAAAACTGGCTAGTAAAAGCAACTTACTTTTATTAGTTGTTGGAAAAAGTGAAAAATGGAAGGGAGTACCTACCGGGAAGATATATGAGTACTTGAGACTGTGCAAGCCTATATTAGCACTATCACCCAAGGAAAGTATAGTAGAAGAAATAATAGAAAAACAAAATAGGGGTAAAAATATTGAATTTGATGACATAAAAGAAATAGAAAGATATATTTTACAACAATATAACGATTGGTTAAATGGTAAAGAAAATAGTCTAGAAATAACAGATGAAGTTAAGATATATGAGAGAAAATTATTATCAGAAAATTTATCTAAGGTTTTTGATGAAATACATAATATTAAAAATAGAAGAAAATTGGCTTTTTTCTGTGTAAAAAATGGAGATTCATTTCTAGATGATATTATAACAAATTTATCACGAGAATATGAAATAAAAAAAATAATAATAGAAAAGTATGAAGAGTTTAATCTTATAGATAAATGGATGCAATGGAGTGACATATGTTGGTTTGAATGGTGTGATTCTTTAGCGGAGTATGGGAGTAAAATATCTATTGCTAAAGAAAAATTTATAATATGTAGACTACATAGTTATGAGGCTTTCACAAATAATCCTAATAATGTTAATTGGGATAACATAGACAAAATAGTATTTGTAGCTGAACATATAAGAAGATTTGTTATAGATAAATTTGATATAAGAGAAGAAAGAACATGCGTTATTCCAAATGGCATTGATATGAAGAATTGGACATTCAAAAGTAGAAATGACGGATTCAACATAGCAAATGTTGGTTATATAGACTATAAAAAAGGACCAATGCTATTATTACAAGCATTTAAGTCAATATATGATATGGACTGTAGATATAAGCTTTATTTAGCAGGAAAATTTAAAGATGATAGGGATGTACTATATTTTAATCAAATGGTAAAACAATTAGGCATAGAAAAGAATGTATTTTTTGAAGGATGGCAAAATGATTTAGATAATTGGCTAGAAGACAAGAACTATATATTATGTACTAGTGTATTAGAATCACAAAATATGAGTGTAATGCAGGCTATGTCTAAAGGTATAAAACCTATAATACATAATTTTGTTGGAGCAAAAGGTATATATAAAGAAGAATATATATGGAATACTATAGATGAAGCATCTAATTATATTGTAAGTAACAATTATGATTCAAAAGATTATAGGGATTTTATTAAAAATAATTATGAGCTTAGTAAAACCATAAAATCTATAAGAAATATTATAAATTGTACTGAAGATAGTGTAAAAGAAGAAAGAGATGTAGAACCATTAGTTACTATAGGCGTAACTACATATAATTGTGAAAAGTATCTAACTGTATGCTTAGATTCTATTTTAAAACAAACTTATAAAAATATTGAAATTTTAATAGTAGATGATTGCTCTACAGATAATACCATTAATATTATTAATAGATATAAAGAAAATCATAAAAATGTTATAAGTATATATCATGATAAAAACTCGGGAGGAGCTTCAAAAGGTATAAACGAAATTATTAGAAATTCAAATGGTAAATATTTTCAGTGGATTGCATGTGATGATTCATTACAGCCACAAGCCATAGAAACATTTGTCAAATTTATGGAGAATAATGATAGTATTGATTATGTTTATAGCAATTTCAATATAATAGATAAATATAGTAAAATAAAGGAAAAATGTAGATATAATGAACTTACATCAAATGAAATTATAAAACATATATTTAATACATGTTCTACACCCATACCATTAAACTGTTTATATAGAAAGTCGTTTTTTGTGGATAATGAAGTCAATTGGATAATCTATAAAGGAAATGATTTCTCTTGTGACACTATAAATATATTAAACTTCATAAAAAATGGAATTAAAATAAGAAAACTAGAGGACTATCTTGTAAATTATAGGATACATGATAAAAATCTTTCATATAACATAGAAAAAAGAATATATGGAAGTACAACTATTATAGACTATATAGTAGAAAATTTTGATGAGGATATCTATTTGCCAAATATAGAATGGAGCTCTATCAAGAACAGAAAAGTATATAAATCGTACATTATTTCTAGAGTTTTCGAAGAATATATAAAGAATCACTTAAATGGGGATTTAATACCTAAATATATAAATAATAATAAAAAAGATATAGAGCGATATATGAATTACTTTGCAAAAAGAGGAATATATTATTTAGAGAAATTTATAAGCTATACAAATGGTAATGATTCAGAATCAGAAAGATTAAAAGAATACTTTAGTAAATACTGTCTAAATTAGATAGAAAAAATATTAAGGAGCTTAATTATGAAGTTAAGAGAATATATAGAGAGTTTTGATAGATTCATTATAAAATATTTTGAAAAGAATGATATACCTGAAGTCATAATATATGGAACAAACAACGAAATTGAATACTTTATTCGAACACATTCTAATTTAAATATAAAAGTTGTTGTAAGTGAAGACTATGAAAATAAAAATTATGATAATATAAAAGTCATTTCTATGGAACAATTTCATATTAACTATAAAAAGCATTATAAGGACAAGCCAATCTTTATTGTATCTAAGTGGACAGATCAATTATCAGATAAGCTAAAAAGTCAAGGCATAGAGAACTTTTATCATTACTTTGCTTACGACTATTTAATGAACTTAGATAAATTAGATTTAGCTATGCAACTTTTTAAAGATGATATATCTATAACAACATTTAAAACATTAGTTAAATATTTATTTACACAAGATTATACTTTATTTGAGAAAATTACATTTGAAGAAAATCAATATTTCATAAAGGAGTTTTTTGAGTATAAACCCCAAACTGTGTTTATAGATGGCGGTGGATATCATGGGGAAAACACAATTGAATATTATAGGATACTCAATGGTGATGTAAATAAAATATATGTTTTTGAGCCTGATGTAGAGAACTTTAAAATAATGAAAAACAACTTACTAAATGAAGTTAATCTACCTAAAGAAAAATTGATATTAAAGAATAATGCAATTTCAGATAAAAATGAGATAGTTTACTTTAGTAATGAAAATAATTCATCGTCATGTATAGTTGAATATTCTGAACAGAGAATTAAAGCTGTAAGTCTAGATAGCCTTATAAAAGATAAGGTAGATTTTATTAAACTGGACATAGAAGGCAATGAATGTAAGGCAATAAAAGGTAGTAGAAACATAATATTAGATTATAACCCTAAATTAGCTATTTGTTTGTATCATAGGCCAAAAGACATGTGGGAGATTCCTCTTTTGATAAAAGAGATTAATCCCAAGTACAAATTTATGCTTAGACATCATAATAGAAATTGTTGGTATGAGACAGTTCTCTACTGTAAATAACATATAAGATGCACTTTTACCTTAATTAAGATAGCAATGGAGGAGCAAAATGTTTACAGATAAAACTTTACTAATAACAGGTGGAACAGGGTCTTTTGGAAATGCAGTATTAAAAAAGTTTCTGAAGACAGGAATAAAAGAAATAAGAATATTAAGTAGAGATGAAAAAAAGCAAAATGATATGAGAAGCTATTATAGGAACGATAAATTAAAATTTTATATAGGAGATGTTAGAGACTATTCAAGTATAAATTATGCTATGAAGGGAGTGGACTATGTATTTCATGCAGCGGCACTAAAACAGGTTCCTTCATGTGAATTCTATCCTATGGAAGCTGTCAAAACTAATGTTATCGGTACAGAAAACGTTATAAATTCAGCTGTAGAAAATAAGGTTAAGAAAATAATTTTACTGAGTACAGACAAAGCTGTATACCCTATAAATTCAATGGGCATGACTAAGGGACTTATGGAAAAACTGATGCTTTCAAAATCTAGAAGTTTGAGTGAAGAAGAAACGATAATATGTGCTACTAGATATGGGAATGTTATGGGATCAAGAGGTTCTGTTATACCTTTATTCATAGATCAGATAAAGAACAAAATGGACATAACAATTACTGATCCAAATATGACTAGATTCATGATGTCTTTAGAAGAAGCCGTAGAATTAGTAATATACTGTTTTATTCACGGAAAACAAGGAGACATATTTGTACAGAAGTCACCTGCTTCCACTATAGAAAATTTAGCAATTGCTTTAAATGAAATATTTAAAGGAGAAAGTAAAATTAATATAATAGGGACCAGACATGGAGAAAAGCTTTTCGAAACATTAATAACAAGAGAAGAAATGACGAAAATAGATGATTTAGGAAGATATTATAGAATACCATTAGATGATAGAGATTTAAACTATAATAAATATTTCTATGAGGGAAAAGAAGATATATCTTTTTTAAAAGATTATAATTCACATAATACTAAAAGATTAAATCTAGAAGAATTAAAGAGTTTACTACTGAATTTGGACTTAATCAAAAATCAGTTAAATATAGGAAGTAAGGATGAAGTATATGTATAAAATAATGACTATAGTAGGGACAAGACCTGAAATAATAAAATTAAGTTTGGTAATGAAGGAATTAGATAAGTATACTAGACAAATTATAGTTCATACAGGTCAAAACTATGATTATGAATTAAGTGACATTTTTTTCGATACGCTGGAAATAAGAAAGCCAGATTATTACTTAGATGTAGCAGGAAAAAATGCAGCAGAGACAATAGCCAACGTAATAAAGAAGTCAGATGAAATAATGGAAATTGAAAAACCTGATGCTATCTTATTATACGGTGATACGAACAGTTGTTTATCAGTCATATCTGCGAAAAGAAGAAAAATACCAATATTTCATATGGAAGCAGGTAATAGATGTTTTGATCAAAAAGTACCAGAAGAATTAAATAGAAAAATAGTAGATCATTTAAGTGATATAAATATGACTATAACAGAACATGCTAGAAGATATTTAATTAATGAAGGTCTTAGACCAGAGAACATAATAAAAATAGGATCTTCTATGAAAGAAGTTTTATATTACTATAAAACTAAAATAGAAAAATCAAAATGTTTAGAAAAAATGAACTTAAAAGAAAAAGAGTACTTTTTGATTAGTATGCATAGAGAAGAAAATATAGAGGATAAGTCTAATTTTAATAGTCTAATAGATGCACTTATAGATATATCTAAACATTTTGAGGATAAGAAAGTAATAGTTTCAACTCACCCAAGAACAGAGAAGAAAATAAACAAAAAAATAGAGATGAAGTTAGGAAAAAATATAATTTTTATGAAGCCATTTGGATTTATAGATTATATCAAATTACAACAGAGTGCATATTGCGTATTATCTGATAGTGGAACCATAACGGAGGAAGCATCTATACTAGGTTTTCCAGCAATAATGATTAGACAAGTTCATGAAAGACCAGAGGGTATGGATGAAGGAACTCTAATTATGAGTGGTATAAATTCAAAAAATATATTACATTCAGTAAATATTATCACAAAGCAATCTGAAGAAGGAACAATTAAAATAGTAGATGATTATAACATAGATAATGTTTCCAAAAAGGTAGTAAGAATCATATTAAGCTATATAGAATATGTAAATAGAACTGTTTGGAATAAATATAAGTAGGTGATAGGATGAAGAAAGTATTAATACTAGGGTCTACAGGCATGGCGGGACATGTTATATATAGATATTTTGAAGAGTTAGGAATATATGAACTTTATAATCTATCACATAGTTATAAACTAAATGAGAATACAAAAATTTTAGACGTGAGAAAATTAGATGTATTTGAAAAATTTTTAGATGAAATTAAATTTGATATTATAGTTAACTGTATAGGATTATTGAATGATTTTGCTGAGAGAAGCCCTAAAGATGCTATATTGGTTAATAGTTATTTACCAAAGTTTTTAGAAGAAAAATATTTAGATTCTAATACAAAGATAATACACTTAAGCACGGATTGTGTTTTTTCAGGAAAACAAGGGAGCTATAGTGAAAATAGTTTTAAAGATGGTAATACAATATATGCTCTTACTAAATCTATTGGTGAAATAGATAATAATAAAGATTTAACTATAAGAACATCTATTATAGGCCCAGATATAAATAAAAATGGAATAGGATTATTTAATTGGTTTATGAAACAAAGTGGTAACATTAAAGGATATAAAAATGTTATATGGACAGGAATAACTACTATAGAACTTGCAAAGGCAATACAAGAGTTCATAAATCAAAATATAACAGGAATATATCATTTAATACCTAAAGAAAAAATAAGCAAATACGAACTATTAATATTATTGAAATCAACATTTGGCAAAAGTGAAATAAATATATATGAAGACAATCAAATTATATCTGATAAAAGTCTTTTAAATACAAGAACAGATTTTAACTATATGGTACATGAGTATACGGAAATGTTAAAACATATGAAAACATGGATTGAGGCAAATAAAAAAAATTATGATCATTACATATACACTTAAAATTAAAATTGATAAGAATATAAAAACTATAATTTTTAAGTTTCATATATAGACAAAAATTATATAGATTTATAGCTAATATATAACTAAACATTGGATCTATGGAGGACATATAATGGAAATAAACCTATTAGACTTAATTAAGCAGTATAAATCCATACAAAATGAAATAGATAGTGTAGTCTTAAAAGTATTAGAAAGAGGGCAATATATACTAGGTCCTAATGTTGAAGCCTTTGAAGAAGAAATAGCTGAATTTACAGGAACTAATCATGGTATAGGTGTAGCAAATGGAACAGATGCGTTACTATTAACTTTAAAAGCTTACGATATAGGTGAAGGTGATGAAGTTATAACGACACCATTTACTTTTTTTGCTACAGCAGAAGTAATATCACAAGCTGGGGCTATACCAGTATTTGTAGATATAGATAAAGATACTTATAACATGGATATAAATAAAATAGAAGAAAATATAACAGAAAAAACAAAAGCTATTATCCCAGTACATATATTTGGACAACCTGTAGACATGGATAAAGTTTTAGAAATAGCTGAAAAATATAATCTTATAGTTATAGAAGATGCATGCCAAGCCATAGGGGCTGAATATAAAAGTAAGAAAGTAGGATCTATTGGTCATGCAGCCTGCTTTTCATTTTTTCCTACTAAGAACTTAGGATGTTATGGTGATGGAGGTATGATAGTTACTAGTGATAATTCAATAGTTGAAAAATTAAATATGTTGAGATTTCACGGCCAAAGAGTAAAATATCATAATGAAATGTTAGGATACAATAGTAGGCTAGATGAAATACAAGCAGCTATGTTAAGGGTAAAGCTTAGATATTTAAATGAATGGAATAATAAAAGAAACTATCTTGCTAAAAAATATAACGAAAAGTTAATTAACTTACCATTAAAAACTCCGAAAGAAATTGATAATATAAAGCATGTTTATCATCTTTATATAGTTCAATCAGAAGAAAGAGATGAGCTTATAAAGTTTCTGAAAAAAAGCGGAATATCTACAGGGGTTTACTATCCTATACCATTGCACTTACAAGAAGTATATAAAAGTCTTACATATAAAGAAGGCGATTTTGAAAATTCAGAATACTGCTCTAAAAGGACTTTTGCACTACCATTATATCCAGAACTTAAAGAAAAAGAACAAGATTATATAATAGATAAAATAAAAGAGTTTTATGAAAATAAATAAGTTAAAAATAGATACAGTAAGGAGGTATGAACATGGAGGCATTAAAGTTAAATAAAAATATACATGCTAAATCACTTATGAGTAAAGTTAAAAATAAAACTGCTGTTATAGGAGTAATAGGACTAGGGTATGTAGGATTACCTTTAGCAGTAGAAAAAGCTAAAGTAGGATATAAGGTTTTAGGACTTGATATTCAACAGAAAAGAGTTGACATGGTGAATCAAGGAATAAACTATATAGGAGATGTAGTTGATGAAGATCTTAGACAAATAGTTGTAGAAGATAAGATAAAGGCTACTACAGATTACAGTAGAATATCAGAAGTTGACTGTGTTATGCTTTGTGTTCCCACTCCATTAGACAAGTATCAACAACCAGACATATCATATGTTCAATCTTCAACAGAAGAAGTAGCTAAATATCTTAAAGAAGGTATGTTAATAATTTTAGAAAGTACTACTTATCCAGGAACTACAGAAGAAGTAGTAAAACCAATACTTGAGTCGACAGGACTTAAATGTGGACAAGACTTCTTTTTAGCATTTTCCCCAGAAAGAGTGGATCCAGGAAATAAAATATATAATACGAAAAATACACCTAAAGTGGTAGGAGGAATAACCGAAAATTGTACAGAAATATCTGCCGTACTTTATGAAAACGTACTCGAAGGAAGTATACATAGGGTGTCAAACCCAGCAGTAGCTGAAATGGAAAAAATACTTGAGAACACATATAGAAATATAAATATAGCTTTAGTAAATGAGCTAGCTATATTATGTGACAAAATGAATATAGATGTATGGGAAGTTATAGAGGCAGCTAAAACTAAGCCCTATGGATTTCAGGCATTTTATCCAGGTCCAGGATTAGGAGGACATTGTATACCTATAGATCCATTTTATTTAACTTGGAAAGCTAGAGAATTTGACTATCATACAAGGCTTATAGAAATAGCAGGAGAAATAAATAATTACATGCCAGAGTTTGTTGTTGAAAGAGCTATGAAGTTATTAAACAAAGAAAAGAAGGCTATGAATGGAGCAAAAGTCCTTATACTAGGAGTAGCGTATAAACAAGATATAGATGATTTAAGAGAATCTCCGGCCTTAAAAGTTATAGAGAATTTAGAAAGACAAGGAGCAATTGTAGAATACTATGATCCATATATACCAGAGTTTAAATATAAAGGTAAAGAATATAACTCTATAGAACTAAAAGAAGAGAATTTAAGACTAGCAGATATATCTATAATAACAACTATGCACACTTGTTTTGACTATCAATTTATAGTTGATAATTCAAATATACTGTTTGATACCAAAAATGCTACAAAAGAAGTTAAAAATAACAGGGAAAAAATAGAAAAACTATAGTATTATAAAAAGTAAAAATGGAGGAAAAGATGAATAAAGTTTCTTCAAAAGCACATATTATGTCAAATGTAAAAATAGGGTATTACACAGTCATAGAAGAAAATGTACAAATAGGAAAAAACTCTACTGTAGGAAATAATGTAACTATATATAGAGGAACAATAATAGGTGAAAATGTAAGGATAGATGATAACACTGTTATAGGAAAACAGCCTATGAGAGCGGTAACCAGCGCTATAAGTGATGGGAAAGAACAGATACCAGCAAATATTGGAGACGGTAGTATTATAGGAACAAGTTCTATAATATATGCAGGATGTAACATAGGTAGGGACTGTCTAATAGCTGATCTTTCAACGGTAAGAGAAAATGTAACTATAGGAGATAAAACAATTATAGGAAGAGGTGTAGCTATTGAAAACTATTGTGAAATAGGTTCTTATTGTAAACTAGAGACCAATGCATACATAACTTCATACTCAAAATTAGAAGATTATGTATTTATTGCTCCTGGAGTAGTTACATCAAATGACAACTTTGCAGGAAGAACTAAGGAAAGATTTAAACATTTTAAAGGAGTAACTATAAAAAGAGGTGGAAGAATAGGAGCTCAAGTAACTATTTTACCTGGAAAAACTATAGAAGAAGATGGATTTGTAGGAGCAGGAAGTGTTGTAACTAAAAATGTGCCTAAAGAAAAAATAATGATAGGCAATCCTATAAGAGAGATAAGCAATGTTTCAGAAGAGCAACTACTAAAAAATAATATATAATTAGACTATGCCAAGGAGAATGACAAATGAGTAAGTTTAAGTTTGCTATATTAGGATGTGGACGAATATCTAAAAAGCATGCGGAAGCAATAGCTAATAACTATATAGAAGGAGAATTAGTTGCTGTATGTGATATAGTAGCTGAAAAGATGGATGATACCATAAGTAAATATATAGACACTTTAAGAAATAACGGTATAAATGAAGTTACTAGTATACGTAAGTATACAGATTATAAAGAAATGCTAGTTAGAGAAGAAGATATAGATATAGTAACTATAGCTACTGAAAGTGGATATCATGCCAGACATACTATAGATTGTATAAACAAAGAAAAACATGTGATCGTAGAAAAACCTATTGCATTGTCAACTACAGATGCCGAAACTATGATAAAGTTAGCAAAAGAAATGAATGTGAAACTTGGAGTTTGTCATCAAAATAGGTTTAATCCACCTGTTCAAAAGTTAAGAAAAGCAATAGAAAAAGATGAATTTGGAAAGCTTATAAATGGAACGGCTAGAATACTTTGGAATAGAAATGACGACTATTATAACCAAGCATCTTGGCGTGGAACTTGGGAACTTGACGGCGGAACTCTTATGAATCAGTGTATTCATAATATAGATCTTCTACAGTGGATGATGGGAGGAGAAATAGAATCTGTATATGCACAAACAGGAACTTTTCTAAGAGGTATAGAGGCAGAAGATTTTGGAGCCATAATTATAAGATTTAAAAACGGGGCTATAGGAATAGTGGAAGGAAGCGCATGTGTTTATCCTACAAATTTGGAAGAAACACTTAGCATATTTGGAGAAAAAGGCACAGTAGTAATAGGGGGGCTAGCAGTAAATAAAATAGAAACATGGAAGTTTTCTGATAATAAAGAAGAAGTAGTATTAAAAGACCAATGTGAGAATATAGAGAACGTGTATGGATTTGGACATACTCCTTTAATAAAAGACTTTATACAAGCTATAAAAGAAGATAGAGATCCACTTGTATCTGGAGAAGAAGGAAAAAAAGCTATGGAAATAATACTGTGTGGATATGAATCCCAATATAAGAATAAAGCAATTAAATTCCCTATAAACAATATAAGCACTTTGAACTTTAAGAAAATAAAGTACGAATGATAAATAGTAATATACTATATAAGTAATTGGAGGGAAATCATGAGACTATACATATTAGATAAAGAGTTTGAAATAAACAATGATAGAAATGCTTTTATTCAAATAGCAAATATAGTGGAAGATGTAACTAAAGGAACAGAATATAAATTTGGACATATGATAATAGACGGTGAGATTATATACAATTATCAAGAATACATAGAGGATAATATAAAAAAAATAGAAGAAATAAAGATAGCTACAAGAACTATGAAAGAACTAGTTAAAGAGATACTAATTTCTATAAACGAATATGTAAGTAGGGCTATACCTGAAATAAATAAGCTCTCAAGTGAGTTTTATAGAGAAACTAGTGAAGAAAGTTGGACAAAGTTAAGCCAACTATTTGAAGGAGTAAACTTTATGGTTGAATCCTTTAAAAGTATTGAAGATGTTGGAAACTTAAATGATATAATTTCTGATTATGAAATATGGAATGAGTATGTTAAAGAGATATACTCATTAAATGAAGTAATAACAAAAATTAAGATATTAATGGAAAGCAATGATGTTACATCTATAGGAGACATATTGTCTCATGAGATAGTTACGATATTTGAGAATATGAAAGAAAAGCTGGAAAAGCTAATTTCTTAAACTAAGGAGAGATAATGAATGGATATAGCTATGTTATCAACAGCGCTTGGACAAATGAAAGCTATGCAACAAGCCAATCTTTCAGTAATGAAAATGGCTATGGATAATGCGAAAATTCAAACAACAGACCTAACTCAAATGATACAGCAAAATACTAAAATGATGGAACAATCGGTAACGCCTCATATAGGTGGAAATATAGACATAAATATATAATTATTAAATCCTATGAAAATAGGATTTTTATTTGTTTAAATATTTTATTTTTATAACTTAAATTACCCTGAATATTGCCGATATTATAATTGTAAGTATCGTGAAAAGGAGGGTAGGGAAATGAATATTTCTGGTACAAATTTATCTCAAGGAATATATACAACAAAAGGGAATGGGACGGAAAAAACAGACAGTATAAGTAGCATAAAAAAGAATAACATATATGACAATACTACTTTGGATAAAGATATTCTAAGTGATAAAGATTTTATGGATGCATTTGAAAAAGTAAATAAAGAGTTTTTAACATATGATAGAAGGCTTGAGTTTTCTATACATGAAGGAACAAATGAAGTTATGGTTAAAGTTATAGATGTACATACAGATGAAGTTATAAGAGAAGTTCCACCACAAAAGATATTAGATCTAGTAGCTAAGCTATGGGAAGTAGCAGGGTTAATATTAGATGAAAAAATATAAAAACATGAGGTGATAAATATGAGAATATCAGGACTTGCATCTGGTATGGACACAGATAGCATGATTAAAGAACTTATGAAGGCTGAGAGAGTAAAAGTAGATAGGGTAGAACAGCAAAGGCAACTTTTAAAGTGGAAGCAAGAAATATATAATACACTTAATAAAGATTTTGCAAATTTTATATTAAATGCAAAAAAAGATTTTGGATATGTGAATGGAAGATCAGGTAGTATGAACTGGCATAAAAAAGCCACTTCATCAGACGAAAGTAAAGCTACTGTAAGTAGTACATTAGGAACTGTAATAGGTAAACATGATATAACTGTTGACAGATTAGCTGATGGTGTTTCTGCAGCTAGTAGCAGTAATATATCAAAAGGAGATAAGTCTAATGTAGCTAGTCAATTTAACCTTAATGCAAATGATAAGCTAGAGTTCACAATAGAATCTAAAAATGGACCAGTAAAATTTGTATTTGGAGAATTAGATGAGGCTACAGAAAATGCTCTTAAAGGAGAGTTAAATACAGTATACATAAACAAGTCTTTAGATGAATTGAGTTTAAGTGATGTAGTAAATAAGATTAATAGTGCTAGTGTAAAGGATGCATCAGGTAATGTAATTTCAGATTTAGGAGTAAAAGCTAGTTATGATAAAGGAATAGATAGGTTTTTCCTACAAACTACAAATACAGGTAAAAATAATGCAATGTTAAAGATAGATGCATCTGCAGGATCAACGGGAGAAAAGTTTATAAATGATCTTAATTTAAAAGTAAAGAGTTATGACAACAATGGAGATAAATTAGAAGCTAACTTAACGACAGGTAATGTATATAATGGAGTTAATGCTAAAATAAGCTATAATGGAGTAGATGACATAGAGAAAGAATCAAATAGTTTTGAGATAAATGGTTTGAATGTTAATCTAAAAGACGTAGGTTCATTTAGTGTAAATGTATCTACAGATACAGAAGCTATTGTAGAAAAAGTAAAGAATTTTGTAGAAGAGTACAATAAACTAATAGAAAAAGCAGGGAAGCTTTTAAGAGAAAAGACTAATAGAAACTATAAGCCTCTTACTAGTGAAGAAAAAAAGGCTATGAATGAAAAGGATATTGAACTATGGGAAGAAATGGCTAAAGGTGGATTACTCCGTAACGACATGTCAATAAATAATACTTTATCAAGTATGAGATCAGATCTTTATAAGGAGATAAATACAGATAGTGGAGTATTTAAGCTATTAACTGAGATAGGTATATCTACAGATAAATACTCTACAGGATCAATAGGCGGACAATTAAAAGTTGATGAAGATAAATTAAGAAAAGCAATAGATAGAGATGCTGATGCTGTTATAGAAGTATTGTTTAAAGAAAGTGATTTATATAATAAAGACGATGATGATTTATCTAAAGATGATTTAGCAAAAAAGAGGGCAAATAGTGGTATAGTTACTAGAATATTTGATAATCTAATACTTGGAATGAAAGACATAATTGATAGATCTGGAACTGGAAGCAATGATGATCTTTTCAGAAAAGTAAAGTCTAACATACTTATAGACTTTGTTATTGGAGAAAAAAACTTATCTAAACAAGGTAGTGTAAGTTTTTTAGACTATGAAGTAAATAAACTTAATAAAAAGATAGAAGACTTAGAGGTACTTTTATTTAGAAAAGAAAACTCATATTATGCTAAATTTACGGCTATGGAGAAAGCTATGCAAAAAATGAGTTCTCAAACCGGATGGATTACTCAACAGATGGGTGGAAAAATGTAGTTTGACGTAACAGAAAGGATGGAGATTTATGGCTATTAGCAATCCATATCAAAAGTATCAACAAAACTCAATAGTAACAGCTTCACCAGAACAACTTACGCTTATGCTTTATGATGGGGCCATAAAGTTTATGAATATGGCTAAATTATATATGGAAGAAAAAAACATACAAGAAACTCATAACTCTATAATGAGAGCTCAAGACATAATAAACGAACTTAATATAACTCTAAATATGAATTACGGAATATCAAAGAACTTAAGAAGCTTATATACTTATATATTAGAAAAACTTATAGATGCCAACTTGAAAAAAGACTATAGTATACTAGATGAAGTAATATCTTTAGTTGAGGATTTAAGAGATACCTGGAAAGAAGCCATGCAAAAAAACAGAATAGAAAGTGTACAAGAAAATAGTCAGGTGAGAATATAATGAATGAATACGAATTAAAAGAAGCTGCACAGTTATTAGACAAAAAAATAGAATATATAGATAAAATTATAGATATTACTAATAAACAAAAAAAAGCTATAAAAAAAGAGGACATAGAATTATTAGAAGTGTATACAAATCAAAGGCAAGATATAATTAATGAAGTAGATAAGTTAGACGCTATTCTTAAAGAGGAAACAAGGGAACAAGATAATAATGATTTATTAGGAAATAAGTTAAGGGAACTTAGTTTGTCTCTTACAACTTTAAAGAATATGGATAATGAAAATAAAAAACTTTTAGAAGAAAAAATGAATGATATAAAATCAAAGATACAAGAGGTTAAGCAAGGTCAGAAAATGGCCAAGGGATATGGAATGGACTTTTATAATAACATGGGATCATTTTTTATAGATCAAAAAAATTGATATGGTCGAGTTAAAATAATTATATTATTAAGGGAATATCTCTAGAAGATGATTGAAGATAATTATGAAAAACATAGTAAAAGAATTACTTTAAAAAATTAGAATGACATAATTATATTAAAATCTAAAGAGTAGAATTTTATTTATAAAAAACCGTTTTGGATAAAACTTCATAACGGTTTTTTTACTTTTTTACTCAATATCTATTTGCCATTCTATAATCAGTTAGTTTTAACTTAAGCTAATATATCTAAATAAAAGGGTAATTTTTCAAAAAATAGTGCTATAATATAAATATATAGAATTCACGTACGGTAATAGAAACGACAGGCAGTAATTGAGTGAACATAGCAAAATTAAATTATGTTAGGTGGGAGGTGCTTGCATGGATACAGAAATACTAAAAGCAATAGGAAATCTTTTAGATGAAAAGTTAGATCCTATTAAGGAAGAAATTTTGGACATGAAAGAAGATATTCAAAACGTAAAGAAAGATATTCAAGACGTAAAAAAAGATGTTCAAGTTTTGAATGATGAAGTTCAAGGAGTAAAAAGAGATGTTCAAGTTTTAAAAAGTGAAGTTCAAGATGTAAAGGAAGATGTTCAAAGAATAGATAAAAAGCTAGATGCGGTAACAGAAGAAGTGGCAATTCTAAGAGAAGATGTATCAGAAATTAAAGTTGACTTAAAATTAGTTAAAATCGCAACAGTTGAGAATGTGAATGATATAGCAAAACTAAAGTCTGCTAATTAGAATATAATAAAAATAATGAATAGATGTCATAAAGTTAATTCGGTATACTTTATCAATTATTTTTTATTTTTTAGCTTTATTAATATTATGTTTCTTCATATTGAAATATCTAATATATACTATTATTATGTCGTATAGTTTTCAATCACATTGTTGACTCCTATGCAGTTTATATAGATTTATAATTAATCAGTTTTGATTACACTATCCTATAACTTTTATTTATTAGTTCAGTTTCAACTATAGTTAATGCGGGTATAAATATAATATAAGACAACTAACTAGGAGGACATTAAAATGAAAGTTTGGATATGTAAAGTTTGTGGATATACTACTAACCCTGATGAGAAGGAACCACCAATGGTTTGTCCAATATGTTATGCTTCAAAGGAAGAATTTGAACTTATAGATCAGAATGATGTGCCAGGATATTAGAATTTTTCCTATAAACCCTATGCTTTAAAAATAGGGTTTTTTTATTTTTTGAAAATACTTTTTAAATAGTGTCGCTAATCACATCTTTTAAAAAGTAGATACAGTATAATGTATACAGCAACCAAAAAATATAACACTTCTAATCAAAAACCAAAAAATTATGAGTAGTAAGCATTAAGTTAAATTGAAATTTAATTATAGATGGGGTAGAACTTTGGGTTAGAAATCCTAAAAAAGGAGATGGTAATCATGAAACACTGGGAAGGATTTAAACCTGGAAAATGGCAAGAAGAAATAAATGTAAGAGATTTTATACAAGCTAACTATGAGCCTTATTCAGGAAATGAGAGCTTTTTAGCAGAAGCAAGTGACAAGACATCTATTGTATGGGAAAAATCTGAAGCATTAATAAAGAAGGAAATAAAAGAAGGAATAATAGATGTAGAAGTAAATGAAGTATCAGGTATAAATAACTTTGCACCTGGATATATCGATAAAGCAAATGAAGTTATAGTTGGGCTTCAAACAGATGCACCATTAAAAAGAATAGTTAATCCATTTGGCGGATATAGAATGGTAGATGCTTCATTAAAGGCATACGGATACGAAATGAACAAGGAAGTAGAAAAATATTTTAAGAAATTTAGAAAAACACATAACGATGGGGTATTTGATGCTTATACAAAAGATATGAGAGCAGCAAGAAGTGCAGGACTTCTAACTGGTCTTCCAGATGCTTATGGTAGGGGTAGGATAATTGGAGACTATAGAAGAATAGCACTATACGGAATTGATAAGCTAATAGAAGAAAAGATAAAAGACTTAGATCAATTAGTTGGAGAAGCAAATGATGAATTATTAAGAAGTAGAGAAGAAGTTTCAGAACAAATAAGAGGTTTAATCTCTATAAAAGAAATGGTAGCATCTTATGGATTTGATATTTCAAAACCAGCATCAAATGCTAAAGAAGCAGTACAATACTTCTATTTTGGATATCTATCTGCTGTAAAAGAAAGTAATGGAGCAGCAATGTCACTAGGAAGAAATACTACATTCTTAGATATATATATTGAAAGAGATATTGCAAGAGGAGTACTAACAGAAGAACAAGCTCAAGAGCTTATAGATCAATTAGTTATAAAATTAAGATTAGTAAGACATTTAAGAACTCCAGAGTATAATGACTTATTTGCAGGAGATCCTAACTGGGTAACTGAAGCTATTGGAGGAATGGGAGAAGACGGAAGAACACTAGTTACTAAAACCGCTTTTAGATTTCTTCATACACTTACTAATTTAAGTCCTGCACCAGAACCAAATATGACAGTTCTATGGTCAGAGAATTTACCAGAAAGCTTTAAAAAATATTGTGCAAAAATGTCTGGTGAAACTGGTGCAATACAATATGAGAATGATGATTTAATGAGACCGGAATATGGAGATGACTACGGTATAGCTTGTTGCGTATCTGCAATGCAGATAGGTAAACAAATGCAGTTCTTTGGAGCAAGAGCAAATCTTGCTAAAGCATTATTATATGCTATAAATGGTGGGGTAGATGAATTAAAAGCTGATAAACAAGGAAATCCGTTCTTAGTTATGAATGGAATAGATAAAATTAGTGATGAATATCTTG
Source organism: Gottschalkia purinilytica (assembly GCF_001190785.1). Lineage (NCBI taxonomy): Bacteria > Bacillati > Bacillota > Tissierellia > Tissierellales > Gottschalkiaceae > Gottschalkia > Gottschalkia purinilytica. The sequence continues at coordinate 109,973 of NZ_LGSS01000002.1, read as the reverse complement.
AATACGATAAAGTAATGAAAAATTACAATAAGGTACTTGAACGTTTAGCAGAGCTTTATGTAAATACGATGAATACTATTCACTATATGCATGATAAATATGCATATGAAGCTGGAGAAATGGCATTGCATGATACAAATGTTCACAGATTTATGGCATTTGGTATAGCTGGACTTTCTTTAGTAGCTGACTCATTAAGTGCTATAAAATATGCAAAAGTAAAACCAATTAGAAATGAACATGGAATAGCTATTGATTTTGAAATAGAGGGAGACTTCCCTAAATATGGTAATGATGATGATAGAGTAGACGATATGGCTGTAGAATTAGTAGAGAGATTCATGACTGAACTTAAAAAACACAAAACTTATAGAAACTCTCAACATACTCTATCGGTGTTAACAATAACTTCAAATGTGGTATATGGTAAGAAAACAGGATCTACTCCAGATGGAAGAAAGAAAGGAGAACCTTTTGCACCAGGGGCAAACCCTATGCATGGAAGAGACGAAAACGGTGCATTAGCTTCACTTAACTCTGTGGCAAAAATACCATATAGAGGAGTATGTCAAGACGGGATATCTAATACATTCTCTATTATTCCAGAAGCATTAGGAAAAGAATATGATACACAGATAAATAACTTAGTAGCTATAATGGATGGATATTTTGGAAAAGGGGCATTTCATCTTAACGTAAATGTATTAAGCCGTACAATACTTGAAGATGCAATGAGCAACCCTGAAAAATATCCGACACTTACAATAAGAGTATCAGGATATGCTGTTCACTTTAACAGATTAACAAAGGAACAACAAATAGAGGTAATTAATAGAACGTTCCATAGAAGTGCTTAGGATGTGATAACTATGATAAAAGGTAGAGTTCACTCTATAGAAACAATGGGTCTAGTTGATGGACCTGGAATAAGAACCGTTGTGTTTATGCAAGGTTGCTCTTTGAAATGTCTTTATTGCCATAATCCTGACACACAATGTATGAAAAATAATAAGAGTAAGCTTTATACAAGTGAAGAAATAGTAAAAATGGCTAAGAGATATGAAATATATTATAAGAAATCTGGAGGAGGTGTGACCTTCTCTGGAGGGGAACCATTAATACAATCAGATTTCTTATTAGAAGTATTAAGAGAGCTTAAAAAGCAAGGAATTAATACTGCTATTGATACTTGTGGGTATGGAAATTTAAAAAATTTAAAAGAAATATTTGAAGTTACAGATAATATATTATTAGATGTAAAACATTTTGATAAAGATATGTTTCAAATTGTAACTGGTAGAGATATGAATCATTATATGAAGTTTATAGATCACTTAAAAGATTATAAGGGTAATTTGTGGATTAGACACGTTGTAGTTCCAGGTTTTACAGATACAAGAGAATCTATGGAGAAATTAGCAAACTTCATACTAAGCATTCCAGCTAATGTAGCTAAAGTAGAAATAATACCTTATCATAAACTAGGGATAGAAAAATACGAAAAATTGGGAATAGAGTACAAGCTTAAAGACATACCAGAAATGGATAAAAATCACGCAAAAGCCCTTGAAAAATATCTTATTTCTATAATAGATAAACAGAAAACGAAGAAAGTATCACTTGTTATATAACAGTTATGTATTTTGCATAACTGTTATACTTATTTACAAGATTATTTTATAGTTTCACTTGTGAAATATCATAAGCTTAAATTTTAATTAATATTAAATATTATTTTATAAAATGTTTTTATAAGTTATATAAATAATATAGATATTTTGACTTAGTCTATAATACATTGTAGATACTCTTATATGATATAATATTAAAATATATACAAGCAAATATATAGATTAACTTGCATATTTAAATATTTTTGCTAGAATAACGTATTAAATATATTAAGATTGCTAAAGCTGTAAGTTAGACTAATCCACTTCATGATAGCGTTATACTATTCACAGGGTAATAAGTTATATAAATATGTATCAAGAGAAGTTAAAAGGTAGAAGAGAGTAAAAGTAGGTGATAATTATAGTTAGGTGTAATAGTGATATTGGGATTTCATGTGATAATTGTGAAAATGATTTGTGTATAAGTCAAATTCCATTACTTTCTAGTTTAAATAAAGAAGAGTTAGCAGAAATTTCAAAGGGTGTAGTTACTACAAAATTTAAAAAAGGTGAACAAATTTTCAATCAAGGAGACACAGGAAATAAGCTTTTTATTATCTGCTCAGGGAAAATTAAGATATATAAGTATACTGCTGATGGAAAAGAACAAATAATGTATATCTTATCAAAAGGAGACTTTATAGGAGCATTCCATTTATTAAAAGAAGATAAGTTTGAATTCTCTGCTCAGGCCCTTGAAAATACTCAGATATGTACTTTAGAAAAAAAAGAATTTGATAAGATTATTTTGAAAAATCCTCATATAACATTAAAAGTTTTTGAAAAAGCTTATGAAAGAATTATTAGGGTAGAGAGATTGGTAGAGCGTCTAAGTACCAATAATTCTGATGCTAAGGTAGCTGCTTTATTAGTTAATTTAGTTAAGGACTTTGGAGAAAAAACAAAAGATGGTATTCTTCTGAATCTTTCAATTAATAGAGAAGAAATGGGAAGTTATGCTGGCATAGCTAGGGAAACTATAATTAGAAAACTTAAGATGTTTGAGGAAATGGAACTAATAGAGTTAATAGGAAACAAGAAAATTTTAATAAAAGATATATCTGCTTTAAAACTTATGGAATAAAAATAATAAAGTAAAATTCTAAACCTTATAGTAGTTTTTACTAGAGGGTTTATGGATTTTACTTTATTTATTTTATATTAAAGATAGGCTACTATCATGTATCATTATTTCCTGTGGAAAAGTAGTTGTATTTTATAATCTATATATTGTGTGTCTTCATATTCTATATACTATAAAAAGAATAAGTATAATTATCAAGAATATGACATTAATAAAAAAAAGTGAAATCCACATATAAAATATATTTTTCCACTACATATACACAACAATTTCCACACAATAGCTTGTACTAATTAACAGTTTTCCACAGAACTATTAACATTATCCACAGAATGGTGTATATGTTTTCCACATGTCAATATGTATAAGGTTATAAAAAAATAATATGATATTTATACACATGGTTGTATATTAATAAAAACATATAAGGCTAATGGTGTAACATAGTGTCATAAACTATGGATTAATAGGTATATATTGATAAAAACTTGTAATATACTGATGTATTATTAGAATAATTATAAAATTGTAATACTTCAATTTAATTTATATTTGCTGAAAATTAATATTAAAAATATATAATTATGAACAAATGTTTAATTTTAAAAAATCTTTCGTTTTTTTGTTGATAACTTTTTTAAGTGGGTATCATTATATAATACAATAATAAAACTTTCTTATTTTACAATAAAGGAAATTTTAAAATTATATAGAATATAATTAATTTAACAAAATATTTATACTTACTTAAAACAACTGAAGGGAGTTGTATATTATGAAAATTAATGTTAGTGGAAAGAATATGGAAGTTACAAATGCTTTAAAGGATATGACAACAAAGAAATTGAGTAGACTTGACAAATACTTCCACGAAGATGTGTCAGCAAATGCTACATTAAGTGTTGAAAAGCATAGACAAATAATAGAAGTAACAATTCCTTTTTCAGGTGCTATACTTAGGGCAGAAGAAACAACTAGTGATATGTATACATCTATAGACAATGTTGTAGATATACTTGAAAGACAAATAAGAAAACATAAGACTAAACTTCAAAAGAGTCAAGGTATTGATACTATTAGATTTGAAAATATTGTATCTCTTCCTGATGAAAAGAATGAAGACCCTAAGATTGTTAGAACTAAGAAATTTGCTATAAAACCAATGGATGAAGAAGAAGCTATTCTTCAAATGGAGTTACTCAGACATAGTTTCTTTGTATTTAGAAATGCAGAGACAGGTGATGTTAACGTAATCTATAAAAGAAAAAATGGGGACTATGGTCTCATAGAACCAGAATACTAAAATGAATCTATAATTGTTTATAATAATAAAAAGGCAGAGAAGTCTCTGCTTTTTTACTGTTTTTTGAAGGATTTTCGTAGGGTTGTAAGGAATTATCATTAATGATAAAATATAATAATAATTGTAAAATAATCGCCAAGAAAATTATGTAAAATTAATTTTAGAATATTTTTAAATAATTACAAGAAATTTTTCTATTGTTTACAATTTTACTTTATTAAATAAGTTAAGTAAATAGTTATTCAATATTTGATATAATCTTAATTAGATTTTATAATTAGGTTTAATCTATTTTGATATCTATATTTTATCAATAAATCTTGCAACGGATAAGATTTAAATAATATAATAATATAACTTGAGGTGAGTTAAATTGAAAAGACTCTTTGAAAAAGTGTTTGGAACACATAGTGAAAGGGAACTAAAAAGAATTGAACCAATAGTAAATAAGATAGAGGACTTAGAAAAGGATATACAAAAACTTTCTGATGATGAGCTAAAAGCTAAGACTCCTGAATTTAAAGATAGACTAGCAAAGGGTGAAACACTAGACGATATATTACCGGAAGCTTTTGCCGTAGCTAGAGAGGCTGCATATAGAGTTCTTGGTATGAAGCATTATAGAGTACAATTAATAGCAGGTATAGTTTTACACGAGGGAACAATTGCCGAAATGAAAACTGGTGAAGGTAAAACTCTTATGGCAACTTTACCGGTATATCTTAATGCTCTTTCAGGAAAAGGCGTACATGTTGTTACTGTAAATGATTACCTTGCACAAAGGGATAAAGAATGGATGGGTAAGGTATATGAATTCCTAGGCTTAAGTGTAGGATGTATACTACATGACATGGAGAATGACGAAAGAAGAGAAGCTTATGCTGCTGATATAACTTATGGTACAAATAACGAATTTGGGTTTGATTATCTAAGAGATAACATGGTTATATATAAAAATGAAATGGTTCAAAGAGGCCTTAACTTTGCTATAGTGGATGAGGTTGACAGTATCCTAATAGATGAGGCTAGAACACCACTTATTATCTCAGGTATGGGAGATAAATCTACAAAGTTATATTTACTTGCAGATAACTTTGTAAAAACATTAACTGGTAGAGTAATAGATCCTAATGAAAAGAAAAATCCATTACTAGATCGTGAATATGTTGAAGAAAAAGTAGACTTTACAATTGATGAGAAAGCTAAGAATGTAACTTTAAGTGAGAAGGGTGTAGCAAAAGCGGAAAAATACTTTAGTGTAGAAAACCTTGCAGATCCTTCAAATGCTGAAATATATCATCATATAAACCAGGCATTAAAAGCTCAAAATATAATGAAAAAAGACATTGACTATGTAGTTAAAGATGGAGAAGTTGTAATTGTTGATGAATTTACAGGTAGACTTATGTTCGGTAGAAGATATAGTGAGGGATTACATCAAGCTATAGAAGCAAAAGAAGGACTAGATGTAAGAAGAGAATCTAAGACACTTGCTACAATAACTTTCCAAAACTACTTTAGAATGTATAATAAACTATCAGGTATGACTGGTACTGCAAAAACTGAAGAATCTGAGTTTAGGGAAATATATAACGTTGACGTTATAGAGATACCTACTAACAGATTATTAGTAAGAAAAGATCATGCTGATGTTGTATATAAGAACGTTGAAGGGAAACTTAATGCTGTAGTAAATGAAATAAAAGAAAAGCATGAAAAAGGTCAACCTGTACTTGTAGGTACTATTTCTATTGAACTGTCAGAAGTTCTTAGTAAAATGCTTAAAAAGTTGGGTGTTAAGCATGAAGTCTTAAATGCTAAGCAACATGAGAGAGAGGCTGAAATAGTTGCACAAGCAGGTAGATATGGATCTGTAACTATAGCTACAAATATGGCTGGTCGTGGTACGGATATAGTTCTTGGAGGTAATCCAGAGTTTATAGCTAAGAATGAAATGAAGAAAAAAGGCTTTAGTGAAGAAATTATCTCACAAGTAGATAGTTTTGCAGATACAGATGATGAAGAAATCTTATCAGCTAGAAAAGTATATAGGGATATTCTAGATAAAGCTAAAGAACAAACAGATACAGAAAATGAGAAAGTTAAAGAAGCTGGTGGGCTTCATATTATAGGTACAGAGAGACATGAATCAAGACGTATAGATAATCAGTTAAGAGGTCGTTCTGGTCGTCAAGGAGACCCTGGTTCTTCAAGATTTTTTGTATCTTTAGAAGATGATTTAATGAGACTATTTGGAAGTGACAAGATAAAGGGAATGATAGAAACATTAGGAATGCCAGATGATGAGCCACTAGAACATAGGCTTCTTTCAAAATCTATAGAAAATGCTCAAAAGAAAATAGAAGGAAATAACTTCAGTATAAGAAAGCATGTACTACAATATGATGATGTAATGAATAAGCAAAGAGAAGTAATATATGCAGAGAGAAGGAAAGTATTAGAGGGAGAAAACTTAAAGGACCACATTCTTTCTATGATTGAAAATACTATAGCAGGTGCTATAGAAATATATACTGCTGATGGTAAATATCCTGAAGAATGGGATATTGTTGGATTAGAAAACTATTTATCAAATTTAATGCCTATAGAAGGTAAAATAGATATAAAAGATGTAGAAAGTTTAACTAAAGAGAGCTTAAAAGACATAATTAAAGAAATAGCTTTTAAACTATATGATGAAAAGGAAGAAGAAATAGGCGATGATGTTTTAAGAGAGCTAGAAAGAGTAATACTTTTAAGAGTTGTTGATACTAAATGGATGGATCATATAGATGCTATGGATCAATTAAAACAAGGTATAGGTCTTAGAGCATTAGGACAAGAAGACCCTGTAAGAGCGTACCAAACAGAAGGTTTTGATATGTTTGAGACTATGATAGATAGTATTCAACAAGAAACAATTAGAAGCTTATATCACCTTCAACAAGCTGAAAACATAGAAAGAGAAAGAGTAGCAGAACCTGTATCAGCAAATCATGGTGCTGAACCTTCAAAGCCAAAAACTGTAGTGGTAAAGGATAAAGTAGGAAGAAATGATCCTTGTCCATGTGGTAGTGGAAAGAAATATAAAAAATGTTGTGGAGCTAATAATTAATCGATCCTAGATTTAAAAGGAGTGGTATGTTTGATTTTTGAGCTAGAAAGTTATAAAGATAAGCTAGCGACTTTTAAGGAGGAAATAAGAGAAATAGGTGTTTCTCTTTGACACAGATAGCCTAAGAAAAAAAGTAGAAGAACTTGAGGCTAAAACTTTTGAACCAGATTTTTGGAATGATACTGAAAAAGCTCAAAAAATAGTTCAAGAGACTAATATCTTAAAAGATAAGTTAATAGAGTATGAAGATATATCAGATAATATTGAAGACTTAGAAGTTATGATAGAGTTAGCTAGTGAATGTGAAGAGGAATCAATTTATGAAGATTTAAAATTGACTACGAATAGTACAGAAAATAAACTAAATAACTTTAAGATAAAAATACTTTTAAGTGGAGAATATGATAAAAATAATGCCATATTGTCGATACATGCCGGAACAGGAGGACTAGAAGCTCAGGATTGGGCAGAAATGCTTCTTAGAATGTATAAAAGATGGAGTGAGACTAAGAAATATTCAGTACAGATACTGGATATTTTATCTGACACTGAAGGTGGAATAAAAAGTGTAACACTTCTTATAAAAGGGATAAATGCCTACGGATACTTAAAGGCAGAAAAGGGAGTTCATAGACTTGTAAGAATATCACCTTTTGATTCATCTGGAAGAAGACATACATCTTTTGCTTCAGTAGATGTATTTCCTGAATTAGATGAAGATGCAGAAATAGATATAAATCCAAGTGATCTTAAAATAGACACATATAGATCAGGGGGAGCTGGAGGACAACATGTAAATACGACAGATTCTGCAATTAGGATAACACATATACCTACAGGAATTGTTGTACAATGTCAAAATGAGAGATCTCAGCATAGTAATAAGGCTACAGCTATGAGAATGCTTATGGCAAAGCTTATAGAGCTTAAACAACTTGAAAAGAAAGAAAAAATAGATGATTTACAAGGACAATACAATCAGATAGGTTGGGGATCTCAAATAAGATCATATGTATTTCACCCTTATAGTCTAGTTAAAGATCACAGAACAAATGCAGAAACAGGAAATATCGACAATGTAATGGATGGAAGTATAGATATCTTCATAAATGAATACTTGAAATATAAGTCAATGAAAAATGATGAAAAATAATGAAAAATAACGAAAAATTGACAAAAATAAGGCTAGAAAGAAATTTCTAGTCTTTTTCTTGTGTTATTCCATTTTTATGTATATAATTAATAAAGTAACTTACTAACACATAAGAAAGGGAGAGAAGACATTGGATATCGTATCTCAATTAGTGAAAGAATTAAATTTAAAACAATTTCAAGTTGAAAATACTATAAAGCTTATTGATGAAGGTAATACGATTCCTTTCATTGCTAGATATAGAAAAGAACAAACTGGAGAATTAAGTGACGTAGTACTTAGAGATCTTTATGAAAGACTTACTTATCTAAGAAACCTAGAGAATAGAAAAGAAGAAGTTATAAGACTTATTGAAGAACAAGGTAAACTTACAGATGAACTTAAAGAAAATATACTAAGTGTAGATACTATTCAAAAAGTAGAAGACCTATATAGACCTTTTAGACCTAAAAGAAGAACTAGAGCAACTATAGCTAAAGAAAAAGGATTAGAACCTTTAGCAAATATTATATTATCTCAAGATATAACTAGTGGAAACATTGATGAAATTGCATCATCATTTCTAAATGAAGATAAAGAAGTAGATACAATAGAAAAAGCTATACAAGGTGCGATGGATGTAGTTGCAGAGGTAATATCTGATAATGCTCAGTTTAGAGATATAATAAGAACAATCATATTTAATAAAGGATTACTTATAACATCAGCAACTAAAGAAGAAGATAATTCAGTATATGAGATGTATCATGATTTTAAAGAGCCAGTAAAGAATGTAGCAAGCCATAGAGTTCTTGCTATAAATAGAGCTGAAAAAGAAAAGGCTATAAGAGTTAAGATAGAAAGCTTAGATGAGGAAATAATACACATATTAAAAGAAAGAGTAATAACAAATAAAGATGCTATAACTACAAAATATCTAGAAGATAGTATAGAAGATAGCTACAAGAGACTTATATTTCCATCTATAGAAAGAGAAATAAGAAGCACTTTAACAGAGAATGCAGAAGAACAAGCTATAAAAGTATTTGGGAAAAACCTAAAGCCACTTTTACTACAATCTCCTATTAAAGGAAAAGTAGTAATGGGATTTGATCCTGCATTTAGAACAGGCTGTAAGATAGCTGTAGTAGACGAAACAGGAAAACTTTTAGAATATACTACTATATATCCTACAGAACCTCAAAACAAAGTAGAAGAATCTAAAAAAACTATTATAGAATATATAGAAAAATATGGAGTAGATATTATAGCTATAGGAAATGGTACAGCTTCTAGGGAGTCTGAAATGATAGTTGCTGATATTTTAAAGGATTTAGACAAGAAGGTTTACTATACTATAGTTAATGAAGCTGGGGCTTCAATATATTCAGCTTCTAAGGTTGCAAATGAAGAATACCCAGATATAAACGTATCTATAAGAGGTGCTATATCTATAGGTAGAAGATTACAAGATCCATTAGCGGAGCTTGTAAAAATAGATCCAAAACACGTAGGAGTAGGTCAATATCAACATGATTTAAATCAAGGTAAGCTTGATGAAACACTAAGAGGAGTTGTAGAAGACTGTGTAAACAGCGTAGGTGTAGACTTAAATACTGCTTCAGTTTCATTATTAAGCTATATTTCAGGGATAGCTCCAAGTGTAGCCAAAAATATAGTAAAATATAGAGAAGAAACAGGAAGGTTTAATAATAGAAAAGACCTTTTAAAAGTTAAAAGACTAGGACAAGCTACATTTGTACAATGTGCTGGTTTTTTAAGAATAGAAGATGGAGATAATCCACTAGATAATACATCAGTCCATCCAGAATCATATGATGTAGCACTTAAACTTATAAAAAGACTAGGACTTACAGAAAATGATATAAAAGAAGGAAAGCTAAAAAACATAGGTACTAAAATACAAGAAGATGAACTTACAGATTTAGCAAATGAACTTAAAATAGGACTTCCAACGTTAAAAGATATAATAGAAGAACTTGAAAAGCCAGGTAGAGATCCGAGAGATGAAATGCCAAAACCTATATTTAGAACAGACGTATTAAAAATTGAAGATTTAAGAACAGATATGATAGTTACAGGCACTATCAAAAATGTTGTAGATTTTGGGGCTTTTGTAGATATAGGGGTAAAACAAGATGGGCTTATTCATATTTCAAACTTAAGTGAAAAGTATATTAAAAATCCAATGGATGTAGTATCTGTAGGGGATATAGTTAATGTTAGAATAGTAGAAGTAGATAAGGATAAAAGTAGAATATCATTAAGTATGAAAGGTTTGTAATAATTTTTATAAAGAGGTCTCTTGAAAAGAGTACCTCTTTTTTTATATAATTTATATATATACTACGTAAGTCCTATAGAAAATATCTTTAGTAGAATTAAAAATACTAGTTTAGGCGTGTGATAACGATTTCCTGGCAATATATCTCAATTTTATTAAAAAAACTACAATTTTATACAATTTGATTAATACTTATTTATTTGGTAGCATATAGTCATATATGGGACTAATATATTATATTTTTATAAAACATTACAAACCAAACTAAAATAAAATCATTGCTGTTTGTAGGAATTATCTAATATATTTATGTAAAAAGAGGAAAACTTGTATCAAATAAAGAATTATTCGTTCAAGCATAAATGAAAAGCTTTATGGAAACAGCGTGTGACGGGAGAGAGTATAATTGATTAAGAAAGTTAGTTCTTTAGAATTCGAATCGGGGGCATTATGTGGAATATTGAGTACAAGTTTGGAAAACAGCCCACTAGAAATATTAATTAACTTAGTTAAAGAAACAATGAATGATGACGGATGTATAATACTTATATGTAATAGTCTTAGAGTGTATACAAGTCAAAAAGAAACTATAAAGAAATGGGGATTTGATTATCACGAACTTGTAAAAACGAGGAAGTTGACACATAGATTATACGTAGATTCTACATTTAAAACTAGAGAAGAAAGAGTAAACGAAATAAAGTACGGATTAAGAAGATGTGAGGAAGAAGGATTCAAAAAAATATTAACTCATGTTCATATGGATAAAATAGATACTGACGAGAATAGCCGAATGTTATATAACTTTATTAAAGATATTAAAGAGGTTTGTAAGGATGCAAATATGATGACTTTTGCAAGTTACGAAATGGACAACCTTACAGAAGAAAACTTTTATAAGCTAATTCCTATACACAGCATGTTAATGTTAAGCGAACATGAGTATGTATACTCTCTAGATAATATAAGAAATAAAGAGAGTGAAATTTTTCTTAAGTACATAAGAAGCTTATTCATTGATAAGAAACTATTATATAGTGAAAATAAGAAACTAGAGCTATTAAATGAACTCATACTAGAAACTTCATATATGACTAGTAGTGATGAGTTACTAAATATTTCTTTAAAGAAAATATCAGACATTATAGGTGCCGATTTTGGATATATAATTAACAATAATAAAGGTAGCATAGATGTAATTTCTCAATACAACGTTCCAAATGATTACTTAGAAGATGTAAAGAAAATAGAAATAGAAGAGGAAGATATTCTGAATATACTAGAAAAGGGTACTTGTATAAGAATGGCTGATATGCAAGGTAAGTATGCTTTTGTAAGTAAAAAGTATAATCTCAATACTATTATAGAAATACCTTTGGTTTTCATGAATGGTTTGCATATAGGTATTATGAGACTATTTTCTATTAGACAAGCTTATGACTTCTACCATCATGTATCATTTTTAGAAGCCGTGTCAAATACTATAACTAGCTTGCTAGAAAGACAAAAATATGTAGATGATAATCAACGAAAATTAATAATGTCTGAAAAGCTTAGAGTACTAGGAGAACTTGCAGGTGGCATAGCACATGATTTTAATAATATACTTACAACTATATTAGGATTTTCTCAGATAGCCATGAATAAATTATCTGATAGTGAAATAAAACAGTATATACAAACTATATATAGTTCTTGTTTAGATGGAAAGTCTATAGTGGAGAAAATACAATCTTTTAGTAGAAAAAATACAAATGTAAAGAAAGAAGTTAATTGTATTAATGATATAGCTAGAAGTGCTATAGAAATGGCTAAACCCAAATGGAAAAATTATTATGAAACTGGTGGAATAAAGTTTCATGTTATAGAAAAGTTAGAGTCAACGAGTAATATACATTGTAATCAATATGAGATAAAAGAAGTAATACTCAATATAATATTAAATGCTATGGATGCCATGGAAAAGGGTGGAACTTTAACAATCAGAACTTATGATGATGATGAGAATACAATAGTTGTAGAAATAGAAGATACTGGATCAGGTATGACTGAAGAAGTAAAAGAGAATTTGTTTGAACCTTTCTTTAGTACAAAAGGAGCTAAAGGAACAGGTCTAGGTCTTAGTATATCTAAAAATATAATTTATAGTCATGGCGGATATATTGAGGTACATAGTGTTCCTGGAGAAGGCACTTTGTTTAAAATTTATTTACCTAAAACACTTGAAATTAATGAAAAATAACATATGTGTACTAACGAACTACCAAAATTTGAAAATATAGAAGCTCTAGTTGTAGATGATATGAAAGAAGTTGGAAAAACAATAGGTTCTCTTTTAACAGTGTTAGGAATAAATTCTGATATAGAAAATTATAGCAGTAAAGTTGAAAGTCTAATTAAAGAGAAGGAATATGATATAATAGTTTGCGATCTTGCTATGCCTGTACTTAATGGAATAGAAGTTTCAAGAATAGTTAAATCATATAATAAAGATATTAAGTTCATACTAATGACAGGTTGGCCAGATGATATAAAAAATGAAAATTTAGAGACCGTAGATGTAATGTTACAGAAACCTTGTACCCTAGAAGTTATAGCATCTACAATTGACAGTTTGATCAATCATCCTACCTAAAAGATGACTGAAGGATAAAGTGAAACAATACAAGTTATATTTGTATTGTTTTATTTTATCAAGTTAAGTCTTATAATCTTATTGTGAGAAACTAAGGAGGAAATTTATGATACTAATAAAGAATGCTAAAATATACAAAGGAACAGGAGAAGTTATTGAAAATGGAAGTATACTTATAGATAAAGGTAAAATAAAGGAAATCAATAATAATATAAAAGTAGAAGAAAATGTAGAAACTATAGATGTAAAAGGTAAAATAGTTACACCAGGATTCATAGATGCTCACTGTCATCTTGGAATATTTGAAGATGGTATAGGATTTGAAGGAGAAGATGGAAATGAGGAGGTTGATCCTGTTACTCCACATTTAAGAGCAATAGATGCAATAAATCCTATGGACAGAACTTTTAAAGAGGCATATGAAGGTGGGGTTACTACAGTAGCTACAGGTCCTGGCAGTGCTAATGTAATAGCAGGGCAATTTGCTGTTATAAAAACATATGGTAAAAGAATTGATGATATGATAGTAAAGGAATCAGTAGCTATGAAAGTAGCATTTGGAGAAAATCCAAAGAGGGTATACGAGAGTCAAAAAAAATCTCCAGTAACTAGAATGGCTACCGCTGCTATATTAAGAGAAAGTTTATTTAAAGCTAAGGCTTATGTTAAAAAGGTAGAGAAAAATTTAACGACAGGTATAGATCCATATGAATTTGATATGAAGTTAGATGCTATGTCAAAAGTAATAAATAAGGAGATTCCATTAAAAGCTCATGTACATAGAGCTGACGATATATTTACTGCTATAAGAATAGCTAAAGAATTTGAGGTAGGCATTACCTTAGATCACTGTACAGAAGGACATCTCATAGCTGACTATATAAAAGAAGAAAATATATGTGCAATAGTAGGACCGAGCTTAACTGATAGATCTAAGTTTGAACTTAAAAATCTAACTTTTGAAACTCCATCTGTACTTCATAAGGCTGGAGTAAAAATAGCAATTATGACAGATTCTCCAGTAATACCACTTCAATATCTTCCACTATGTGCAGGACTCTCTATAAAAGCAGGTCTAGATGAAGAAACTGCTTTAAAGGCTATAACAATAAATCCAGCTGAAATACTGGGAATAGAAGATAGAGTTGGAAGTATAGAAGTAGGCAAGGATGCAGATATAGTAGTGTTTGATGGACATCCGTTAAAAGATATAGGCTGTAATACACTTTTAACTATGATCAATGGTAATATAGTTCATAGAGAAGGAATATAATTAGAGAATGGAAGATTTAATATGATATACAAGGAATATTCCAATATATTGTATACAATAAAGATAAAAGTAGTTGAGATTGATTTGACATAAAAAAATATGTGTGAAATAATGATTACTGTAAAAGTGAATAAAAATTATTCTTATTCTTCAGGGCAGGGTGAGATTCCCGACCGGCGGTAAAGTCCGCGAACTGCTTTGCAGTTGACTTGGTGAGATTCCAAGACCGACAGTATAGTCTGGATGGAAGAGGTTTAAGGATGTTAGATTAGTATTTTTTTAATCTAAGTACTTAATATAACTTGAATATCATGCCCTGAGATTTTATCTCAGGGCTTTTTGTATAAGTATATATAAATTTATTAATTATTTAACAATAAAGTTTATATAAAAAGGAGATGAGTGTATGGAAAGGATAAATAAAAGAATTAGTACTGCATTATTAACGAAAATATCAGTATTGTCTGTAATATCATTTTTAATAATGTATATAGAAGTACCTATGTGGTTTACACCGGAGTTTCTTAAAATCGATTTAAGTGATTTACCTGCACTAATAGGTTCATTTTCTTTAGGTCCTATTGCAGGAGTAGTTATTGAACTTGTAAAGAATTTATTGAAGTTTGGACTAAAGGGTACCACTACTTTAGGAGTCGGAGAAATAGCAAACTTCATAGTAGGGGCTATATATGTATGGACAGCAGGATATATATATAGTAGATCAAATAATTTTAAAGGTGCCGTAAGAGGTATGTTATTTGGAACTATAGTAATGAGTGTAGTGGCATCAGTATTAAACTATGTATTTTTAATACCTTTTTATGCTAAATTATATGGATTACCTATTCAAGCATATATAGACATGGCTAAGGCAGTTAATAAGTATGTAGTAAGCTTTGAAACATTTATTATATTTGGAATTTTACCGTTTAATATATTAAAAGGAATTTTGGTGTCACTAGTAACTATGCCTTTATATAAAAGATTAGGGAGTATAATTAGTAAATAAATATATTAATTCTTGATAGTTGATAGGATTTATTGAGGATATAATATATTGCTTAATATTATGAACTATAAAATAATGCAAAAAGACTAATAGAAATAGGTATATAAATTCTATTAGTCTTTTTATTGTACATATTTGTTAAAGTGGATATAATATTTTTGAATGGATAAAAGAGAGGATGAAACAATTGATAAAAATTACTACAAGTAGTCCTGAAGAAACTAAAAATATAGGGTATAGACTTGGAAAGCTCCTTAAAGGTGGAGAAATTATATGTATGAATGGAGACTTAGGAGCAGGAAAAACGACATTAACTCAGTCTATAGCAGAAGGACTTGAGGTAAATGACTATGTTACTAGTCCAACATTTACTATAGTAAATGAATATGAAGGAAGACATAAGCTATATCATTTTGATGTCTATAGAATAGGTGAAATAGATGAAATGTATGATTTAGGATATGAAGAGTACTTTTATTCAGATGGAGTTACTATAATAGAATGGTCAAGTATGATAGAAGAGATACTACCTAAAGAGAGATTGAATATAGAAATAAGAAAAGGTTATAGCTCAGATAATAGAGAATTAATTATAAATAGTTTTGGAGAAAGATACGATGAAATAATTAAGGAGTTGAAATCATAATGAAAGTATTAGCAATCGATACCTCAAGTACAGTTGCTACAGTAGCTATAATGGATGATGAAAAACTAATAGGAGAATATACGATAAATGATAAAATGACTCACTCTCAAAAGTTAATGCCAATTATAAGGGACATAATGAAAGCTTCTGATTTAAATATAGATGAAATAGATGTGTTTGGAGTTTCAAAAGGACCAGGTTCTTTTACTGGACTTAGAATAGGAATTGCTACAATTAAAAGTTTGGCCCATTCTGTAGAAAAAGATGTAGTTGGGATTTCTACTTTAGATGCATTAGCTTTTAATATACCTTTTAGTAATGGAATAATAGTTCCTATAATGGATGCAAGAAGAGAAAGAGTATTCACAGGAATATACAAATGGGAAAGTGGCGGATTACATATTATAAGAGAAAATATGGTTATAGAAGTTGATGAACTTATGAAGATCTTAAAGGAAAGACCAGAAAATATCATATTTAATGGTGATGGGACATTAGTATATAAAGATAAGATAATAAAGGAACTTGGAGATAAATCTATATTTGCACCAAAGCATGCTAATATGGCTAGGGCGTCATCAATAGCTGAATTAACCATGGCACAAGCTAAGGAAGGAAAAACAGAAAGTTATCTTACATTAGTACCTAATTATTTAAGAGAGTCTCAGGCACAAAGAGAACTTGACAAAAAAAATTGTGAGGTTGATAAAAATGAGTAACATATTGATTAAGGAAATGGAAGAAGAAGATATAGATCAAGTATGTAAAATAGAAGAAATATCATTTTCTACACCTTGGACAAAGGAAGCTCTTACAATGGAAGTAACAAAAAATAACTTAGCAAAATACTTAGTCGCTAAAAAAGAAGATAAAGTAGTGGGATATGCTGGAGTATGGATTATTATAGACGAAGGTCATATAACTAATATTGCTGTATCTCCAGATTATAGAGGACAAGGAATAGGATCACTTTTAGTAGAAAAGCTTGTAAAACTTTGTGAAGAGAAGGGTATAAGCAATATGACTTTAGAAGTTAGAGAGTCTAATACTACGGCTCAAAGTCTTTATAAAAAGTTTGGATTTGAAGAATATGGGATAAGACCAAACTACTATTCAGATAATAATGAAAACGCTCTGATTATGTGGAGAAAGGATAAATAAAAAAACATATTTTTTGTCGATGATTATACTGAATACACAACCTAAAAATATTAAATTTTATACAAAACTATATTTAAAAGTAATATAATGGAATCAAGGTATAGAAAAAATCTATAATGTAAGAATCATTAAATAAAAAGGAGGTCACAAATATGACTAAAATTTTTAATATGATTTACGAAATTTTATGGGGACCTATATTGATTCCATTATTATTAGGTACAGGAATTTATTACACTTTTAATTTAAGATTTATCCAGGTGAGAAAAATAGGAGCAGCGTTTAAACAAGTATTTGGAGGAATGTTCAACAAAAAAGAAAAAGCAGATAAAGACGGAATGTCATCTTTTCAAGCTTTAGCAACAGCAGTTGCTGCCCAAGTTGGAACAGGTAACTTAGCAGGGGTAGCAACTGCCATAGTTTCAGGAGGACCAGGCGCCATATTTTGGATGTGGGTAAGTGCATTACTAGGGATGGCAACTAACTTTGGAGAAGCAATACTAGGGCAAATCTATAAGGAAAGAGTAGGAGATGAAATAACAGGAGGACCTGCATATTATATAAGGAAAGGTATAAATAGTAAATTTTTAGCTGGATTCTTTGCTATATCTATTATAATTGCTTTAGGATTTATAGGTAATATGGTACAGTCAAACTCTATTGCAGAAGTGGTAAAAAATGCTATAAACGTAAAGCCGATATTTGTAGGAATAATAACCGCTATATTAGCAGGTATTATTTTAATTGGAGGAATAAGTAGAATTGCATCTTTTACAGAAAAAGTAGTGCCTATAATGGCATTAGTATATATACTTGGAAGTTTAGGAATACTTATAATAAATATAGATAAAGTTATACCAGCTTTCAAAATGATATTTGTTGGAGCTTTTAATCCGAAAGCTGTTGGAGGAGGAGCTTTAGGAATAACAGTAATGCAAGCTGCTAGATATGGTATAGCAAGGGGATTGTTTTCAAATGAAGCTGGTATGGGTTCTACACCTCATGCCCATGCTGTAGCAAAAGTAAAACATCCTGCTGAACAAGGCTTAGCTGCATTAGTAGGAGTTACTATAGATACAGTTATAATATGTACAATCACAGCTTTAGTAATTCTTACATCTGGTACTTTAGATTCAGGATTAACAGGATCTGCTCTTACACAGAATGCTTTTAAACTAGGATTTGGAAATATAGGAGTATACTTTATAGCTATTTCATTATTTTTCTTTGCTTTTTCAACTATTATAGGTTGGTACTTTTTTGGAGAGGCTAATATAAAATATTTATTTGGTGAAAAAGGCATAATGCCTTATAGATTACTGGTTTTAGCGTTTTTAGTTGTAGGATCTGTATTAGAAGTGAAGGTTGTTTGGCAGTTAGCAGATATATTTAATGGACTTATGGTATTTCCAAATTTAATTGCTTTATTGTTATTATCCTATAAGGTAAAAGACGTATTAAAAGATTATGAGAATAAATATTTAAGAAAATTAGATTCTGTATATTTAAATAAAGAGGATTAGAACATGTTAATATAGATTTTAAAATTTATATTATATTGTTTAATCAATTTTTAAGAAGAAAAAGTTAACATATATGCTTTAATTTATGTTAATATCCAATCTTTACTTGACAATTTATGCGTAATGAATAATACTTATATATATGTTACAAAACTAATACATATTATTTACATATTGAGGAATGGTCTTATGCAAGCTACTTATATATGTTCACAATTAAAAGATAAGATTGAAGAAAAAGGAACTTTAAACGGATATATATCATCTGTTTATAGAGGAATTTTTACGGTTGTTACTGAGGATGAAGATTTAATATATTTTCTAGGCTCTCATAAATATATTGCGCCTATGTCCATAGTAATAAATGATGTTTCTAACTTTCAAGACTTAAATCTATTATATAATACGAAGGTTACTTTTACTAATAAAGAAATAGTATTAGAATCAGCGGGATTATCTATAGATTTAGATGGTGCTGAGGTATGGAATCCTAGACCTCTATTGTTATCGTCAGAATCTTCTGAAAGAACTATAATGAACAACTTATTAATACTTGAAGAAGGAATATTCAACTATGGTAAGCACGAAGGTATAGCACCTCTTATGTTTAGCATAGGAGATTATATAGATGAATTTAAGAGTTTATCTAATATAAAGATACACAACAATTTATATAGTTCCTTTATATTTAATAAGGTAATGGACTTTTTGTCGAAAATAGTCATAAATGATATAAATAATATATCTATGGATACAAAGGAGATTATTGGATTTGGACCTGGAATGACTCCGTCTTCAGATGATTTTTTATGTGGATTCATGACTACTCTGGTGTATATGGGAATACATTATAATCTTAATATGAGTAGGATATACAATTTAAACAGAGAGATAATTAGAGATATGGAATTTGATATAGAACAAATAAGCCATAGTATGTTAATGCATAGTTCTAATGGCATGACACAGGAAATTATAAAGAAGATAATTAAAGACATAATATATTCCGAAGATAAAGAAGAACTTTTAGAAAGTATAAAAGATGTTGTAGGATTCGGGGACATATCAGGAACGGATATATTGTGTGGGATATATATAGGATTTAGAACAATGGTCAATAACAATATAAGGAAATTTTTTACTTAATTATAATTAGTACTTCTAAGAATATTAGAAGTACTTTTTGTTTATAATCTTGACATAGGAGTGATATTTGTGGACAATAAGAAGAAATTTTTAACAATAGTATCTGTCTTGATTATAATCGCCGGTATAGTTTCTATAGGAGCTATGAAAGCTCCTAAAAAGGTAAAGAATCCTAATGAAGAGTTTGAAACTGTAAAAGTATTAAAAGAAAAAAACTTTAGCTCTACTCTAGACTTAAATGGAGTATTAAAATCTAAAAACGAAGCAAATGTAATCTCAGAGTTACCTTATCCTATAAGTGAAGTTTTAGTTAAAGAAGGAGACGTGGTAACTAAAGGTAAGATATTAGCAAGGCTTAATAGTGAAGAATTAAAAGCAAAACTTAAATCAGCAGAGCTATCTTTAGAGCTAGAAAAGAAAAAGCTAAGGAGCTTAGAAAAGAGCCTAGAGAATGCTAAAAACACAGCTAATTCTCAAAAGAACATTAATAAGGATATGCAAAATGGTATGTCTTCATCTATAGAAACTCAAAGTAAAGAAGATATTGAAAGTAATATAGAATTACAAAAGAAAACTATAGAAATACAAGAAATAAATCTAAACACTCAAAGAGAAGCTTTTGATAAATCAAATATTAAAAGTCCTATAAATGGCACAGTAGTATTTTCAGGAGCAAAAGTTGGAGTTCCTGCAACAGGAAATAATCCACTATTTACTATAAGTGATACTAAGGATTTGGAAGTAGAAGTAAATGTAAAAGAGTATGACATTAGGAATGTAAAAATAGATCAAGTTGCTAAAATTACTGGAGAGGCGTTTAAAGATAAAGAAATATACGGAAAAGTTACTTATATAGCTCCAAGAGCTAGAGTATCTAATAGTGGAGCTCAAGGTACGTCAAGAGAAGCCCATGTATTGGTAAAAATAAGTTTAGAAAATACTGATGACATATTGAAACCTGGATATACTACTAATGTATCTATAGATATAGCTAGTAAAGACGAAGCACTAGTAGTTCCTTATGAAGCTATATATCAAAAGAAGAATGGAAGTTATGTTGTTTATGTAATAAGAGGGAATAAGATAGAAGAAACTAATGTTGATATTGGGATTTCAGGTGACATTAATCAAGAAATAATAAGTAAAAAAATAAAAGCTGGAGATAAAATAATATTAAATCCTTCAGAAAAAGTCAGGAATAAAGCTACAAAGTAAGGTGACAAATATGATAAAAATAGAAAATCTTACAAAGACATATAGGTCAGGACCTATAGAAGTAAAAGCTTTAAAAGATGTTAGCTTGATGATTCAAAGAGAAGAATTTGTTTCTATAATGGGTCCGTCAGGATCGGGAAAGTCTACATTTATGAATATACTTGGTTGTTTAGACAAAGCTACGTCAGGAAAGTACATATTAGACCAAGTAAATGTAGAAGAGCTTGAAGAAAAAGAATTAGCAAGTGTAAGAAATAAAAAAATAGGTTTTGTATTTCAATCATTTAACTTATTACCTAAAATATCTTCATTAAAAAATGTTGAACTTCCTATGATGTATGCAGGGATTCCTCCTAAAGAGAGAAAAGAAAAAGCTATAGAAGCATTAAAAAAGGTAGGACTGGAAAATAGACTAGACCACAAACCGAATGAACTTTCAGGGGGACAAAGACAAAGAGTTGCCATAGCAAGATCTTTGGTGAACACTCCGTCTATAATATTAGCTGATGAGCCTACTGGAAACTTAGATAGCAAGTCTGGAGAAGAAGTTATGGGTATATTTCAAAGTTTAAATAATGAGGGTGTAACTATTGTACTAGTTACTCATGAACTTGAAATAGCACAATTTTCAAAACGAATAGTAGTATTTAAAGATGGGGCTTTAATAGAGGATAAAGAAGTTGAAAATAGAAATATAGTCAATCTTTAATCATCCAATGGGGGTGAATAAATGAATTTCATAGAATGTATAAAAGTAGCTCTATCTAGTCTTTGGGGCAATAAAATGAGATCTTTTTTGACAATGCTAGGGATTATAATAGGAATATCATCTGTTATAACTATAGTTTCTTTAGGAGAAGGAAGTCAAGCTCAGATTGGTGTTGAATTTGAAAAGTTTGGAACGAATAGAGTTGTACTTAGAATGCATTTGGATAAATCATATACAGAAGAGGATATGTTTAGTGATGATGATATAGAATCTATACAAAAGGCATTTAAAAATGATATAAAGGCAATATCACCTAGTGTAAGTTTATCAGATAAAGCTATAAATGGAAGTAAAAAGAAAAATGTATCTCTTATAGGTGTTAACGAGCAATATAACAATCTTGAACAAATTGATATTACACAAGGTAGATTTTTTATAGAATCAGATAATAAGAGAAATCGAAATGTATGTGTAATAGATGAAAAACTAGCAGAAAATTTATTCAAAAGAACAGAAGTTATAGGAGAAAAAATCAAGCTAGGGAGTGGAAAGAAGTTTACAATTGTAGGAGTATACAAAACGATACCAGGTACACTTGATAAAATAAGTAGCCAGTTCATGGAAGAAGCCACGAGTATGTATATACCTATAAGTAGCATGAAAAGTTTAGGTATAGAAGATAAATATAAGTTTGTAGAAGTAAATCTCAAAAATGGAGATACTATAGAAAAAACTGCAAATGACATAATTAGATTTATTGAAAGAAAACATAGAAACATAGGTAAAGAATACTATAGGTATACTAGTGCTGAGCAACAAATGGGAATGCTTAATAATGTTTTAGGAATACTTTCAGGAGTTATAGGAGCTATAGCAGCAATATCTCTTTTAGTTGGAGGAATAGGAGTAATGAATATAATGCTAGTTTCTGTAACAGAGAGAACAAGAGAAATAGGAATAAGAAAAGCAATAGGAGCCACACGAAAAGATATATTATTTCAGTTTTTAGTGGAGTCTATGATTATATCTAGCGTTGGAGGAATAATCGGAACTATATTAGGACTTATATTCCAGTGGATAATAGCTTCTGCTTTAGGAATACCACCTTCAGTATCTATTGCTACTGTTATAATAGCAGTATTATTTTCAACAGCAGTTGGAATGTTTTTTGGAATATATCCAGCGAATAAAGCTGCAAAGCTTGACCCTATAGAAGCTTTAAGATGTGAATAAAACTTATCTTTTTTTCAAATAATAAAAATAGATAATTTGAAAAGGAGGTATAAGTTATGGCAAGTATGGAACAACTTAGAAAAGTTGCTGCTAGATGTAGTGAACATCAATTTAGAAATGAATGGGAACTAAGAGCAACGGTTGGATTACCTGAAGAAAGTTGTGTAAACTGTATACACTTGAAAGATTATAAATGTGAACTAGATTTAACTGATGAAATATTAAGTAATATGTCTATGGAATTAGAAGATAAAGAATAGAAAATTTAAAACTGAGCATTTGCTCAGTTTTTTTATGTTGAATATTTTAATAAAGACGTGTAAATATGGCAATATATTAACTCTTTAGGTTATAATATAAAATAAGTTGAAATTTATCGGAGGGATAGTTTTGGATATTAGCATAGAAAAGGATAATATAATTACTCTAGCAATAGAAACATCATGTGATGAAACTTCTGTATCAGTAGTTAAAAATGGGAGAGAAGTTTTATCAAATATAATTTCTTCACAGATAGAAGTACATAAGAAGTTTGGAGGAGTGGTTCCAGAAATAGCTTCAAGAAAGCATATAGAAAATATAAACAGTATAATAAAAAATGCTTTGGATGAGGCAAGAGTTACATTAGATGACATTGATAATATAGGTGTAACTTATGGACCAGGATTAGTAGGAGCATTACTTGTAGGAATATCAAGTGCCAAGGCACTATCTTTTGGTAAAAACATTCCTTTAGTACCAGTTAATCATATAGAGGGGCATATATATGCTAACTTTATAGAGCATAAGGATCTAGAGCCTCCATTTACATGTTTGATAGTATCAGGAGGACATACACACTTAGTAAATGTTAAAGATTATGGAGAATATGAGTTTCTAGGAAGAACTAGAGATGATGCTGCTGGAGAGGCTTTTGATAAAGTTGCAAGAGCATTAGGATTAGGATATCCTGGTGGACCTATTATTGATAATCTTGCTAAAATAGGAAATAAAGATGCTATAGAATTTCCTAGAGTTTATTTAGATGAAGACACATTTGATTTTAGCTTTAGTGGATTAAAATCAGCTGTTCTAAATTACTTAAATAGTTCAAAACAAAAAGGAATAGAAATAGTAGTAGAAGATGTAGCAGCTAGCTTTCAGCAAGCTGTCATAGAAGTCCTTGTTGAGAAAGCTATAAAAGCATCAAAAAAGAGTGGTAATCATATAATAGCTATTGCAGGTGGAGTTGCTGCAAATGAAGGACTAAGAAATCTTATGGAATTAAGAGGGGAAGAAGAAGGTATTGAGATAAAATATCCATCAAAGATATTATGTACAGATAATGCTGCTATGATAGGATGTGTAGCTTATTATAATTATGTTAAAGGGAAAATAGGAGATTTAGATTTAAATGCAGTTCCCAATCTAAAACTATAAGAAAATTTTATGTAAACGTATAAATTTAGATTTTTTTAAAGGGTTTTCTACAAAAAAATCCACAAATTTTCCACAAACAAAAAAATAATTATTAACATACATGTGTATAATGTGGAAATATATTTTAGAATATCTTACTTTTTGATATACAAATGTGAATAAGTTTGTGGATAGTGTTGATAAAATGTGTACTAATTAGGAAAAGTTAAACTAAATTTATATTAACAATATATTTAATGTAAAAATTTCACATAAGGTTTACATAACTATTAAAATAAGTTATATTCATATATAACCTTTCTGAACTGTTTAAACATATGCCTATATATTGGAAAATATAACTTTATATTCCGTAAAAGTTATAGAATGAAGTTATAAATTAACCTTTTTGTAACCCAAATTTGTTTTAAAAATTATTATAATATTATTATATTCTTTTCTCTTTTGAAGAAGGAGGAAAAAAAATGATAAAAAAACTTTCAATAGTGTTTATAGTAACTATTTTTCTTGTTGCATTATCTATCCATAATGTTTCCAAAAAGCAAAAAGATACTAAAGATCTATTAATAGGCGCTAAACAAGAAGTGGAATATAGTGAAGATATACAAAAAATAAAGCCTATAATAAATAAACAGCTACCATCACGCTCAAAGCTTGCTTCTTTAAGAAAAGGGCCTAATAAAGATAATATTCAATTTATAGATATTGAAGGAAAAGGAGAAATAAAAGCTGCTGTACCTTATGAGGTAGAAACAGATAAGAATCCTTTAAGAGTATTATTTCTTTCTAAAATCTCAGGTAATTGGAAAGAAGATGATGAGATAAAGTCAGTAGGTCAAAAATTTGATAAGATTGTTTACAAAGATTTAACAGGAGATGGCAAGTTAGAAGTTATAGTAGGACTTAAAGTCGGTGAAAATTCAAACAAAGGTATCAGTATATATAAATTAAAAAATAAAAAATTTGAAGAAATATTTAGGGACTATTATACAGACTTTATTGTAACTGATTTAGATGGAGATAAAATGGATGAACTTGTCCTAATAAAAATGGATAAAGTTACAAATGGTTCATCGGCTGAACTATATAAATGGAAAGATAACAAACTTAAACATATAAATGGTGTAAGCTTAGAATCTTCTTTTGAGCCATACTCAATACAGGTAGGCAATGCTACTGATAAGCAGATGGGAATATTTATAGATAATGGAGTAGGTGCCCATTCTGGAATAACAGAGTTATTAGTTATGAAAGACGGAAAATTAAAAAATGTATTTTATGATGAAAAAATTAATGGCAATGATAAAACTACAAAACCTTATTTGGAAAAAAGTAGGGATAAAGATAAAGATGGTATTATAGAAATACCTCTTATGAGAGCGCCCATAGATAAAAAAGATGAATCCATGATAGATACTCCGTGGATTACCACATGGTGCAAATGGGATGGTGAAGAATCCTTAATACCTATCAGCGAAAGCTATTATAACTATAATATAGAACTTGGCTTTGACTTTCCTACGTATTGGGACGATAGTATAACTATAGATACTTCAAAATTTTATGAAGAAAATAGAAAAGAAAATTGGATTAAATTTAGTTATATAGATAAGGACTCTGGTAATAAGCAAGAATTATTCTCTATAAAAGTATATGATAAAAAAGTATGGGATGAAGATAAGAAATACATTGAAAATGAATATGCCTTATTAGGTAAAAGTGATAGCAAGGTATATACTGTTGAAATGAATGATGCTATACAAGGTAAAAAGGCAAAAGATATTTCTATGAAATTTTCTATGAAATTGAGTGAAATAAAAGAGAGATTTAAGATAGTAAAGCCATATAATAAAAAATAAAAGAATAAGGTTTTAAGTTGAGTTAACTAGACCTATGTGCAATAATATTTATATTGTACATAGGTTTTTTTCATTATGGGGGGGAGAATTATGGAATCTTATATAGAAGTACTAGTTAGTAACTTCAGCTTACCACTATTAGCTATAATTATAGTGATTTCTTTTTATGCTTTAGGTAAAGGTGCAGATATATTAGTAAATAATGCTGTTGATATATCAAAGTCTATAGGAATACCTAAAATGATTATAGGGGCTACTATTGTGAGTTTAGGAACAACACTTCCAGAGGTATCGGTTTCTGTAGTTTCTGCAATGCATGGAAATCCTGACTTAGCACTTGGAAATGCAGTAGGATCTATTATATGTGATACTGCACTGATAATTGGTATAGCAACTACAATATCACCATTAAAAATAAATAAAGAAATTACAAATAGACACGGATGGATTCAATTCGGTGCAGGAGTTTTATTAGTTATTTTCTCTATACCTTATAGTAATTTGAGTAATATGTTAATCTCAGGAGGGACTATTAGTAGATATGTAGGATTCTTATTTTTATTATTGTTATTACTTTACATATTTTTATCAATAAAATGGACTAAAACGTATAAAGATGAATGCGCTTTAGATGATGCTACATGTACAGAATCTTATGAAATCAAAAAAAGTTTGAAAGAAATTTTAGGATTAATACTAGGTATAGCAATAGTAATACTGTCTTCTAATATAGTAATACCTGCTATAAAAGAATGTGCAATAAGATTTAATATACCTAATAGTGTAATAGCTGCTACTATAGTTGCATTTGGAACTTCTTTACCAGAACTTATAACAGCAGTTACGGCATCAAGAAAAGGACACGGTGATCTTGCTTTGGGTAATATAATAGGAGCAGATATACTAAATGTATTATTTGTGGTAGGAGCTTCAGCTTCATTTTCAAAACAAGGTATAAAAGTATCTCCTGAATTTTTTAAACTTTATTTTCCATCTATGCTAGCTGTACTTTTAGTGTTTAGAATTGGAACTATACTATCAAAAGAAAGATTAAATAAATGGTTTGGAATTGTTTTACTAGGATTATATATAATGGTTAATTTCTTAAGCTATTTTTAAGTTGTTTTAAATTATTTTTATGTGTTATACAATAATCTTCAAGTTGATTTAGTAACAGATAATATGGAGTTTTCATATCCTTTTAGAGATATTGACTAAAAAACTCCCACTTATATAAGTGAGAGTTTTTTAAAGTCATGTAAAGTCATACTTTTTTATAGCTTATATGCTAACATTCAGTTAGATCCATCCAATCAGTGTAGAGATTCTCAAGTTCTGTCTTAAGCTTTAAAATTTCTTGATGAATCTCATTACTTTTTTGATGATTAGAATATATATTAGGATCACACATGAGATTTTCAAGTTCTGATATACTTTCCTCATGTTTAGATATATTTTCTTCAAGAAGCTTTACTTTTTTTCTTAATTGTCTTTCAATTTTTTCTTGTTCTTTTTCTTTTTTACGTTCTGCTTTGATTTGAGTCTTAGTCTTTTCATTACTATTTTCATCTTCTACAGATAAAGATGCATTTTTCTTTTCAAGATAGTAACTATAGTTTCCTAAATACTCTGTAATTCCACATTTAGATAGATCAAGTATTTTGTTGGTAACTTTGTTTAAAAAGTATCTATCATGTGATATTACAAGTAATGTACCATCATAATTGAGAAGAGCATCTTCTAAAACTTCTTTAGAGTCTATGTCAAGGTGGTTAGTAGGCTCGTCCATAAGTAAGAAATTGGACTTTGATAACATGAGCTTAAGAAGTGAAATTCTACTTCTTTCACCACCGCTTAAATCAGATATATCCTTAAATATATCGTCTCCTAAAAATAAAAATTGAGCTAGAAGAGTTCTTATCTGGTAATGGTTTAAGTTAGGATAATCATCCCATATTTCATCTACTATAGTTTTTTGGCTATTTAGATCTGATTGTTCTTGATCATAGTATCCTATATTTACATGGTGACCAAGAGTTATACTACCATCTGTAGGAGAAATATTACCCATGATAATTTTAAAAAGAGTAGTTTTACCAATACCATTTGGACCTATAAGTCCTACTTTTTCTCCTTTATATATATTAAAACTAACATTATTAAAAAGGTCTATGTTTTCAAAAGACTTACTTAAGTTCTCTATAGATACTACATCGTTTCCGCTTTGAATACTAGGTTCAAATCTTATCTTGGAGCGTTTATTACTAGCAGCGGGACTGTCTAACTTTTGCATTTTATCAAGCATTTTTTGTCTACTTTGAGCTTGTCTTACATATCTCTGACCGCCGTAGGACATAAATCTACGAATGATATCTTCTTGTCTAGATATTTCTTTTTGTTGTTCTTCATATTTTTTTT
The DNA here is from genome assembly GCF_001190785.1 of Gottschalkia purinilytica. Taxonomy (NCBI): domain Bacteria; kingdom Bacillati; phylum Bacillota; class Tissierellia; order Tissierellales; family Gottschalkiaceae; genus Gottschalkia; species Gottschalkia purinilytica. Next base: position 81,115 of record NZ_LGSS01000002.1, on the reverse strand, counting down.
CAAGAAGCTCTAGCTCTTCTTTTCTTTTTTTCATAAAAGTAGTATAGTTACCGTTATAAATAGACAAGTTAGAATTCTCCAAATAGAATATTTTAGATACCGTATTGTCTAAAAAATATCTATCATGAGATATTATTATAGCTGCACCTCTATATTCTCTAATATATTTTTCTAACCAATCTATAGCTTGTATATCAAGATGATTGGTAGGCTCATCTAATAATAAAATATCCGGCTTTTCTAATAAAAGCTTTGCTAAAGATACTCTAGCTTTCTGACCACCACTTAACTGATGAATAGGCTTATCAAGCTGATCATCTGTGAAACCTAGTCCTTTTAGGACACCTTTAATTTCACTTTTAAATCCATAACCATTTTTTCCTTGAAACTCTTCTGAGAGAACAGAATAAGATTCCATTAATTTTTCTAATTTATTTGAATTTTCTTGTTGTGCTTCTATACTTATCTCTTGTTCAAGTGTTCTTAGCTTCTCTTCCATATCTATTATAGGCTTAAAAACTTCCATAGCTTCGTCTAGTATACTATTTTGACTCTCTATATAAGTTTGTTGTTCAAGATAGCCTAACTTACATTCTTTTGAAATGAATATATTTCCAGAATCTATAGAGACGTTTCCGGTTAATATATTAAAAAGAGTGGATTTTCCAGCTCCATTAAGTCCAACTAAACCAACTTTTTCATCATTATTTATAGAAAAAGTAATATTATCAAGAATTTTGTCTACTACATAACTTTTAGATAAATTGTTACATGATAGTACTATCAACTTAGTTTCCTCCTAGAATATATTAATAATATAATTTTAACAAAAAAACTAACTAAAAGAAAATGTGAATAGAATTTTAATTATATGTTGAATAAATATAAAATCTATATGTATCCTGTATACTATAGAACCTTTGCGAATGGGTATATTTCAACATTGACATAATTTTAACTCGATGATAAAATACATATCATAAGAATACATGGATTTGTATAAATCTAACTAAAAGTGGGTGAAGTTTCAAATGAACAAAGATAGGAAAGTTTCGATGGCAGTTATAAGGAGATTGCCTAAATATCATAGATATCTAGGGGAGTTACTGGAAAAAGATGTAACAAGGATATCTTCATATGAGCTCAGTAAGCTTACTGGGTTTACTGCTTCGCAAATAAGACAAGACTTTAATAACTTTGGTGGATTTGGGCAACAAGGTTACGGATATAATGTAGAAGATCTCTATAACCAACTAGGAAATATACTAGGCCTAGGGAAAAAATATAATACTATAATAATCGGAGCAGGAAATTTAGGGCAGGCTATAGCAAATTATAAAAGTTTTGATGATAAGGGATTTAGAATGTTAGCTCTTTTTGAAAAAAATCCTAAACTTGTGGGGCTTACAATAAGGGATATAGATATATTAGATATCGATAGTATTGAAAGTTTTTCTAAAGAGAACAAAATAGATATAGCTGTTATAACTACACCTAAAAGTCAAGCTCAAGATGTAGTAAACAGGGTTGTAAATTGTGGGGTAAAAGCTATATGGAACTTTGCACCTATTGATTTAAAGGTTCCAGAAGATGTTGTAGTAGAAAATGTTCAACTAAGCGAAAGTTTACTTACTATTGCATTCCTTTTAAAAGAAAAAGAAGAAAATGTTTAAAATATAGACTTGTAAAATATGCTAGTCTATATTTTCTTGTCATACTCTTGTGTGCTTATCATGTTAACTTCATTTCAGAAGGTTAGTATCCCTATTTTCATTATTAAATAATATATCTTTTACTAACAAATACTTTTATTGACAATATATACTATTTTTCGTATAATTCTTCTATGGTTGTTAGTAAAAGGAGGCTAAGAAGTGAAAGGTATTAGTTTAAACATCAAGAACAAAATCATCCTTATGATGACTATACTTATAATAATTCCTTTACTTATTTTAGGTATTGGATCATACGTAAGATCATCTAGAATCATTGAAGAAGAGCATAAATTCATGGCACAAACTGTAGGAAATGAAGTACATAGATATGTTGAAAATTATATGGAAAGTATGGAAAAAAATCTAATAATAATGTCCCAAATATCTGGCGTAGAAAAAATATTAGAAGATTCTAGTTCAGTTGAGTGGTTACTACAAAATTTTGAATCTTTTAGAAAAAACTATAAAGACATAACTAGTGTTTTTGTGGGAACGAAAGATAAACAAATGCGTTTTATTCCAGAAGCAGAAATTCCAAAAGATTTTGATTTAACACAGAGAGAGTGGTATAAAAAAGCAGTTAAGGAAAAGAAACTAATATGGACAGATCCATATATAGATGCAGCTACAAAGCAAACTGTAGTAACGGCAGCTCTACCTATATACAATAATGGAGACTTTGTAGGAGTTATGGGGCTTGATATCTCACTTAAATCTTTTTCTGATACTATAGGTAATATTAAAATAGGAAAAAAAGGTCATGCTGCTGTGTATGATGAAAAAGGAACTATACTTGCACATCAGAACAAAAGCATAGTTGGTGAGGTTACAAATATAAAAGAAATATCAAATGCTATAAAGTCTAATAAATCTTATGTTGAATATAATGTAGATGAGAATGAGGTTGAATCACACAAAATAGGTATGATTAAAAAAATAGAGAAACTTAATTGGAAAGTAATGTCTATTATAGATGTTAGTGAAGGAAGAATTAAAAGTTATGATATTTTAAGAAGTACACTTGTAATAGGAATACTTACTGCTATTATAGGGGTAATTGTAGCGTACATATTTGGTAGGAAACTTACAAAACCATTACATAAATTAGTTGATAATATGAGAAAAGTTGAAAGTGGACATCTTGATATAAATATAGAGATAGATAGTAAAGATGAGATAGGAAAACTTAGTTATAGTTTTAATGAAATGGTAAAGAACTTAAAAAATCTTGTAACTAATATTAAAATGATATCTAATGAAGTAACAGATTCAGCTGAAATATTGGCGGCCACTTCACAGGAAAATAATGCTTCATCTATTGAAATAGCAAGAGCGGTAGAAGAGATAGCTAGAGGAGCGACTGAACAAGCACAAGACACAGAAAAAGGTGTACAAACAGTAACTGAACTATCATGTAAGATTAATGAGTTAAATGAAAGCTTACATTTAATATTAAAAACTACTAAAGATGTAATTGATACTAGTTTAGCAAGTAAGGATGTAGTAGATGAACTTAAAATAAAAACTGAACAAAATAATGAAAGCACTAATAAAATTAAAGAAAATATAACTAATCTTGATAACAGAATAAAATCTATAGGAGATATATTAGAAACAATAGACTCAATATCAGAACAAACAAATTTATTAGCATTAAATGCATCAATAGAAGCAGCAAGAGCGGGAGAAAATGGTAGAGGTTTTGCAGTCGTTGCAGAAGAGATAAGGAAATTGGCCTATAATTCAAAAGAGTCATCAGATGAGATAAAAGAAATAATACTAAATGTTCAAAATGAAAGTAGACATACAGTAGATACAATGGAAGAAGTAAAGGAAGTAACAGCAAAACAAACAGAATCAGTATTTGAAGTTGATAAAGCATTTAGTATGATAAACAAACTAATTAATCAAGTCACAGAAGAAATAAATATAATGAATGATAGCTTTAATGAGATGCATGATCATGGAGAAGCAGTTATGTCTTCGATAGAAAGTATATCAGCAGTATCAGAAGAAACGGCAGCATCTTCACAAGAAGTTACAGCATCAGTAGAAGAGCAATCTGCTTTAGTTGAAGAGGTATCAGATGCTGCAAGTAGGCTTAATGATCTAGCAAATAAGTTAGATGATAATATAAATACATTTAAACTATAAAAAACTTGGACTAGTCCAAGTTTTTTTATAGTTTTTGGATTTAATTAAAGGTTTATGAATTAATATCTTAATAAATAGTTTGGAATAAATGTGGTATAAACAATCCTATAACAAATACTTTTTGAATAATTTATAAAGACACAAAATAAAATTCATTATTAGGAATATAAATAAATTAATAAGATAATAAAAAAGAATTAATAAATTAGGCAAAGAAATAAATGTATTTAGAATTTAAAAATAAAGGTTTCAATGTCTATGTAAGGATATTAAGCTTTCTTATATCATATTTTGGTAAAAAAAGAATGTGAATAATTTACAGTTATTTACATTCTTTTTTTATATTGAATAATATAATGATTACGACAAACAAAACTAAGACATTCAAAGGAAATTTGAAAATAGGTAAGGTGAAAAAAATGAAAAAAGTCAGGTTGAAAATTAGGAGTAAGATTATATTAGTGATGATTGTATTCATAATAATTCCACTAATTGCATCTGGATGGGGGGCATATTTAACATCTATAGATATAATAGATGGAGAATATGAAGATTTAGGAAAATCTATAGGAAATGAAGTAAGTAATCATATAAACAGTTATATAACAGAAATAGAGAGTAGTTTAAAGCTAATCTCACATATATCTAAGGCTGATAGACTTGTAAATAATCCAGAGTATGAAGGAGAAATAATAGATAACTTCAATAGATTTATAAAAAGCTACAATGTATCCAATATATATCTAGGCACAACTGATGGAAAGTTTTATCATATACCAGAGACAGAAACACCTGAAGATTTTGATTGTAGAGAAAGAGTATGGTACAAAGGAGCTATGAAAAATAAAGACATATCATGGTCAGATCCTTATATAGACGTAAGAACTAAAGAAACTATGATAGCAGTATCTGTCCCAGTTTATGATAATACTAATAACATCATAGGAGTAATGGGAATAGATGTTCCTATAAATAGATTTTCAGATACAATAAAAAATATAAAAATAGGCGAGAAAGGATTTGCTATAATATATGATTCAAAAGGTAAGGTTATGGCACATAAAGATAAAGCAAATGTAGGAAAGACTTCAAATTCTAAAGAACTATTAGTAGCTATAAAAGAAAATAAATCACTTGTAGATTATGAAATTAGGGAAAATGGAAATATGGAGAAGCAGTATGCAGTTATAAACAATCTGGAAAAATTAAACTGGAAAGTGGTATCTAATATATATGCTAGTGAAGTAAGTCAAGAAGCAAGGGGGATTTTAAATAGTACCTTAATTATAGGATTAATTACGATAATAGTAGGAGCTGTAGTTGCCTATTTATTTGCTAGGTCGATTACAAATCCAATTAATACGTTGGTCAAAAATATGGAAAAATTGGAAGATGGAGACTTTAATGTGAAGTGTAAGGTTAAAAATGGAGATGAAATAGGAAAGCTTAGTGAAAGTTTCAATAATATGGTGGATAAACTAAGTAATCTTATTATACATGTAAAAAAAGTTTCAAGTGAAGTGACAAATTCGGCTCAGCTTCTTGCATCTACCTCTGAAGAAAACAGTGCGTCAGCATCTCAAATATCTAGAGCGATAGAAGAAATAGCTAAAGGAGCAACTGAACAAGCACAAGATACAGAAAAAGGAGTTCAAATTGTATCTATACTATCAGATAAGCTTGTAGAACTTAGTAATAATTCAGAGACAATGATGAAGTCAGCAGAAAATATAATGAAAACTAGTGAATTAAGTGCAGGTTTGGTAAAAGAACTAGAAACAAAGACTAAAGAAAGTAATGAAAGTACTAATAGAATAGAAGGAGCTATACTATCTTTAGATAAAAAGATAAACTATATAGAGGAAATATTGCAAACCATAGACTCAATCTCAGACCAAACAAATTTATTAGCACTGAATGCATCAATAGAAGCAGCGAGAGCGGGGAAATATGGTAAAGGATTTGCAGTAGTAGCAGAAGAAATAAGGACATTATCTTATGATTCTAAGAAGTTATCAGATGAAATAAAAGAAGTAATATTAGATGTTGAGGGTGAAAGTAGAAATACAATAAAAGCTATGAATGGGGTAAAAGAAATAACTAAGGAGCAAACAGAGTCTGTATTTGAAGTTAGCAAGTCTTTTGATATAATAAGTAATATTATAAAAGAAATTACAAAAAAAATTGAGAGTATAGATAACTATGTTCATTCTATGAGCCAAGATAAAGAAGAAATAGTGTTTTCTATGGAAAACATATCAGCAGTGTCAGAAGAAGCTGCCGCTGCTTCAGAAGAAGTATCGGCCTCAATTGAAGAACAGACTTCTAGTATAGAAGAAGTTGCTAAATCCTCAAGTAAGCTTAATGATCTTGCAAATATACTAAATAAAGAGATAAATGTATTTAAAATTTAGAAAATGTAAAAGCCTGACGTAAAAAGAAGTACGTCAGGCTTTCTTTTTAATGAAACTTCGACATACTTAGAATATTATATATGATAGAATTATATCGTTGACTAATTTACACTTAATAATTGGGGGACAATAACATGAGAATAGTAGCTTTAATAGGAAGAAGTGGAACAGGTAAAAGCTATAAGTCTATAATGCTAGCAAAGGAACTTAATATAGAATATATAATTGATGATGGGCTGTTTATAAAGGGAAATAAAATAATAACTGGTAAGTCAGCAAAAGGAGAGGAATCTAGAATAAGGGCAGTGAAAAGAGCCTTATTTTCTGATAAAGACCATAGATTAGATGTTAGAATGGCAATACAAGAGATGAATCCAGAGTCTATACTTGTACTTGGAACTTCAGATAAAATGGTGGACAAGATAGTCATTGCTTTAGGACTTCCTTCTATAGAGTCAAGGATATATGTAGAACAGATATGTACACCAGAAGAAATAGAAATAGCTCAAGAATATAGGAAAAAACAAGGAAAACATGTTATTCCAGTACCTACTTTTGAAGTGAAAAAAGATTTTTCTGGATACTTTATAGATACATTAAAAATATTCAGGGATAAAGATACTACCCAGCAGCAGGTATATGAAAAGACGGTAGTAAGGCCTACATTTAGCTATTTAGGAAAATATACTATTTCAGATAGCGTTATAAGAGACTTAGCAAAGTTTGTAGCTAATAATTCTGATGGTATTCATAAGATATATAACATATATACTAAGAATTACAAAGAAGGGGTAGTTATAAGCTTAAATGTTGCAATAAAATACGGAAATAAAATAACAGATTTTATAAAAAAAGTTCAAGAAAAAATTGGACAAGAAGTAGAGCAAATGACATCTATAAACGTATTAGCTGTTAACGTAACTATTAAAAGGATTGTAATTAATTAAATATTAAATATATTCAAACAAATAAGTAATTATTCATTATTATTAATTTTTAAATAATGTATAACAAAATATTAATAATTAAATAACTATATTTAATTAATTATTAATATTTTTTATTTTAAATACTACAGTAAATATGGGCCTTAAGGGAATATTTTACATAAAAAAGTTTTTTTATACTTTTTTTTACAAAATGCATAAAAATTAATTGATTTTTTTTAGTAATAAAACTATAATATATATAAAAATATAGAGGGGGAAAAACAAATGAACAATTATGTACAAGAAGTACTAGAGAAGGTAAAAGGCAGAAACTCTTATGAGCCAGAGTTTTTACAAGCTGTAGAAGAAGTAATAGAAACATTGGAACCAGTTATTGAAAGACATCCAGAGTTTGTAAAATCAAATTTACTAGAAAGACTTTGTGAACCAGAAAGAGCTATAATGTTTAAAGTACCTTGGACTGATGATAACGGTAATGTTCATGTGAATCGTGGATATAGAGTTCAATTTAATGGATCTATCGGACCATATAAAGGAGGACTTAGATTTCACCCTTCAGTTAACCTAAGTATTTTAAAATTCTTAGGATTTGAGCAAATTTTCAAAAACTCTCTAACAGGACTTCCAATAGGTGGAGGTAAAGGTGGTGCAGATTTTGATCCTAGGGGAAAATCTGACGATGAAATAAGAAGATTTTGTGAAAGTTTCATGACAGAGTTATACAGACATATTGGACCAAATGTAGATGTTCCAGCTGGAGATATTGGAGTTGGAGGTAAAGAAATAGGATACTTATATGGACATTATAGAAGACTTAGAGGAGCATTTGAAAATGGAGTTCTTACAGGAAAAGGACTTTCATATGGCGGTAGTTTAATAAGACCAGAAGCTACAGGTTATGGAGTAACATATTTCTGTTTAGAAATGCTAAAGCATGAAGGATTATCAATAGAAGGAAGAACAGTGGCATTATCAGGATTTGGTAATGTTGCTTGGGGAGCGGCTAAGAAAGTTAGTGAATTAGGTGGAAAAGTTGTAACACTCTCAGGTCCTGATGGGTATATCTATGATCCAAACGGAATATCTGGTGCAAAAATTGATTATATGCTGGAAATGAGAGCTTCAGGTAGAGATAAAGTTGAAGATTATGCAAATAAATTTGGAGTACAATTCTTTCCAGGAGAAAAACCATGGGGACAAAAAGTTGACATAGCTATGCCATGTGCTACTCAAAATGAAATTACAATTGAAGAAGCTAAGAAATTAGTAGCAAATGGAGTAAAATTCTTAGTAGAAGGCGCTAATATGCCTACGACTAACGAAGCTCTTAAATACTTACAAGATAACGGAGTTTTAATTGGACCTGCTAAGGCAGCTAATGCTGGTGGAGTTGCTACTTCAGCTTTAGAGATGACACAAAATAGTATGAGATTAGCATGGACAGAACAAGAAGTAGATGAAAAGTTACATCAAATAATGATTAACATTCATAATAATGCTATGAACGCAGCAGAGGAATACGGATATGGATATAATTTAGTAGCTGGAGCTAATATAGCAGGTTTTGCTAAAGTAGCAAAAGCTATGACTGAGCAAGGAATATACTAATAAATAGACAAACATTATATTATTTCTTAATATAATTTAATATATCAAAATTATATCAAAAAGAGCTGACTATATAGTCAGCTTTTTTTAATTTAAACTTTAACTTAGTTTTTACAAATATATAACTCTCTCATAATAACTCTTTTCTATACTCATATTGAGATATTACATGATCGTATAGAAAGTGAGGATAGAAATGAGAATAAAAAAATTATTCTTTTTAATAACATTACTTTTTTTAATCTTTGTATTCATAACAGGGTGTAGTGTTAATACAAAGAAAAGCAATATAGATAAAAAAGAGTTAGTAGTATACACATCATTAGACGAAAATGATGTAAAAAAATATATTGAAGATTATAATAAAAAATATCCTGATGTTGACTTAAAAATAGTAAGGGAAAGTAATAGAACTATCTTAAATAAACTAATAAAAGAAAAAAGAGATACAAAAGCTGATATAGTATGGGGAATAAGCCCTTCAGGTTTACTAACACTAGACAGAAAGGGACTACTTGACACCTATATTCCTAAGGATATAGAAATAATATTTAATAACTTCAGAAGAGTAGAGGAACTTCCTACTTGGATAGGAAATGATATATGGGAGCCTATAATCATAGTTGATAATAATGAGCTTAAGAAAAGAAATCTTTCAATCCCTAGAAGCTATGAAGATTTAATAAAGCTAGAATATAAGGGACTAATAACAATGTCAAATCCAGAAACAACTGGATCAGGTTATTTAATAGTATCTTCAATTTTAAAGCTAAAAGGAGAACAAGAAGCCTGGAAGTATTTAAATAAATTAAGCAAGAATATAAATAACTATTCCGAAAATAACATAGAGTCAAATATAATATCGGGGAGTAAGGATAATCCTATAGGAATCTTATTTGGATATAAAGATGCTAAAAAAGCAAGTGAAAGAAAGGGAACTGAGGTTGTAATTTTAAAAGAAAACTATGAACATACTACAGTAGTAAATGCTTTAATAAAGAAAGATAATATAAAAAAAGAAGCTAAAGATTTTTTAGATCTTACAATGAAAGATAGAATTGTAGATAGTTCTTCAGAAAAAGACTATATTATGACAAGTATAGGAAAACACTTAAATTTATCGAGATCTAAGTAGCGTATAATATATAAGGGTAGTTCACCACTACAAAATAGATAATATGTTATAGAAGTAATCCCGTATAATCAAATTATACGGGATTATCTTATAAGAATTATTTACTTATTCAATTTATCATTTTAGTTATTTATCTACCAATACCTTTTTCTTTTAATTTCTGAAGCATATCAGTTGTCATTTTAGGAAGATCATATTTTACTTTAAATCCCCATTCTTCTATAGCAGATGATGGATCTATGGAATTTGGCCAACTTTCTGCTATAGCTTGTTTTACTGGGTCTACATCATAATCTATAGTAAAAGTTGGAATATGTTTTTTGATTTCAGAAGCAATTTCTTCTGGATCGAAACTCATAGATGTAACATTAAATGCGTTTCTATGAATCAATTTTGAACTATCTGCTTCCATAAGATCTATAATTGAATTTAATGCATCTGGCATATACATCATATCCATATAAGTTCCTTTTGCAATATTTGAAGTATATTTGCCAGACTTTAAGGCTTCATAGTATATGTCTACGGCATAATCAGTAGTTCCACCACCTGGAAGAGCAACATAAGAAATTAATCCTGGAAATCTAACTCCTCTTGTATCTACCCCATATTTATGATAATAATAGTCACATAGTAATTCACCAGCTACTTTATTTACACCATACATAGTAGTAGGTCTTTGAAGTGTATCTTGAGGAGTGTTTTCTTTTGGAGTAGAAGGACCAAAAGCTCCTATGGAACTAGGCGTAAAGAATTTACAATTATGTTCTTTTGCTACTTCTAAAGCGTTAACGAGTCCACCCATATTAATATTCCATGCAAGTAACGGTTTAGATTCTGCCGTTGCAGATAGAAGTGCCGCTAAATGAATAATAGTGTCTGGTTTATATTTTGTTACTAATTCGTTCATTAGCTTTGCGTCTGTTACGTCAAGAATTTCAAAAGGACCAGATTGAAAAACATTATGATTTTTATCTATTTTAATATCTGTGGCAATTACGTTACTATTGCCATAAATTTCTCTCATTTTCATTACTAATTCTGCACCAATCTGTCCTAATGCTCCTGTTATAAAAATCTTTTTCATAAAATCCCTCCATATTCTATATGAAACTGCATTAAGCTATGATGCTTATAAAATACCTAGATCTTTTCCAACTTTTTCATATATAGATAAAGCTTTATCCAATATTTCTTTTGTATGAGCTGCTGTAGGCATGTTTCTTACTCTTCCAGTTCCCTTTGGAACAGTTGGAAATACTATAGATTTTGCATATACACCTTCTTCATAGAGTCTTTTACTAAACTCTTGAGTTTTACTTTCATCTCCAATAATACAAGGAGTAATAGGAGTTTCACTATTTCCTATATTAAATCCAAGTTCTCTTAGGCCTTTTTTTAAGTAATTCCCGTTTTCCCAAAGTTTGTCATGTAAAGCTGTACTTTCTGTTAATATATCAATAGCTTTTATACAAGCGGCAGCTGAACCTGGTGTTAAAGAGGTAGAAAATAGGAATGGTCTTGCTCTAACTTTTAGCCAGTCAATAAGATCTTTTTTACCAGCTACATAACCACCTACAACACCTATTGCTTTTGATAAAGTTCCGATTTGAAAGTCTACTTTATCAGAAAGACCAAAATGTTTTACAGTTCCTGATCCTTTTCCCAATACTCCTGATCCATGAGCATCATCTACATAGGTAATAAGATCAAATTCTTCTGCTATTTTAACGATTTCAGGGAGTTTAGCAATATCACCGTCCATGGAAAATACTCCATCAGTAATTATCATGATTTTATTATAAAGACCTGACTCTTTTGCTTCTTTTGCTTTTTGTCTTAGATCATTCATATCTGAGTGATTATAGCGAATAATCTTTGCTCTTGATAATCTACATCCATCAATAATGGAAGCGTGATTAAGTTCATCTGATAGAATAGCATCATTTTTATCCATAACTGCTTGAATAGCTCCAGCATTACAGTTAAATCCTGATTGGAAAACGATTGCAGATTCTGTATGCTTAAATGAGGCAAGTTTTTCTTCAAGTTTAATGTGGATATCTAGTGTTCCATTTATAGTTCTAACAGCACCTGCACCTACACCATATTTTGTTGTGGCTTCATTACAAGCTTTAATCAGTTCTTCATTAGTGGCTAAGCCTAGATAATTATTTGAAGATAAGTTGATTAGCTCTTTTCCTCCTATTTTTATTATAGGACCATTTGCACTTTCTAAAGGGTCTATGACATTATAAAGACCTTTTTCCTTTAAATCATTTAAGTTTTCTTTTAAAAACTTATCTAATACTTTACTAGACATATAAAAACCTCCTTAAGATAATGTGCGCATAACACATACATGTGTATAAAATTCTGAACTAAAATGAAATACTATCTATACCACTAATATACATGTTTGCATTTATAAAATCAACATTTTTTTTGGAAAAAATATTTACTGTTATTCCCAAAATGACTTTCAATCACGAACATAGCTATCTTATCTAATTAAAAAATAATTAAATACGAAAGAAAAAATAGTATTTAAATTTAGTTCAATTTTATAAAAAAAGCTAATGAATTTTATAAAACTCATATTACTTATATTGATTTACAAAAGAGTCAACATTTAAACTTCCATAACTTTACATTAAATTAGATTAAAGATGAAAATTAAGATAATAAAAACTCAAAAACATAAAATATTTATATTGAAATTTAATATAAATGGAGTTTTTGTAAATGAGCATTATTTAAATTTATATATAATTTTTAAAGAGTTATTTTTTTCATAAAAATTTAAAGATTAAAAATATTAGTTGATTAATAAATTTTAAAATATCATGTGTAAGGTATAAATGTCCGGGTATAGTATACATATAAAGAGATAAATTTACTAATTTCAAAAAAATAACAATCATTTTTTTCTGAAAATGTGTATAATATAAGTATAAGGTACTTTATAAAAAAATATGTGCTAGTTTAAAAAAATACACATGTATTTGATTGAAACACAGGGGTGTAAGGAGGTGTAAAAAAGTTTATCAATTATACTTAAGATAAAATAAGTAATTACTTTATAAGCAAAAGATGATTCATAACAAGAAAGGTTAATTAAGCATATAATGTATAACAATCATGAAAACGATTTCATAGCAAAATTTAGCCATAACTAAGACATTGTTTGATATAATCATAATCGATTATAAAAAATAGAAAGGAGTTTGTTAAATGAAAAAATTAGGTCTATTGCCTAAATTGATTATTGCTATTATTATAGGTATCTTAGTAGGTAAGGTTGCTCCAGAGTGGTTTATAAAAATATTTGTTACTTTTAGTAGTATTTTTGGCAACTTTTTAGAGTTCGCTATTCCGTTAATTATTATAGGATTTGTGGCTCCAGGTATAGGGGAGCTGGGAAAAGGTGCAGGAAAACTTCTTGCAATTACTACAGGAATCGCATATATATCTACAATAGCATCTGGATCTTTAGCTTATTTAACAAGTACTACTGTTTTACCTAAGATCATGAATATTAAAAATCTTACATTAAATGCAAGTAACCCAGAAGAATCACTTTTAGCTCCATTTTTTAAAGTAGAAATGCCACCTATTATGGGAGTTATGACAGCTCTTTTAATTGCTTTTACTATAGGACTAGGAATAGCTACAATTAAAGGTGATACAATTAAAAAATTTATGAATGAATTTCAACAAATCGTAGAAAAACTCATTTCTAATATTATTATTCCATTATTGCCAATACACATATTAGGGATCTTTGCTAACATGACTTATGCAGGAGAAGTTGCAGCTATTATATCTGTATTTGCAAAAGTATTTGTTATGATTCTTCTTCTTCATGCTGCAATTATCATAATACAATACACTATTGCAGGAACTTTAGGAGGAGCTAATCCATTTAGTTTAATTAAGAATATGATTCCAGCGTACTTTACAGCAATTGGAACTCAATCTTCTGCAGCTACTATTCCTGTAACTTTAAGTCAAACAAAGAAAAATGGTGTAGATGATGGAATTGCAGAGTTTGTTGTTCCACTTTGTGCAACAATTCACTTATCTGGTAGTACCATTACTCTTACAAGTTGTGCAATTGCTATAATGATGCTAAATGGAATGGACTTTTCTTTTGGAATGATTTTCCCATTTATCATGATGTTGGGTGTTACTATGGTTGCTGCACCAGGGGTTCCAGGAGGAGCTGTAATGGCAGCTTTAGGACTTTTAAAAAGTATGCTTCATTTTTCACCAACTTTAACATCACTGATGATAGCTTTATATATTGCACAAGATAGCTTCGGTACTGCATGTAATATAACTGGAGATGGAGCAATAGCTATAATTGTAAACAAGATATCAGGAAAAAAATTAGAACCTAAAAAAGATAATAAAATAATAACTTAATCTATTATACTAATTAAATCTTAATAATACTGAAAATACTATACTGATCTTCTTGCTAAAATTTTAATAGTTTAAAACTAGTAATTTTAATATAAAAATAAATAGCATAACATAATGAGCTAACTTAAATTAATTAAATAAATCTAGATATTTTTAAAGATTAAAATATATTATATTAAAACCTTCTTTAAATTGATTTCTATTATAGAAATTCAATAGTTAAAGAAGGTTTTTTATTTTACTTTTAAATTGTTTAATAATTAAAGATAAAAATAAATAATGGAATTATGACAAAGATATTTGATAGAATAAATTTTAGAAAGTAAGTATATTAAGGTTATTTAGTATGTGTAACGTTAAAACTATATATTAATACTTTATATTCTTAAATATTATATATTTGCTTATTTTTAAACTTAGATTTGAGAATTATTTAAATATTGTCTTAAAATTATATAAAGTTTATGATTTCTTTATAATATAATGGTTATATTTTATATGTGTATATAAACTTTTACTTAAATTAAAGGTTAGTAATAAAGAATTCGATACCCTAATACATAAATTAAAATATTATTTATTATAGTTATTTTATATATTTAACTGAAAGGAGAAGAGTAATATGAAATACAACGCTTATGAAAATAACGGAAAAGTAATAATAGAAGGTGTAAAAGATTTTGAGCCAAAGCATATATTTGAATGTGGACAATGTTTTAGATGGAATGAAGAATCAGATGGAAGTTTTACTGGAGTAGCTTATAATAGAGTGATAAATGTAAAAAAAGAAGGTAATGATGTTATACTTTCAAATACGAATATAGAGGATTTTAAAAATATATGGTATAACTACTTTGATTTAGATACAGATTATGGGGAAATAAAAAAAGAGCTAGCAAAAGATTCTGTGCTAAAAGAGGCTATAAAGTTCGGACATGGTATAAGAATATTAAAACAAGATGAATGGGAGATTTTAATATCATTTATAATATCAGCAAATAATAGAATTCCTATGATAAAAAGAGCTATAGACATATTAAGTGAAAGATATGGTGAATATATAGGAGAGTATAATGGAAAAAAATATTATGGATTTCCTGAGCCTGGTAAACTAAAAAAATTGACTGTAGAAGAAGTAGAAGACTGTAAAACAGGATTTAGAGCAAAATATATAGTAAGTGCATCAGCTAGAGTATCAGAGAATGAAATAGAAATATATAATTTAAAAAACTTGTCTACAGAAGATGCTAGAACACAATTGATGCTATTTGCAGGTGTAGGACCAAAAGTATCTGACTGTATAATGCTATTTTCTATGGATAAACAGGATGCTTTTCCTATAGATATATGGGTTAAAAGAATTATGGAGTATTTTTACTTAGATGAAGAGACTAAACTAAAGGCTATACAAGAATATGCTCAAGATAAGTTTGGAAAATATGCAGGATATGCACAACAATATTTATTTTACTATGCTAGAGAACTAGGTATAGGAAAAGGAAAAAAATAAATATCTTAAATATATCCCTGAAATAATGAGCTAAACTAATAGTATAGTTAATACATTTTAGAAGCTAAGGTGATAACATGTATAGAATATTTATAATAGAAGATGACAAGAAAATGGAAAGCCTAATGAAAGACAGAATTGAGAAATATGAATATCAAGCAATAACTGTTAAGGATTACTCTAATATAAAGAGTGAATTTTTAAAAGCAGATCCTCATCTGGTATTAATGGATATAAATTTACCTAATTTTGATGGCTTTTTTTGGTGTAGAGAAATAAGAGCAATATCGAAAGTACCAATAATATTTGTATCTGCTAGATTTTCAGATATGGAACAAGTTATGGCTATAGAACATGGCGGAGATGACTATATAATTAAACCTTTTTCTTTTGACTTACTTATAGCTAAGATTAAGGGAGTTTTAAGGAGAACTTATGGAGAATATGCACAAAAGCAGTCTAAAGAAGTAACTGAAGTAAATGGACTGTACTTATATATAAAGCAAAATATAGTAGAATGGAAAGACAAAAAAGTAGAACTTAGTAAAAAAGAGTTTGCTTTATTATACAGCCTTATAAATAATCTAAATGAAATAGTACCTAGAGAGAAGCTTTTAGAAGATTTATGGGATGATGTAGAATTTGTAGATGATAATACATTATCAGTAAATGTAACTAGACTTAGAAAAAGACTTGAAGATATAGGAATATATAATGCAATAGAGACTAAAAGAGGTCAGGGATATAAAATGATTAAAACATGGGAATAGGTGATTAGTATTGAATTTTATAAAGTATTTAAAAGATAGGATTTCATACTTTTTAATATATTTTATAAGTATAGGATTAACTATATTTATAATATCTTTAGATTTAATAATAAGAGAAGAAAAATTAAGTACAGATAATATACTTTATACTTTAATATTGTCAACTATACTTCTTATAGTATTCATAGTTATAGACTATAGCAAAAAACATGGTTTTTATAAAGGGTTAAATATGGCACTTGAAGAAAATGAAAATTCAAATGAAATATTTAAGCTACCTAAAGATAATAGTATAGAACATGAACTATTTAAAAAGCTTCTAATTAAAAATTATGATAGTTATGAGAATAAGCTTGAAAAGTATAGAGAAAATTATAAAGATTATACTTACTTTAAAAGTAGATGGATACATCAAATGAAAACTCCTGTATCAGTAATAAAACTTATGTTGGAAAATGAGGAAGATAGAAATATAGATGAAACTGCTAGAAGAAACTATGCTAGTATGAAAGAAGAGATAGAGAAACTATCACATGGACTTGAGATGGCACTTTATACCCTAAGAGTAAATGATTTTGAACAAGACTTTAAAGTAGAAAGAGTAAATATACTAGAAGTAGTAAGAAATATTATAAATGAAAGCAAAAATACATTTATAATGAACTCTATCTATCCTAAAATAGACGTTAAGGAAGATATAGAAGTAAAAACAGATAAAAAGTGGATAAAGTTTGTTATAAGACAGATAATATCAAATAGTATAAAATATTCTAAAGTTAAAGAAAGTGAAAATAAGAGTGTATTAGTAACTGTAAATACTGACGCTGAAAAGACAATACTTTCTATAAAGGATAAAGGAGTGGGTATACCTAAGCAAGATTTAGGTAAGGTATTTGATCCTTTCTTTACAGGTAGAAATGGACGAATATATTCAGAATCAACAGGTGTTGGAATGTATCTTGCTAAAACTATATGTAATAAATTAGGACATGATATATCGGTAAAATCTGAAGAAGGCGAATGGACGGAAATAACTATAGTATTTTACAAAGGAAGAAGTCTATACGATATAGTGTAAAAATAGCTATATATTATACATTTTATCCTTAACTAAATAGTTAAAGTATTTTTAAGATTACAATAATGTAAGATAATATCTTACATGTGAAAGAGAAATCAATACAATGATTTCTCTTATTTTTTTATAATAACATTGTAGGTTGTATAATAGGAGAGGACTACGATGAGATTATATAATATAGCACTAAAAAACATAAAAGAAAATTTATATAGATATATAATGTATTATTTAAGCAATACATTTACAGTGGCTATATTTTTTATATTTTCTAACTTTATGGTTTACTCAAAAAAAATAACGAATATCCAAGGAGTTAGTATTAGTATAAAGAATAACATTGATATTGGAATTATATTGTGTCAAATTATAATAGTCATGTTTTCTATAATATTTGTGACTTATTCAATATCTATATTTTTAAGGTATAGGGGAAAAGAATTCGGCTTATTATCATTATTTGGAATGAGTATAAATCAAATAAGAAAATATGTGTTAATAGAAAGTATGATAATATCAGTTGCATCTATTACTTCAGGAATTATTTTAGGAATTTTATTTTCAAAGTTATTCTTTCTTATAATAGGAGCATTTTTAAAAAGTAGTATTGCATTTGGAATCTCATTTAAAGCTACAATATTAACATTTATTTTGTTCTTTATATTATTTGAAGTTATAAATGTAATAATGTTTTTAAAAATAAAGAACAAAGAGATAATAGAACAAATAAAGCTAAATAAAACTTCAAAGGAAGTTCCTACATTTTCTATAATCAAATCACTAATAGGGATTGTACTAATAATAGCCGGATATGCTGTATCGTGGATAACAAGATTAAATAATATTTCATTACAAATAGCGTTAACTACATTTATGGTTATAGTTGGAACGTATTTTATAATTACTGAATTTAGTATAGCTATAATAAATGGACTTAAGAAAAATACTAAAAGATTTTATAGAAAAACAAGTATGATTACGATATCTCAAATAATGTTTAAACTGAAAGATACGGCAAAAATTTTATTTTTAACATCCATATTGGGTACTGTAACTTTTACAGCTACAGAAACAATATATTCATTTTTTACAGAGACACCAATGATGACAGTAGAACATTATTCAGATGATATAGGGATCCTACAAACTGATAAGAATATTCGAGATCATATAGATATTGAGGATATAAAATCTGTATTGAAAGACTATAATGTTAACATAAAATATTTTAATAAGATTGAAGGAATAAAGGCTGACGAGATATTTGGAAATGATAAAAATAATAAATATATGAGTAAATTTATGCTAGTATCTAACTCTCAATATAATAAAATAGCTAAAAGAATAGGAGAGAAAAAATTAAAAATAAATAAAAAAGAAATGATATGTATTTTTTATTTTGATGATAACATTAAATTTTATGATAACAACAAATTACTAGAATCTAAAGTAATGAACGATAATTCAATCTTAAAAATTAATGATAAAACTCAAAACTATATAATTAAGAAGAAAATATATAAATCACCTATTTATATGAGACATATGTTAGTAATTAACGACAAAGAGTTTAAAGATATAATAATAAATACACCTCAAAATAAGTTAGTTAATTACTATAGTATTAAATTAAATAACTGGTTAGACTCCTATGAAGGTAGTAGAGAGTTAGAAAAATTTATGGGAGTAAACTATAGAGATTGCTATCACGCTAAGATATATTCATATACTGAGCAAAAAAATACTTTGGGGATGATGCTGTTTATAGGACTTTTTATAGTAATTTTATTTTCTATAGCATCAGGAAGTATAATTTACTTCAGGTTATTTAATGATATAAAACAAGACAGTGTAGAGTTTGGTATTCTTAAAAAAATAGGAGCATCACAATCTGATATAAAAAAAATAATAACAAAACAAATAGCTGTAATATTTTTCATACCGTTTATAGTTAGTACGATTCATTCGTTATTTGCTTTAAAATTACTAGAAAATATTTTTGAAAAAAACTTACTGATTAATGGTCTAACAGTTATGGTTGGGTATTTAATATTTCAATTAATATACTTTTTATTAGTAAGAAAAATATATATAAGAAAAATAAATGCTTTAAAATGATGATATTTACTAGTTGGCTAGTGAATAGGTAAATATGACAATAATGTAAGGCAATAACTTATGTATGAAAGAGAAATCAATACTATGATTTCTCTTAATTTTTTATAATAAGACTATAGACTATATTAAAAATAGAATTTTGATTCAAATTCATTGTATTAAGTTAATGCAGATTAAATATTAAAAAAATATTATCATTTTTAAGATAATTACTTATTGAGAATTCACTTAAAGATTAGGAGGTAAGATAATGAAAGTATTAGAAGCTAAAAGCTTATCCAAAGTATATGGAATGAAAGGAAAAGGAATATCCGTAAAAGCGTTAGATAATTTTAGTATGACTATAGAGGAAGGAGAATTTGTTGGAGTAATGGGTCCTTCTGGTAGTGGTAAAAGTACACTTTTGAATATACTGGCAACAATAGATAAACCGTCATCAGGAGAAGTTCTGATAGGTGGAAAAAATCCTCATAAATTAAATGAAAATGAACTAGCATTATTTAGAAGAAACGAATTAGGATTTATATTTCAAGACTTTAACTTACTAGATACGTTATCAATAAAGGAAAATATAATACTACCATTAGTAATGAATAACGAAAAGACGAAAGAAATAGAAGCAAAAGTTAATGAAATATCGAAAGTGTTAGGGATAGATAGTATATTAAACAAAAGAACTTACGAAGTATCAGGTGGACAACAACAAAGAACTGCCTGTGCAAGAGCGCTTATAGGTAAACCGTCTATGATACTTGCTGATGAGCCTACTGGAAATCTAGACTCTAAATCTTCATATGATCTAATGGAATCACTTGAAAAAATGAATAAAGAAAGAAAAGCAACTATAGTAATGGTAACACATGATGCTTTTGCTGCTAGTTTTTGTAATAGAATAATAATGATAAAGGATGGAAGATTTTTCTTAGAATTAACAAAAGGGTCAAGTAGACAAGTATTTTTTAAGGAAATATTAGATTCACTTTCTCTTCTAGGAGGGAACTATAATGACACTATCTAATATGGCAGTAAAAAATATTAGGGGTAATCTATATAGATATATAATGTATTATTTAAGTAATACATTTACGGTAACTGTATTCTTTTTATTTGCTAATTTTATATTTCATCCGAGTGAAATAACTAACGTTAAAAGATTAGGGAATGGAAATGCACAACAAGGTGTTACTAATGCACTTATAATGTGTCAATTTATAATAGTTATATTTACAATATTATTTGTTGCTTATTCAGTATCTATATTTTTAAAGTCTAGAGGAAAAGAGTTTGGATTGTTATCACTATTTGGAATGACAAAGAATCAGATAAGAAAGTATATTATGGTAGAAAGTACAATAATATCATTCGTATCTATTGTTTCAGGAATCATTTTAGGAAGTGGACTTTCAAGACTATTTTTCATTATAATAGGAAAATTTTTAGAAAATAACATTCCATTTAGTATTTCATTTAAGGCTATAGGATTGACATTCGCAATATTTTTCGTGCTATTCGAAGTTATAAATATGATTATGCTTTTTAAAATAAAGGGCAAAGAGATAGTAGAGCAAATAAAATCGAATAGAATACCTAAAGAAGTGCCTAAGTTTTCTAAGACTAAGTCTATAATAGGAGTTATACTGCTGGCTATCGGATACGGTATAGCTTGGATTTCAAGGGGAACCCTTGTTGTATTAGTAATGATACCAGTTATAGTTATAGTTACAATCGGAACTTATTTTATATTTACTCAATTCAGTATAGCAGTAACAAATGGACTTAAGAAAAATAACAGTAGATTTTATACAAAAACAAATATGGTTGCACTATCTCAAATGATATTTAAGTTAAAAGATACTGCAAAAGTGTTGTTTTTAGCATCTATATTAGGAGCAGTTACTTTTACAGCTACAGAAACGGTATATTCACTTTTTACTGAAATCACAAATGGAGTAACAGAAGGTACTCCAAATGATATAGGAATAGTAGAGCTTAAGAAAAATACTAATGATAAAATAGATATTAAAGAAGTAAAATCCATATTAGAGAAGCATAATTTAGATGTAAAGTATTTAAATAATATAGAAGGAATAGAAGCTAAAATTGCAAATAAAGAAAATGAAGATAAAAATGATCCTAATACTGTGGACTTTAACATAATATCTAATTCTCAATATAATAAATTAGCTAAACAATCCGATGAAAAGCAAGTAAAAGTAAATAAAGATGAAATAGTATATATCTTTTCTTCTAAACCAGTAAAAGGATTTAATGAAGATGAAATGTTAGAAAAAGAAAAAAGACTAAAAGAAGAAGGAATAAACTTAGATATAAATAGTAATGTTAAAAAATATGAAGTTAAAGAAACATTATATGGGAAGCCTATAAATGGATCATATCTTGAAGATAACAAGATTTTAGTTATGAATGATGATGAATTTAATAAAATATTAAAAGATATACCTAAAGAAAAGTTATTTAAATATTATGGAATACAACTGAATAACTGGGAAGATTCTTACAAGGCAAGTAAGGAAATAGGACAATTCTTAGGAAAGGATTATGAAGGATACTATTCTAATAAAATAGAACCTTATACTGCACAAAAAAATGCCTTTGGAATGATATTATTTATTGGATTCTTCATAGCATTTTTATTCTTTATAGCATCGGGAAGTATAATATACTTTAAGTTATTCAATGATATGAAACAAGACAGTGTAGAATATAGTATTCTTAAAAAAGTAGGATCATCAAAGAATGATATAAGAAAGATAATAACTAAGCAAATAGGCGTTATATTTTTCTTACCTTTTATAATTAGTACAGTGCATTCACTATTTGCATTAAAGTCACTAGCAAATCTATTAAATAGTAATTTATTAACTAATGGATTAATAGTAATGACAGGATATTTTGTATTTCAGTTAATATACTTTTTGATAATAAAGTCAATATATATAAGGAAAATAGAAACTTTATAATATCAATAATGGAAAATAATGAACATGATTCTTATGGAGCAATACTAAAAAAGAATCATGTTTATTTTTTATGTTATAATATAAAAATAATATAAGTAATGATTTATAATGAGAAAGACAAATCAGTCTATAGCTTTTTTGATTTTTTAAATTCTATAGATTTATCAAGCTTGATTGTTTAGAAAATTAACAATATATAAAACTTATAAGAACTACTTTCTCTTTTAGGAGGAAACTATAATGAAACTACACAATATAACTATAAATAATATGAAAGGCAATGCATATAGATATGTAATGTATTATTTAAGTAATACACTTACAGTGGCTATATTTTTTATATTTTCTAATTTTGTATTTTATCCCAAAAAAATAACTAGTCCCTCAGAAATAGCTAGTCGTAGTATTGATAATGGTCTTATAATGTGTCAAGTCATAATAGTTATGTTTTCATTATTTTTTGTAACTTATTCGGTATCTATATTTTTGAAATCTAGAGAGAGAGAATTTGGACTATTATCATTATTTGGAATGACTAAAAATCAAATAAGAAAATATGTATTAATAGAAAGTACAATAATATCAAGTATATCCATTGTCTCAGGTATCATTTTAGGAATATTGTTTTCAAGACTTTTTTTTCTTATAATAGGGGCACTTTTACAGAAACATATTATATTTGGTATTTCGTTTAAAGCTACAAAGTTAACACTTATTATATTTTTGCTATTATTTCAATTTATAAATATAGTGATGCTTATTAGAATAAAAAACAAAGAAATAATAGAACAAATAAAGTCAAATAAAGTTATAAAAGAAGTACCTACATTTTCAATATTTAAATCTCTAATAGGAATTACTTTATTAATAGTAGGATATGTACTAGCTTGGAATGCATATGGAGTTAGTGTAATATCAAGAATGATACCAGTTACACTTATAGTTATAGCTGGAACCTACTTTATATTCACTCAGTTTAGTATATTACTAACGAATCTACTTAAAAAAAATATAACTAGGTTTTATACAAAGACAAATATAGTTGCTGTATCTCAAATGATATTTAAGTTAAAGGATACTGCAAAAGTGTTATTTTTAGCATCTATATTAGGAGCAATTACCTTTACAGCTACTGAAACAGTATATTCTCTTTCTACTGAATTTGTAGAAGCAATAAGAATGAGTACTCCAGATGATGTAGGAATAGTGAACTCCAAGGAAGATATAAATAGAAAAATAGACATTAGTGAAATAACGTCTATACTAGAAAAGTATGATCTGAAGGTGAAATATTTAAACGAGGTTAAAGGAGTAGAAATTAAAATTGGAGAGGAAGTAGATAATAAAGATTCATATTATAAAAGTTTAGCTTTAATATCCAATTCCCAATATAATAAGTTAGCTAAACAATCTAATAATAAACAGATAAGATTAAATAAAAATGAAATAATATATACTTTTCCTTTTAAAGAGGTAGGGGAGTTAGAGCCTAGGAAAGAAACGTATATAGAGAAAATGTTGAACAAGAATATTTTAGAATTTAAAATAAATGATACTACAAGGAAATATAACATTAAAGAAAAAATATATGAGACTCCTATGAACACATTAAGAATTCGATATAGTGGTGTTTTATCTGTTAATGATATAGAGTTCGAAGAAATATTAAAAAATATATCTAAAGAACAATTAATTGAGTATTATGGAATAAAACTTGAAGATGGATCAAATTCTTATAAGGCTGTCAAAGAAATAAGACAATATTTGAATAAAGGTTATGAAGGTCATTATTCTACTAAAGCAGATCTCTATATTGAACAAAGAAGTAGCTTAGGTGTAGTAATGTTTATAGGACTTTTTATAGCACTTTTGTTCCTTATAGCGTCAGGAAGTATAATATACTTTAAGTTGTTTAATGATATGAAGCAAGATAGTATGGAATATAGTATCCTTAGAAAAATAGGAGCATCAAAATCTGATATAAGAAGAATAATAACTAAACAAATAGCAATTATATTTTCTTTACCTTTTATAGTTAGTACTTCTCATTCATTATTTGCATTAAAAGCGTTGGGAAATTTCTTACAAAGGAACTTACTTATTAATGGATTAACAGTTATATTTGGATACTTTTTAGTTCAATTAGTATATTTCTTAATAGTAAGAAAAATATATATAAGAAAAATAGATAATTTTCAATAATGGCATATACTTAAATGAGTAAGGAAGATATAAACATGACAATAATGTAAGAAAATATTTTATATTTGAAAGAGAAATCAATACAATGATTTCTCTTATTTTTTTATAATAATAATGTAAATTACATTGTCATAAGTTCTAATGACTATAATAGATTAGTTTAATTTAGTTATAGATTAAGTTATTAGAAAGTTTTTATCTATGTTGAAAATAATTACTTAATATTTGCATTTGATAAACTATTTTTAGATGATTGTAAACTATAGGAGGTAAGAAAATGAAAGTATTAGAAGCTAAGAATTTATCTAAGATATATGGAATGAAAGGTAAAGGGATATCTGTAAAAGCGTTGGATAATTTTAATATGACTATAGAAGAAGGAGAATTTGTTGGAGTAATGGGTCCTTCTGGTAGTGGTAAAAGTACACTTTTGAATATACTAGCAACAATAGATAAACCGTCATCAGGAGAAGTTCTAATAGGTGGAAAAAATCCTCATAAATTAAATGAAAATGAACTAGCATTATTTAGAAGAAATGAGCTTGGATTTATATTTCAAGATTTTAACTTACTAGATACGTTGTCAATAAAGGAAAATATAATATTACCGCTAGTAATGAATAATGAAAAAACAAAAGAAATAGAAACAAAAGTTCAGGAAATAGCATCAGTATTGGGAATAGATAGTATATTAAACAAAAGAACTTATGAAGTATCAGGTGGACAGCAACAGAGAACTGCATGTGCAAGAGCACTTATAGGTAAACCGTCTATGATACTAGCTGATGAACCTACTGGGAACTTGGATTCTAAATCAGCATATGACTTAATGGAGTCACTTGAAAGAATGAATAAAGAAAGAAAAGCAACTATAGTAATGGTAACACATGATGCCTTTTCTGCAAGCTTTTGTAATAGAATAATAATGATAAAAGATGGAAACTTCTTTTTAGAGATAACAAAGGGTTCAAGTAGACAAGTATTCTTTAAAGAGATATTAGACTCACTTTCTCTTCTAGGAGGGAACTATAATGACACTATCTAATATAGCAGCTAAAAATGTGAAAGGAAACTTATACAGATATATAATGTATTATTTAAGTAATACATTTGCAGTAACTGTATTTTTTATATTTGCTAACTTTGTAATGAATTCTAAAGTAGTGAAAGAAGGAGGAGAAGGATTAGCAAAACAGTTTGGAAGTAAAGCTATGATAGAAGCTCTGAACAAAGGACTTATAGCGTGTCAAATAATTATAGTAATTTTCACTGTATTATTTGTAGGGTATTCTATATCTATGTTTATAAAGTCTAGAGGAAAAGAATTTGGACTTCTTTCTCTCTTCGGGATGACTACTAGACAAATAAAAAAATATGTTATGGTAGAAAGTACAATAATATCTATTGTATCTATACTCTCAGGTATTATTTTGGGATCCGCTTTTTCAAAGCTATTTTTCCTTATTATGGGATCGTTTCTAGGAGGAAACATTCCATTTAGTGTATCTTTAAAAGCTGTAGGATTAACATTAATAGTATTTTTTGTACTTTTTGAACTTATAAATGCTTTTATGCTTGTGAAAATAAAAAGTAAGGAAATAGTTGAACAAATAAAGTCTAATAAAGTTCCTAAAGAATTACCTAAATTTTCAGTGCTAAAATCTTTATTAGGAGTTGGACTTCTAGGCGCAGGATATTTTATAGCTTCGACTATAAAACCGATACAAGTAGTGGCAGCTTTCATTCCAGTAATATTGTTGGTTATAACTGGAACATACTTTATATTTACTCAGTTTAGTTTAGCTATTACAACTAGACTTCGCAATAATAAGAGTATATTTTATAAACAAACTAACATGATAGCATTATCTCAAATGATTTTCAAATTAAAAGATACTGCTAAGGTATTATTTTTAGCGGCTATATTAGGGGCTATAACTTTTACAGCTACAGAAACTGTATATACGTTCTTTACAGAAATACCTGAGATGGCATCTATGGGTATGGCAGATGAAATTAGCTTTATAGAAAGTAAAGAGTCTAAAGATATAGATGTTACTGAAATTAAAAATATATTAAAAAAACATAATATAAATGTAGATTACTATAATAAGGTTGATGGAATAGAACTTACAAGAAAGATTAAAAATGTATCTAGTGGTAACAATGAGGAAGAAATGGAACAAATATTTACTGCTATATCAAATTCTCAATATAATAAAATTGCTAAAAAGATTGGAAGTAAACAGCTTAAATTAAATAAAGATGAAGGAGTATATATCTATCCATTTGATCCTAATCAATTTGAAGATAAAAAAGACAATAATAAAAAGAAGAAAATATTAAATGAAGACAAGCTATTGCTTAGTATAGGAGATAGTACAAAAGAATATAAAATAAAAGAAGAAATATATAAATCTGTAATTAATGTTACATTTACAGAATATTCGGATCTTCTAGTTATTAGTGATGAAGCGTTTAAGGATATATCTAACAAAGCTTCAGAAGAACAAGTAATGACATATCATGGTATGAAGCTGAAAAACTGGAAAGATTCACTAGAGGCTTCTAAAGAGATACAAAGTAAAATAATTAAATCAGAAGATAAACATGTAAGTGGAGAAAATGGCTACTATTATTCTAAAATTATACCTTATACAGAACAAAGAAGTACAATGGGAATGACATTATTCATAGGATTCTTTATAGCATTCTTGTTCTTTATAGCAGCTGGAAGTATAATTTACTTTAAATTATTTAACGACATAAAACAAGATGATATAGAATATGGAATTCTAAGAAATATAGGAGCGTCAAGGAAAAACATTAAGTCTATTATAACTAAACAGACAGGTATCATATTCTTCTTGCCTTTTGTGGTGGGTGTTGTACATTCGTTATTTGCCTTAAAACCACTAGGAGCAATGTTACAAAAAAATCTAATTATGAATGGCTTAACAGTAGCAGGTGGTTATCTTGTATTCCAAATAATATACTTCTTAGTTATAAGAACAATATATATTAAGAAGATGGAGGCTTTAAAATAGTATAAAACAAAACTAAAATTTACAGATATTTAAGTATTTAAAATAAGAAATCAGATGGGAATTTTATCCCATCTGATTTTAAATTGAGATATATTACTATGTGGTTGTACCAAATTTTTATTTTAAGATTCTAATTACTTAGTGTACTGTCTTTTAAAAATATAAAAAGTTAAACTTAAGAAAAGAGGTGAAAAAATGAAAAAAGGACTTAATTCGTTTCAATTAAAAATAATAGGAATTATATTTATGGTACTAGATCATTTGTATGCATATTTGAACTTTATGGGAATGCCAATTTGGTTCAAATACTTGGGCAGAACGGTAGCACCAATGTTTATCTTTTTATCGGTTGAAGGATTTTTCAAAACTAGAAGTAGAAAAAAATATATAACAAGGCTATATATATGGGGGATTATAACTGAAATAGGAAACACAATAATTAATAGATACTTTAGTAGACCAGATGACGCTATGATAATAAACAACATTTTTCTAACTCTTGCAGTTACGTTGAGTATTCTTGCTTTAATTGAAAAAATAAAAAATGATAAAAAATATGTAACTGGAATAATTGGAATAATTATATTAATATCACTTTCGATATTTGTAGAAGGAGGACCAATATTCATTTTAGTAGGAGTTATATTTTATGCATTTAGAGAAAAAAAGAGCATTATGTTTATAGCTTATGCAATACTTTCTTTATCCATTATATTTGGTGCTGAATCTTTTACGCTTAAAACACTTTTATATAATAATTATCAATGGATGATGATATTTACATTAATACCTATATCAATGTATAATGGAGAAAGAGGTAGAAGTATAAAATATTTCTTCTATGTATTTTATCCAGTGCATGGATGGATAATATTTATTTATTCGACATATCTACTTTCTAAGTAGTAAAACTTTAAGATTAAAATTTTAGACGATAAAATTATGATACTATAAATATAAAAGTCATTATCTTATATTTATAGTATTTTTTATATTCTTATTTTAAATATATGGGTAAAATATTTGGAATTATATTATAAATGATTTCTTATATCAATATATATCTAATATAATTATAATATAGTTGAAGATTATTTTATTCGATAACCGACAATTATAATACTTTTATTTTTGTAAGTTTAAAATAAGACTTATATAGTGCTTAGATTAAGCTTTACTTTATATCAAAAGAAAAAGGAGATGTTAATTTATGAAATTTGATAGTATAGATGTAGCTAAAGCAGCTATAAAAATAGCATTATCATCTAGAGAAGAAGAAAAAGAATTAATAAATAGCTTTAAAGAAAAAGAAATAATTACTGCTGGAGTTGATATAGGTGGAGACCTTATATCTTCAATACACAAGATAATAGAAAGGTCAGTAGTAGCATCAAGACGTAGTGGTATAACAAAAGAATGTTTAGTGCATGATGGTGCAGTAGCAGGAGCAACAAGAGAAGCTATAGTACAAGTAGCTTCAAAAGCTAATGGATTAAATGTAGGTGGAAAGATAGGTATAGCTAGATATGGTGAACATTTAAGTGTATGTATATTTATGAGTATAGGACTTTTACACCTAAATGAAGTTGTCGTTGGACTAGGACATAGATGTGTACCTGTTTTATAGGAAAAATATCGTACTTTGTATATAATATTGACTTGAAATGTTTTTTTTTATATAATTCAGTTAAATTATATAGTTATGCACTTTTACTTTAACACTTTTTAGTAATAAAGAGTTAAGTAGGTTTGTAGAATAGTAGATAAGTATATGTAGGTAGGATACTTAAAAGTGTTTTTGTTTAGCACACTATATTAAAGACTAAATAGGAGGATGGTAGAATGGTAGGAAAGCTAGGTAAGAAAATAGTATCTTTGAGTTTAGCTCTGGTTTTAGGGGGATCTCTATTAGCAGGCTGTTCAAAAACAGAAGATACTAGCTCTAAATCAAAAAGTAGTAAAGAGGACAACGGAAAAATAAAGATAGGTATATCACAAATAGTGGAACATAAAGCCTTAGACAGCGCTAGAGAGGGATTTATAGCAGCTTTGGAAGAAAAAGGATATAAGGATAAAATAGATGTAGAGTATAAAAATGCTCAAGGTGACCAGTCTTTATCTGAAAATATAGCACAAAGTTTTGTTTCACAAGATAAAAACTTAGTACTAGGTATTGGAACTCAATCGGCACAAGGATTATACAATGCCACTCAAAAAGCTAAGAAAGACATACCTGTATTAATAACAGCAGTAACAGATCCTGTAAATGCAAAACTTGTAAAGAGTCTAGAAAAAACAGAAACCAACGTTACAGGAACTTCTGATGCATTATCAATAGATACTCAATTTGAATTATTAAAAAAATTAGTTCCAAATGCCAAAAATATAGGTATATTATATAACACTAGTGAAGCAAACTCAGAAGTACAATTAAAAGATGCAGAGAAAGCAGCACCGAAATTTGGATTCAAAATTGTTAAAGGTGGAGTTACTGGAACAAATGAAGTTGCTCAGGTACTTGATTCTATTATAGGAAAAATAGATGCTATATATGTTCCAACTGATAACATAGTAGTTTCTTCTATGCCTTTAATTTATTCAAAGACTATTGACAAGAAAATTCCTATTATAGGATCAGAAGAAGGGCAAGTTAAAGATGGCGCGTTAGCTACAGATGGTATTAACTATAGTAAACTAGGATATCAAACAGGGCTTATGGCTATAGAAATATTAGAAGGTAAAAAACCTCAAGACCTTCCTATGCAAACAACAAAAGAAACTTCTACAGTTATTAATAAAGAAACTGTAGGAAAATTAGGAATCAAATTACCAGAAGATATAAAAAATAAAGCACAAATGATAGGAAGTGGCAAGGGTGAGTAGTAGTTTTTTGATTAGTACTTTAGAACAAAGTTTAATATATGGAATAATGGTATTAGGAGTTTATATAACATATAAAATATTAGATTTTCCTGATTTATCTGTTGACGGAAGCTTCCCTTTGGGAGCTTCTGTAACAGCATATTGCATAGTTGGTGGAATGAATCCTTTCTTAGCCATTATATTGGCTACTATAGCAGGTGCTATAGCGGGGATTATTACAGGAGTTCTTCATGTGAAACTTAGAATCACAAATCTCTTATCTGGGATACTTGTCATGACAGGATTGTACTCAGTTAATCTAAGGATAATGGGCAAGCCTAATACACCTTTAATGGGTGCCAAAACTATATTTTCATATAATATAAACAGTATAGTTATAATTATAATAATAACTATTTTAGCTAAATTATTATTGGACTTATTTTTATCTACTAAGTCAGGGTTTGTATTAAGAGCTACAGGAGACAATCCTCAACTAGTTACTTCATTAGGAGTAGATATAGGAAAAGCTAAGATAATGGGAACTATGATTTCAAATGCTCTAGTTGCATTAGCTGGATCAATACTTGCCCAACATCAAGGATTTGGAGATGCAGGTATGGGAACAGGTATTGTAGTTATGGGACTTGCATCAATTATCATAGGACAATCCATATTTAAAAGGTTAACTTTCTTTAAAGCAACAACAGCAGTTTTATTTGGATCAATTATTTTTAGATTAGCTACAGCATTTGCATTAGAAAAGAGTTCATCACCTACGGATTTAAAACTTATGACAGCTGTCGTAGTTATAATATTTTTAGGGATAAATAATAGAGGTAAAGATATTAAAGCTTTATTTGTAGGAAAGAAAACTAGAAGTGGAGGTGAAGGGAATGCTCTCAATTCAAAATCTATGTAAGACTTTTAATAAAAATACAGCTAATGAAAATGTACTTTATAATGATTTCTCCTTAGAAGTGGAAAAGGGAGATTTTATAACTATCATTGGTAGTAATGGAGCAGGTAAATCTACACTTTTAAACGTTATATCGGGAGTTCTTCCTATAGATGATGGAATTGTAACTTTAGATGGAAAGGATATAACATCACTTCCAGAGTATAAAAGAACTAGAGTTATATCTAGAGTGTTTCAAAATCCTTCTGTTGGGGTTTCACCTTCAATGACTATACTTGAAAATATGTCCATGGCTTATAATAAAGGAAAGCATTTTGGATTAACAAAAGGTATATCTAAAAAGAATATAGGATATTTTAAAGAACTTATATCTGAACTTCATCTAGGTTTAGAAAATAAGATGGATCAAGAAGTAGGATTATTATCAGGTGGACAAAGACAATCTTTATCTTTAATAATGGCTACTATGTCTAAGCCTAAATTACTCTTACTAGATGAACACACAGCAGCACTAGATCCTAAAACATCTGCAAGAATAATAGAACTGACTGAGGAAATAGTTAATAGAGATAGTGTCACTACACTCATGGTGACTCATGACTTAAGACATGTAGTTGACTTAGGAAATAGAGTTATAATGATGCACCAAGGAAATGTTATACTAGATATAAGTGGTGAAGAAAAACAAGAATTAACAGTAGAAAAATTACTTTCTAACTTTGAGAAGACACAAGGACTATTATCAGATAGAACGTTACTTTCATCTTAAAAAACTTTAGGTAATACCTAAAGTTTTTTCTTTAAATAAAGATTTAGTGATTATCATTACATATGGAAGGAGACATAACGTACATGCTAGGGGTTATTGTAAACTCTATATCAATTTGTATAGGCGGACTTATAGGATTAATATTTAAAAATTTAATAAAGGAATCGTATAAAGAAACTGTAATGAATGGAATAGGATTATGTGTTATATTAATAGGAATTACAAGTGCTATAAAAACAAAATCTATGTTGCCTATAATTATAAGTATAGTAATTGGAAGTCTTATAGGAGAGATGCTAAACATAGAAGAAAAGCTAAACAATCTTGGAGATTGGATAGGAGAAAAATTTTCTAAGGAAGGAGGAAGCTTTTCTAAGGGATTTGTTACTACTACATTAATATTTTGTGTAGGGGCTATGTCTATAGTAGGTTCACTAGAGAGTGGACTTAAAGGGAGTCATGATACACTTTATGCTAAATCTATATTAGATGGAGTGACATCAATAGTATTTGGCTCTACTTTGGGAATAGGTGTAGCTTTTTCATCAATATCTGTACTTATATATCAAGGACTTATAGTTCTTAGTGCTTCAATGGTAAAAGACTTTTTTACTCCTCAAATGATAAATGAAGTATCGGCTTTAGGAGGATTACTTATAATAGCCATAGGAATTAATATTTTAAATATAAAGAAAATAAAGATAGGGAATATGATACCATCTTTAATAATAATATTAATGTATTATGCATTAGTCTAATAAAATGAAAAGTGGGCAAAATATAGTTTAGTTACTTAAACATAGGAACATAAGAAAAATCAAGCAATAAAGTATAATAGGAAGAAAATTGATATTAATTTAAAATAAAACCTTTAAATTATCATTTAAATCTAAAAAAAAAGCTTGATTAGAGACTATTTATTAAGTAACATAATATTCATAAGGATTAGCACTCTATCAAGGTGAGTGCTAATAATGAAAAAAAGCAGTTAAATATACTTAAATTTAATATATATCTAAGGAGGGTTTTTAATGAGCGTTAAGCCTTTAGGAGACAGAGTTGTTATCAAAAAAGTAGAAGTTCAAGAAAAAACAAAAAGTGGTATAGTACTTCCAGGTACAGCAAAAGAAGAACCACAAATCGCTGAAGTTGTTGCTATTGGAGCAGGAATTACTAATGACGAAAAGAAAAAAGATGAAATTAAGGTAGGAGACAAAGTTATATTTTCAAAATATGCTGGAACAGAAATCAAAGTAGATGGAGAAGAATATACAATAGTAAAATTAGCTGATGTATTAGCAGTAGTTCAATAATTTTAAATCATATAATTTTATTATTAATATCATGTACTTACAATTTTAAAATAACTGAGGAGTGTGAATATAATGGCTAAAGATATTAAGTTTGGCGAAGAAGCACGTCGTGCTATGGAAAGAGGTATAAATAAGTTAGCTAATACTGTTAAAGTTACTTTAGGTCCAAAAGGAAGAAACGTTGTTTTAGATAAAAAATTTGGATCACCACTTATTACTAATGATGGTGTAACTATAGCTCGTGAAATAGAATTAGAAGATCCATTTGAAAATATGGGAGCACAATTAGTAAAAGAAGTTTCAACTAAGACAAATGATGTTGCAGGAGATGGTACTACTACAGCTACATTATTAGCCCAAGCTATTATTAGAGAAGGACTTAAAAATGTTGCTGCTGGTGCAAATCCAATGATTTTAAGAAAAGGAATAAACAAAGCAGTAGGAGCTGTAGTTGAAGAAATAAAATCATTCTCAAAACAAATAGAAACTAAAGACGCTATTGCTCAAGTTGCATCTATCTCAGCTGATGATAACGAAATAGGACAATTAATAGCAGAAGCAATGGAAAAAGTAGGTAAAGACGGAGTTATAACAGTTGAAGAATCAAGATCAATGGGAACTACTTTAGATGTAGTTGAAGGTATGCAATTTGATAGAGGATACTTATCACCATATATGGTAACTGATACTGAAAAAATGGTTGCAGAATTAGAAAATCCATATATTTTAATTACAGATAAAAAAATAACTAATATTCAAGAGATATTACCAGTATTAGAACAAATAGTACAACAAGGTAAGCAATTATTAATTATAGCTGATGAAGTAGAAGGAGAAGCATTAGCTACATTAGTTGTAAACAAATTAAGAGGAACATTTAACTGTGTTGCTGTTAAAGCGCCAGGATTCGGAGATAGAAGAAAAGACATGTTAAGAGATATAGCTATCTTAACAGGTGGAGAAGTTATTTCAGAAGAATTAGGATATGACTTAAAAGAAACTACACTAGACCTTTTAGGAACTGCTCAAACTATTAAAGTTGATAAGGAAAACACAACTATTGTAAACGGTGCTGGAGCAGAATCAGATATTAAAGATAGAGTTAATCAAATAAAAGCTCAATTAGAAGAAACTACTTCAGAGTTTGATAAAGAAAAATTACAAGAAAGATTAGCTAAATTATCTGGTGGAGTAGCAGTTATTCAAGTTGGTGCAGCTACTGAAACTGAATTAAAAGAGAAAAAGTTAAGAATAGAAGATGCTTTAGCTGCTACAAGAGCTGGAGTTGAAGAAGGTATGGTATCTGGTGGTGGTACAGCATTATTAAATGCTAGTAAAGCTGTAGAAAAGTTACTAGAAGGCTCACAAGGAGACGAAAAAACTGGTATCCAAATAATATTAAAAGCATTAGAAGAACCAGTTAAGCAAATAGCTATAAACGCTGGACTAGAAGGATCAGTTATAGTAGAAAAAGTAAAAGCAAGTGAACAAGGAATTGGATTTGATGCATTAAATGAAAGATATGTAAATATGATCGAAGCTGGTATAGTTGATCCAACTAAAGTTACAAGATCAGCTTTACAAAATGCTGCTTCTGTAGCTTCAATGGTATTAACTACTGAAAGTGCTGTAACTGATATAGAAGAAGAATCAGTACCAGAAATGGGCGGTGGAATGCCTGGCGGAATGCCAATGATGTAATAAATCAAGTGGTGAAAGGTGTTAAAACCAACATTTGAATAACTTTATAAAAGAGATTTGCCAACCATTTGCGAATATAGGATGACTTTTGGTTGGCAAATTTTTTTAAAACTATTCAAGACTTATATTAGCTTCTAAAAGTATAGTAGCATATTTATGCAAATTGATATAGAGATAATGTATAAAGAAGCTTTAAAAATTAAAAATGAGCCTTAGAATTGATCTAATACTTTCTTACAAAATAGTTTATTTAATGAGATTCGAAAGCACCAACTTTTTTGCATTTGAATATAATAGTTGTATAAATGCAAAAGAGGGAGGTGTATATGTTGAGGTATTACTATAATACATGGGACTACTGGATCAACTATCGTATAGATATCGAAACAGCTATTCGAATCGCTCTAAGACAAGTTCCGGGGCGAGTAATAAAAGCTGAATTAGATACTGAAAATGGTTTATTGGTTTATGAAGTTAAAATTCTTACTGATTATGGAGTATATGAGGTTAAAATAAATGCTGATACAGGAAGAATAATTGAAATTGATAGGGACTAATTAGAGAAATAATTAAAAATGAATATATAAAATTAATTTAAGACAATGAGTTTATATTAAAAGCTCCTATGTAAAACTTTTAAAGTTTTATATAGGAGCTTTTTTGTGAATTATAATAGTTTAAACGTGAAAGTTATAAATATTAAGAATAAGAACTAAGTTTACATAATGAGTTAAGGTTCCAACCTCTTTCATTTCTAGCATTTTCAATATTAGACTCAATACTCTGTACATTTAACTGACATCTAAAAAGTATTTTTCTAAGTTCTGGGCATGGTAACTCTAAAACAATACTACTATAAGAATTTGATATATATTTTTCTGAATAAATGAGGTCATTTAGCATATCTTTCTCTGTTAAAAGATTATAAACATACATAGATAAAATCACTCCTCTTATCCTTTAAGTGAATCTAAGTACGAAACTATGCTTTGATAATTATCTTTATGTTTAAGACTTGATTCATAGCATATATTTTTAAGTTCACTATCAAAAATCATATTACTATAGTTTAAATATTTTTTATAAAGTACGTATTCATTATTTAATTGTTCTTTTACTAAACTTATAGATTTTTCATCTAACATAAAAATCCCTCATTTCGAGTTAAAATTAATTGTTGTATAATTATTATCTCTATGTAAATGAAATATATAACTTGAAAAATATGAGATATCATGTAATAAAATAATTAATAGTTAAAAAGTATATTTAATGAGAAAACTTTTTTATAATTGATAATTAAAAAAATTTTAAATGGTTTACATAAAACAATCTTAGTGACAAAATTTTAAAAACAAAAATGCTTGACAAACATATTAACTATAATATAAACTATAGTTAATCGATTAAAGAAATTAAATTTGTTAATAGCTCATATATACCCTGGAATAAGGCTAGGGAGTCTCTACCGGATAACCGTAAATTATCTGACTATGAGTGGAAATTAACTCGTATTTTTGTCGTTCAAAATACACGTTCCACTCGGATGTGTGTTTTTTTATTTTTTATCGAAATTTTTGCGACAAATTAAAACTTTTTAAAGGGTAAAGAATTGTTGAATTAAAAATAGACATATAATTAACATTATTGAGCTTTGTTAATATTAAATAAAAAATAAAGTTGCTACAACTCATATATACCCTAGAATAAGGCTAGGGAGTCTCTACCGGATAACCGTAAATTATCTGACTATGAGTGGAAATCAATATGTATTTTTGTTATGCTTAAATACACATTCCACTCTCGAATGTGTATTTTTTTATTTACAATGGATAAGTTGACATAACTTTAAATATTGAGATTTAAAAAATAAACAAAACTTCTTGACAAAAGTGGGACTATAAGTTACACTTTTGTTAACTGAATAAAAAGGAAAAACTGTTAAAAAATATTATCGTTATGGCTCATATATACCCTAGAATAAGGCTAGGGAGTCTCTACCAGATAACCGTAAATTGTCTGACTATGGGTGGAACTAACTTGTATTTTTGATACCCAAAATACACATTCCACTCTTGAATGTGTATTTTTTTGTAGAACATAACTAAAGATAGTCTGGAGGCAAAATATGGATAATAAACTTATTCTGATAATGGATTTTGGTGGTCAATATAGCCAATTAATTGCTAGAAGAGTTAGGGAAGCCAATGTATATTGCGAAATAATTCCTTGTAACTATTCTCTAGATAAAATAAAAGAAAAGAATCCTTCGGGGATTATATTTTCAGGCGGACCAGCAAGCGTATATTCAGATGAAGCTCCAAAATGTGATAAAGGAGTATTCGATTTAGGTGTTCCTATACTTGGAATTTGCTATGGTGGTCAACTTATGGCTCAAGTATTTGATGGAAAAGTTACTAGAGCGGAAGAGAAAGAATTTGGAAAAACTAAGCTTGAAATATTAATCAAAGATGGAATATTTGAAAATATAGACGAGGATATCTTATGTTGGATGAGTCATACAGATTTCATAGATAGTCTACCAAAAGGATTTGAGGTTTTAGCTAAAACAGATTCTTGTCCAGTAGCTGCTATGAGAGACAAGGATAGAAATCTATATGCAGTTCAATTTCATCCAGAAGTTGAACACACAGAAAGAGGAAGAGAAATTATAAATAATTTTATATATAAAGTTTGTAAATTATCTCCAAGCTGGGACATGGGACATTTTGCTAAGGAAACTATAGAAAGTCTTAAAGAACAAATAGGAGATAAGAAAGCTATATGTGCACTATCTGGCGGTGTAGATTCATCTGTTGCAGCAGTATTAGTGCATAAGGCCATAGGGTCTAACTTAACTTGTGTATTTGTAGATCATGGGCTTTTAAGAAAAAATGAAGGTGACGAAGTAGAGAAAAACTTTAAGGAAAAGTTCAACATGAACTTAATTAGAGTTAATGCACAAGATAGATTTTTAGAAAAATTAAAAGGGGTTACTGACCCAGAAACAAAAAGAAAAATTATTGGAGAAGAGTTCATAAGAGTATTTGAAGAAGAAAAATCTAAGCTTGGCCAAATTGATTATTTGGTTCAAGGAACTATATATCCAGATGTTATAGAAAGT
This sequence comes from Gottschalkia purinilytica, assembly GCF_001190785.1. Classification (NCBI taxonomy): domain Bacteria; kingdom Bacillati; phylum Bacillota; class Tissierellia; order Tissierellales; family Gottschalkiaceae; genus Gottschalkia; species Gottschalkia purinilytica. Next base: position 42,317 of record NZ_LGSS01000002.1, on the reverse strand, counting down.
GGAACTGATAAAGCGTCTGTTATCAAAAGTCATCATAACGTAGGAGGTCTTCCAGAAGATGTGGACTTTAAGCTTATAGAACCACTAAGACCTTTGTTCAAAGATGAAGTAAGAAAAGTTGGAAAAGAACTTGGAATATCAGATGAAATAGTGAACAGACAGCCGTTCCCAGGACCAGGATTAGCAATACGAGTATTAGGAGAAGTTACAGAAGAAAAGCTGAATATAGTTAGAGAAGCAGATTGGATTTTTAGAGAAGAAATTAAGAATGCTGGACTTCAAAACGATATATGGCAGTACTTTGCGGCTCTTCCAAACATAAAAAGTGTTGGAGTAATGGGAGACGAAAGAACTTATAGTCATACTATAGCTCTAAGAGCGGTAAATTCATCAGATGGAATGACATCTGATTGGGCTAGAGTACCATTTGAAGTACTAGAAAAAGTTTCAAATAAGATAGTAAATAATGTTGATGGAGTAAACAGAATAGTTTATGACATAACATCGAAACCACCATCTACTATTGAGTGGGAGTAGAATAATTTTGAAATAATTTGACTTACCCGGTCAATTATTTATATAAAAGTTCCATGTGAATGGAATAAATAAACCAATATCAAAAAGTTATATCACCTAAAATCACAAAGCCAAAAGACAGAAGACCCCCTTCTGTCTTTTGGCATTTTGTTTTTTAGTATATATAGATATAATAAATATAAGAGAAAATACACAGGGGGAAAATAAAAAATGAGAAGAGAATATGTGAGGTACACAGATAATCTTCCTATACACATAAGCTTAAGTGATATAAGAGAATATCCCATACATTGGCATAATGCTCTTGAAATAATATTCGTATTGAAAGGAAGTATATATTTAAATATAGAGGCAGGAACGTACAAAGTAAAAGCGGAACAGATAGAAATGGTAAATGCTGATGAAGCTCATCGCATATATAGTGATGAGGAAAATTTGGTATTAATACTTCAGATAAATCCTAGTTTTTTTGATAAGTATTATGCTGATATGAAAAACATGTTTTTTTATGCAGATACATCAGAAGAAAATATACAAAATACTGAAGAATATATTATATTGAAACAATTTGTAGCAATATTATTACTAGAGAGCATAAAAAAGAGAGAAAATTACCAAGAATTTATAAATAAAACTTTAATAGATCTCTTATATCATCTAATAAATCATTTTCATTATCTTATGTATGAGAAAGAAGAATTAAAAGATGATGAAGAGCAGCTTCAAAGATATCATAGAATAGTAAAATATATATATAATAATTTTAAAAATAAAATAAGTCTTCAAGAAATAGCTGAAAAAGAATATCTAAGTTCACATTATTTATCTTATAAAATCAAAAATACAGTGGGAATTAGTTTTAATGAATTTTTAAATTTAACTAGAGTAGAAGAAGCTATAAAATTACTCTTAGATACAGATAAGACACTAACAGAAATATCTCAAGAACTGGGATTTTCTCACATAAGATACTTCAATAAATATTTTAAAAAACACTATAAAATGACTCCGAAAGAATATAGAAAAAAGTATAAAAAAACAGAAGAAGAACTGAAAGAAATAAAGAAAGTAAAAGAATATTCTACAGATTTATCATTAGACTACCTAAAAGACTATTTAGCTGAATACTCAAGATATAACATTGAAGAAGAAATTATAAAAATAGACTTAAACTTATCTGACGAGGGCAAAAAACTAGATAAAAATTATTTAGAAAAGCTATATTTTGGAAACTTTCATTACTTGTTAATAGAAGATATATTTAAAAATTTAAAATCTATACAGGAACTGCTGAATTTTAAGTACTTAATTATAAAAGATTGTTTTAAAAACAGAAATTATAGACTGTTTGAAGAAGGTGTAAAAAAACTAAAGGTATTAGACCTTACGCCTTATATAATAATTAGTAAAGATGAGGAAGACATATTTTTATCTAATATAGATTCTATACTAGAAAATTTTTCGTCAGAAGAAGTAGAAAAGTGGATATTTGAATACGATAAGTCATTAGATGATAGAATAAAATTCAGTAATAGGAGTATTATCTATGATGACAAAATCAATGATATATATAATACAGAATATATGCTACCATATACGTTTAAAAATTTTATGAATGATGATTTTTATATGCAAGCATTAGATTTTAAAGAAGAGTTATTCTCTGGAGAATATGGAGTATTAAGTTATCAAGGAGTAAAGAAACCTTCGTATTATAGTATGTATTTTGCAAGTCTATTAGGAGATAAGATCATATCTAAAGGAGAAAATCATATATTAACTTGTAATGACGAAGATTATCAAATACTTATTTTTAATGAAGGTAAAGAAAATGTAAATAAAGAAATACATTTTTTTCTCAATATAGAAAATCTAATAGATGATTATAGAGTTATAAAATATCAAGTAGATGAAAAGAGTGGCTCTAGCTATAGAATTTGGAGATCTATGGGTAAATCTAAGAAATTAAAAGATGAAGAAATACAATTAATAGAATATATGTCATTTCCTAAAGTAGATATTAAACATGCAAAGAAGAGTAATGTATTTCCTATAAATTTTAAGATGTTTGGAAGTGGGGCCACAATGATTATATTCAAAAAAGTACAAAAAGCACCTTACTAGAGGTGCTTTTTTCTATTGGACAAAAGATAAATATTTATTAGTACCTAAATATGTCCCTTAATATAGTTTAATATGTAGATTTTATTTATAAAAAGTACACTGTATAATATTATATATGGTGTTTTTATATGAGAATACTCCCAAAGTTCATTTAATAGATTCTTAAATACTATAAATGACACAAGAAACTTAAATGGGGTGATAGTCATGATTACGACGAACGGAGTATTTAAGGAAAAGAACATTACAAAAGCACTCCTGAAATTTTCTATACCAGCAGTTATTACTCTTCTAGTAGGAGAACTTTATAATATGGTAGATACCTTCTTTGTAGGAAAATATGTAGGGGTTAATGCCATAGGAGCTTTGAGTATTGCCTTTCCTATACAAAGATTAATGCTTTCATTATCGTTACTTATAGGCGTGGGAACTGCTACAGAGGTAGCTAGATCCTATGGTGCTAAAAACTTTGAAAGACTGAATAAAAGTATTGTGAATGCAATATTTTTAGGACTAGTAACTCTTATTTTACTTCCTATCATAGTCTTTGTATTTAAAGAGTTTATAATATCAAAGTTGGGAGCAAGTAGTACAATCTATCCTTTAGCAGAAGAATATATTACTATAGTACTAATCGGATCTTTGTTCTTAGGATTTACTAATATATTTGGATATATCTTAAATTCTTTAGGAAATCCTAAAATAGTTTTAATAGCTACATCTATAGGAGCTATAATCAATATTGTTATAGACCATATATTGGTTGGGATATTAGATATAGGAATAGCAGGTGCAGCTATAGCTACTGTGGTTTCTCAAATAATCGGATTTATATATGCATTTTACCAGATGTATAAGGTAGCTAAAAAAATCAATTTAAAATTTAATTTATCATTTGATTTAAATATAGTTAAGATTATTGTAGCAGTTGGATTTTCAACATTTATAGTAGAAATTTCAGATGCTATAGTTATAGGAATTTTAAACAATCTTCTTCTATCTGTTGGTGGAGATAAGGCTATTGTTATGATAGGGGTTATAACCAGAGTATCAATGTTCATGTATATAACTATGCTTGGAATTAGTTCAGGTATGCAACCACTTGCAGCCTATAACTATGGTGCTGAAGAATATAAGAAACTAGAAAAAGTAATAGAAAAGACTACTAAGCTAGCTTTTATAACATCTGTGGGAATTTGGATAGTGATGATGTTATTTACTCCACAGATAATAGGAAGTTTCTTAAGAGAAAAAGAGATATTAAAGGAAACTGTAAAGTCGTTTAGGACTACAATTTCAATATTTCCTATAATTACTTTTTACTATGTATCTATATATTATTATCAGGCAATAAAAAAAGCTAAAACAAGTCTTTTCTTATCTGTATATAGACAATTACTTTTATTCATTCCTATTGTAATTTTATTAGGAAAAACATTAGGTCTATTTGGAGCCTGGATAACATATCCAATTACAGATTTACTATCATCAATAACAGGACTTATTTATATTAAAAAAGGAATGGCTTTTCTAAATGATGAAAAACGTACTAGTAGAGATGACTTAGTAAGTCAAAGTTAATTATTAATAACTTAGGAAAAAATAAAAAAGTTAAGAAGGGGATTTTAAAATGAAAATAAGAAGAGCTAAACAAGAAGATCATATTTATTCGTCAGAACTTATCTTAAATGCTATAGAAGGTTTAGGAAAAACTTTTACTGGGTATAATGAAAAAAGAGATATTGTAGATACTCTAAGCAAATTTTTTCAAATGGATGAATGTAGATTTAGCTATAAGAATACTATAGTCTATGAAGAAGATAAGAAAGTAGTAGGTGTAATACTTGGATATTGTTCAAATGATACAGATAAGTTAGATGAAGCTATTATAAAACACTTAAGAGAAATGGGTATTAAAAGAGGTGCATTTGACAAAGAATCTTTCGAAAATGAATATTATATAGATACTGTATCAGTAGATCCACAGTATCAAGGAAGAGGAATTGCTAAAAAACTATTCAAGTCTATAGAAGATGAAGCTAGAAAACTAGGACATGATGTTACAAGTTTAATAGTTGATATAGATAAAGAAAATGCATATAGATTATATCAAAAGCTGGGATATGAAGAAGATCAAAAAATGGAAGTTGATGGACATTTATATAGGCATATGATAAAAAAGTTATAATATCATTTATGTTCTTATAAAATAGTTAATAGAATAATAACATTTTAATGTAACAAAAAATGTGTTAACTTTGATTTACTTGATAAAATATATATGGTATAATCATCTTTAAAATTAAAGTATATGAGTGCAGGGGGTAAAGGAATGGAAAAGACACTAGTTATAATAAAGCCTGATGGTGTTGAAAGAGGATTAATAGGTGAGGTAATAAGTAGATATGAAAGAAAAGGACTTAAGATAAAAGAATGTAGATTAATAAATGCTACTAAAGATATCTTAGAACAACACTATATTGAACATAAGGAAAAGCCGTTTTATGAAGGATTAGTATCGTACATGATGAGAGGTCCTGTAGTAGTAATGATAGTTGAAGGAAATGAAGCTATACAACTAGTTAGAAATATAAATGGAAGTACAAAACCTACTGAGGCAGCTATGGGAACAATTAGGGGAGATTTTGCAAATAGCGTAACTGAAAATATAGTTCATGCTTCAGATTCAATAGAATCATCTGAAAGAGAAATTTCAATTTGGTTCTAAGCTTTAAAATATAGATAGTTTATTCAAGAACTATAAACGTTTTAGTATATATTAGAACGTCTATAGTTCTTTTTTATATACTTTTAATTATTTAGTTAAATAAAAAGTACCATGATTTTTAGAAAATGTTGATTATATATTTAAAAGAATATATTATTTAGCTATATAGATAATATGTGTAATACTAGAAATTTTAAGAAAGCGAGACTATTAAGGGGGTATTTAAATGAAAGTTGCTATTATAATGGGCAGTGATTCAGATTATCCAGTGGTAAAAAAAACAGTACAAATATTAGAACAATTTGAAATAGATACAGAGATAAGAATTTTATCTACTCATAGAACTCCTTTAAAAGTTATAGAATTTGGCCAATGCGCTGAAAAGAACGGATTTGACTTAATAATAGCGGCATCAGGTAAAGCAGCACATCTACCAGGAGCTTTGGCGTCAATAACTTTGCTTCCAGTAATAGGGCTTCCTATAAAATCACCTATATTGGATGGAATAGACTCAATATTATCAATGGTCCAAACTCCAAAAGGGATTCCAGTAGCTACTGTAGGAATTGATAGTGGAGAAAATGCAGGATTATTAGCAGTGCAAATACTATCTCTTAAGTATAATATATTAAAAGAAAAACTAGAAAAATATAGAGAAGAAATGGAGAAAGATGTGCTACAGAAAGATAGAGAATTTAGAAATTTATAAATATCCTTTCACTTTTTAAGTATCATGTGAGGTTTAGAATCATATTATACATTAGAAAGGTGGAGATGATATTATGTTGGATGATCAAAGTTTAATTATAAATTCAGTATATTTATCAAAACTAAAATGGCATGAACTTATAGCCCTTACTATTTTTCTATCTAATAATGATGAAGTTGCAAATAATGAAATAGAAGAGAGCCCATTAATTCAAAACTACGTAAAAGCAAAAAGAACTAAAAAAATTTCACATATAATAAATAAAACATTAAATAGGTTTGAAACAATCAATTTAGAGGGTAAAGAAGAAAAAGAAGGTAAAGAAGACAGAGAGAATTGCAAATGTCTATTTGAGAAAATAGGTATTACTAGTGATGATATAAGTATATGGCAACTTACAGAAGAAGGGATGAACTTAGTAAATACTATAGTCGAGGATGAATGAGAGTAGTACATACTCTCTTTTTTGATTTAAATTAATAAAATTATAATTTTATAATTATAAATTTTAATGATATAATATAAAAAATAAATAAATTAGATGTTGTGATGAATTAGGTATTTGTGTAATATTATTAAAATTATCTTATGTACTTAATAATATTTATACTAAGAGAATAAAGTATAGTGTTTATAAATAATATACATATATTCAATGATGCAATGTATTTATTTTAATATGAAAATAGTATAGTATTAATATAATAGAGCATTATTTTGAAAGAGGTTAAGGAACAGCTAACAAAACATTATATAATTTTATAGAACTTTACTGAATTTATATAATGATTATATTATAATAAATTCAGAGATGATATAAATAAAATATTATTCTATAGGTGAATTTTCAAAATTAATAGGAAAAAATCCTCAAACATTAAGAGAATAGGATAAAAAAGATATATTAAAACCACATCATATTGCACCAACAGGATATAGATATTATTCACGAGAACAACTTAATCATTTTTTAGGAATTAAAGGAGAAAAGCATCTAAATAAAAAAGTAATAGGATATTGTAGAGTTAGTTCACATAACAAAAAGATGACCTTGAAAAACAGATTGAAAATGTCAAAACATATATGTGTATGTCAAAGGTTATCAACTTGAGATAATAACTGACATAGGAAGTGGAATTAACTACAATAGAAAGGTATTAAATTAATTGATAGATATGATAACTAACTATGAAGTATAAAAAATAGTAATTCTTTATAAAGATAGATTAGTGAGGTTTGGTTATGAGCTTACAGAAAATCTATGTGATAAATATGGAACTACTATTGAGATTATAGATCATACAGAAAAGACAGAAGAACAGGAGTTAGTTGAAGATTTAATTCAAATTATTACAGTATTTAGTTGTAGGCTTCAAGGTAAAAGAGCAAATAAGGCTAAGAAAATGATTAAGGAGTTTTTGAAAGATGATACTGGCAAAGAAGATTAGAATTATTCCTAATATAGAGCAAGAACAACAACTTTGGAAGTCTGTAGGAACTGCAAGATTTATATATAATTGGACACTTGCAAAGCAAGAAGAGAATTATAAAAATGGTGGTAAATTCATTAATGATGGTGATTTAAGAAAAGAGTTAACTATTTTAAAGAAAGCAGAATTTAACTGGCTTAATGAAGTATCTAATAATATAGCAAAACAGGCAGTAAAAGATGCTTGTAATGCTTATAAAATATTCTTCAAAAGATTAGCAGATAAGCCAAAATTTAAAAGTAGAAGAAAAAGTAAGCCATCGTTTTATAATGACAATATAAAATTAAAAGTTAAATCTAAAAAGGTTTTAATTGAAAAAGTAGGTTGGGTTAAGACATCAGAACAAGTACCTATGAATGTTAAATACACTAATCCAAGAGTAAGTTTTGATGGGAAGTATTGGTACTTATCTGTAGGTATTGAAAAAGAAAATCCAGTAGTAGAATTAACAAATGAAATCATAGGAATAGACGTTGGAATTGAGAATCTTGCTGTATGTTCCAATAGAATGACTTTTAAAAATATTAATAAAACAAGGTTAGTTAAGAAGTTAGAAAAAAGATTACGTAGGTTGCAACGTAAAGTATCAAAAAAATATGAAATGAATAAAGAAGGGAGGAAGTTCGTCAAAACAAGCAACATTATAAAACTTGAAAAGCAAATTAGATTACTTTATAGAAAATTATCTAATATTAGGAACAATCACTTACATCAGGCAACTACTAAGATAGTGAAAACCAAGCCATCAAGGGTAGTTATGGAAACACTTAACGTCAAAGGTATGATGAAAAATAAACATTTATCTAAAGCTATAGGCAGTCAAGGATTATACAAGTTTAAAAGGCAGCTTCAATATAAATGTGAATTTTATGGAATTGAGTTTATCGAAGCTGATAGATTTTATCCATCATCAAAAACTTGTAGTAAGTGTGGTCACATAAAGGCTAAGTTATTATTGTCTGAGAGAACTTATATCTGTGAAGAATGTGGAGTGGCAATTAATAGAGATTTTAATGCATCAATTAATTTAAGCAGATATTTAAGCATAACTACTTAAACAGTTATGTTTGAGATGTAGGAGTCGTTGTATCCGAAGTTAAGCCCTTGGAGTGTTATATCAAACGAAAGTAGTATATTCTTAGGAATTACAAAATCGGACACGTTGAACAGGGAATTAAATAAGCTTTATAAAGTTTTATAAGGTTTTGACAACGGTGTATACAAATGTTAACTAAAAGAGTAAAAAACATGATACCTTCAATGACAATAGGTATAACAGATAAATTAGAAGAACTTAAGAGAAATGGAATAGATATAATAAAGTTTAATATTGGAGAACCAGACTTTAATACACCAGAAAACATATCGAATGCGGCTAAGAAAGCATTAGATGAAGGTTTTACAAGATATACAGTAGTTTCTGGTATTTTAGAATTAAGAGAAGCTATAGTAAAAAAACTAAAAGAAGATAATAACTTAGACTATGAAGTTAACAATATAGTAGTTTCATCAGGAGCAAAGCAAGCCCTTATGAATACTATTTTAGCAATTTGTGAAGAGGATGACGAGGTTATCATTCCTACACCATGCTGGGTTAGCTATATTGAAATGATAAAGTTATCAGGAAGTAAACCTGTATTAGTAAGTGTAGATGAGAAAAATGGATTTAAGCTTAATATAGATAAAATAAGGGAAGCTATAACAGATAAGACAAAAGCAATACTTATAAATACTCCTAATAATCCAACAGGAGCAGTATATAGTAAAGAGGATTTAAGAGAATTAGGTAAATTAGCTGTAGAAAATGATTTTTACATTATATCTGATGAGATATATGAAAAGCTAGTTTATGATGGGGAAAGACACGTATCTATAGCATCACTTTCTAGTGAAATTAAGGAAAAGACTATAACTATAAATGGATTTTCTAAAGCATATGCGATGACTGGATGGAGACTTGGATATGCAGTTGGGCCTAAAGATATTATAAAAGGAATGAATGACATTCAAGGTCATATGACTTCAGGACCAAATTCTATCGCTCAGAAAGCTGGTGTAGAGGCATTAACAGGACCTCAAGAGTCAATTAGTATTATGATAGAAGAATATGGAAAAAGAAGAAAATACCTAATAGAAAAACTACAAGGTATTAATGGAATAACATGTCCAGATGTTAAAGGAGCCTTTTATGTTATGCCAGATGTATCTAGCTTTTATGGAAAAGAGTATGATGGAAAAGTTATAAAAGATTCAATAGATTTAAGTGAATTTTTATTAGAAAAGGCACATATAGCAGTAGTACCTGGAATTGCCTTTGAAGCTCCAAATAGTATCCGTATATCATATTCAAACTCTTTAGAAAATATAAAAGAAGGAATAGGTAGGATGGAAAAGGCATTAGAACTTTTAAGATAAACTGGAGGAAATAGGGAATGAAAAGAGCCTTAATAAGTGTTTCGGACAAAACAGGGATAGTAGAATTTGCTAAAGGATTGGTAAAGTTAGGATGGGAAATTATATCTACTGGTGGAACAGCTAAAACCCTCAGAGAAGAAGGTATAAATGTAATAGATGTTTCAGATGTGACTGCATTCCCAGAATGTTTTGATGGGAGAGTAAAGACTTTGCATCCCAATATACATGGAGGACTTTTAGCACTGAGAGATAACAATGAACATATGAATTCAATGGCTAAGTTAGACATAAAGTGTATAGATATGGTTGTAAATAATCTCTATCCTTTTAAAGAAACAGTATTAAGAGAAGATGTTACTCACACAGAGATAATAGAAAATATAGACATAGGTGGTCCTTCTATGTTAAGAGCCGCTGCAAAAAATTATAGATTTGTTACAGTTATAATTGATCCTAAAGATTATGATGAAATTTTGCAGCAATTAAAACATAATGGACAAGTATCAGAAGATACAAGATTATATCTTGCTAGTAAAGTATTTCAGTATACTAGTCATTATGATACGCTTATATCTAAGTATTTTAACAAAATTACTAATATTAAATTTCCAGACATAATATCTTTTACATTTGAGAAAAAGCAGGAATTAAGATATGGAGAGAATCCTCATCAAGAGGGAGCTTTCTATAAAGAAATAGAAGAGATATCAGGAACTCTTGCAGATACTGTACAATTACATGGAAAAGAGCTTTCTTTTAATAATATAAATGATACTAATAGTGCTTTAGAGATTCTGAAAGAATTTGATAAACCTACTGTTGTAGCAGTAAAACATGGTAATCCTTGTGGTGTAGGAAGTAGTGATACTTTAGAATTGGCTTTTAGAAAAGCATATGAGTGTGATAAAGTATCTATATTTGGAGGAATAATTGCTATAAATAGAGAAGTTGATGAATCCACTGCAAAACTTATAAATGAAATATTTATAGAAATAATAGTGGCACCTTCATATACTATTAAGGCATTAAACATTCTTAAATCTAAAAAAAATATTAGGATATTACAAATGCTACAAATAGATAAAAATGATTATGAAAGTTATGACTTAAAGAAGGTACTAGGTGGAATATTAGTACAAGATAGAGATACAATGTTACTTAATGAGAACTTTAAAGTAGTAACAGATAGAAATCCTACAGAAAAAGAAATAGAAGATTTATTATTTGCATGGAAGGTTGCTAAGCATACTAAGTCAAATGCGATAGTATTAGCTAAAGATAATGGAACAATAGCAGTTGGGCCAGGACAAGTAAGTAGAATATGGTCATTAGAAAATGCTATAAAGCAAGGAGGACAAAATGTAAAAGGAAGTGTGTTAGCTTCAGATGCATTTTTTCCATTTTCAGATTGCGTAGAAGAAGCATTTAAGGCTGGTATAACCGCAATTATACAACCTGGAGGTTCTGTAAATGATGAACTATCTATAAAAGCTGCTAATAAGCATAGTATAGCAATGATTTTTACAGGTATAAGGCATTTTAAACATTAATGGCTTAATTGGTAAATAATATAGAGAAACTTAAAATAAGAAATATAAACAAGAATTAGATAGGTTTGATTAAGTTGTCAAACCTATTTTTTTGTTTTAATATTATACTCTGTTAATAGTATCATAAAAAGGTTCGAAGAATATTTTAAGTAAAAGTAAAAAATCGGGAATTATAAGTTTTATTTTGTGTTTTATAGGTGAGCTTAGTTTATAATTGGGGGTATAATGCTTTGAATAATTTAGTTTCAGAGAAGTTAACGGGTGATATTAACTGTAAAAAAAATATGTTAAATTTTTTGATATTCTTGGTTACTGTTGTAATTAGTTTTTATTTAAGTAAAATAAATTTTACACTTTTTCATACTATTATAGAAATTATTTGTGCATTTGTAGGATTTATGATATTTATGATTGCAATGAATACTATTAAAGTAAGTGGAAGGAGTTTATACATTAATTTTTTAGGAATTTCTTATGGATTTATTGCAGTATTTGACTTAATGAATGGATTAACAGTGCCTAAATTAGGTTTATTTCCTACAGAAACATTAGATATGTCTATAAGAATGGCTATTATTGCTAGGTATATGGAGAGTTTTGCTATTATTCTTTCGCTATTACTTATAAAGAGGGATAAGAATGAGCAAATTAATTTATTTAAAATTAAAAATCTAAATAGAGTAGCTTTAGTTTATTTATTTATCTCAAGTATTTTTATAATAGATATTTTTACTTGGAATATATTTCCTAAGACTTTTATTCAAGGAATAGGAATAACACAATCTAAAATTATAAATGAATATATTGTATCAATAATATTTTTTATTTCATTAATAATTTTATACAAGAAGAAAAACTATTTTAGTAAAAAGATTTTAGTATATTTTAGTTTATCTATAGTGACTACAATATTAGGGGAATTATCAATGACTATATATAATGAAAGTGATTTATTCTCTATTGCAGTTGGACATGTTTTTAGACTTATATCTTTTATATTTATATATAGGGTTTTAATAGAGGAAAACGTTATGGAGCCGTATAGATTATTAAATTCTGAAATTATAGAGAGAAAAAAAGCTCAATTAGATCTTAGTAAGAAAACGAATATACTAAATTCAATACTAGAATCAACAAACGATGGGATTATAGTACTTAATCGTAAAAAAGAAATTATACATTTTAATAAAAAGTTTATTAATTTATTCGATATTGACTGGGAGTTACGAAAGGTAACAGATGATAAAAGAACTGTTGAATTTATTAATGAAAAGTTTTTAGAACCAAGTCATGTTATTGATAAGATGAAAAATATATATGATTATGAGAATGGAATACCTGACATTATCAAACTTAAAAACGGTAAGATATTAGAGGCTTCGTTAAGTTCATTTGTTATGAATGGAGAGAAAGATGGATATATATTTAGTTTTAAAGATGTGACACAGAAAAAAATAATTGAAAAAGAATTAGATAAAAATAATGAGTTATATAAAAAACTATTAGAACTATTACCAGATGCAGTATATGTAGAAAAGGATGAAAACATAATAATTGCAAACAAAAAAGGTATAGAATTATCAAAGTTTGAAACTATGAGTGAACTTAATCGTACTCATCCTAATAAAGCTTTTAAAGTTCCTCATGAAGATGAAGAGTTAGCAAAAAAAACAAGAGATAAACTATCAAGAGAAGAAACTTTTATAGGATTTGGAGAACAAAAAATTATATTAAGAGATGGTACTACTAGAGATGTGGAAATAGGGGCTTCATCTTTTAACTATGAAGATGATCATTATATACTTACTATTATGCGTGATATATCTGAAAGAAAAAAGGCTCAGGAGTTAGAAGTGCAAATAGAAATAAAAGAGAGATTATTAAGTGAAATACAGGAATATGATAATTTAAAGACACAGTTCTTTACTACTATATCTCATGAACTAAAAACACCTTTAAATGTTATACTTGGTACTGTACAGTTATTAGAATCAACTAAAGAAAATATAATTTTTTCTAATAATATAAAAGTCATGAATAAATACTTAAAAATGATGAGGCAAAACTGCTATAGACTGCTTAGACTTATAGGAAATTTGATAGATATAACAAAGGTAGATGCAGGATTTTTGACAATGAATATTAAAAACTACAATATAGTTAGTGTAATAGAAGAAACTACTCTTTCAGTTGCAGATTTCATTAAAAGTAAAGGAATAAGGTTGGTGTTTGATACAGAAATAGAAGAAAAAATTATAGCTTGTGATGCAGAAAAGTTTGAGAGAGTTTTATTAAACTTACTTTCTAATGCTATAAAATTTACAGGAGAGAATGGTGAAATCAGTGTGAATGTCTATAATAAAAAAGATTCTATAGTTATATCAGTTAAAGACACAGGAATAGGTATACCAGATGACATGAAAGATAAGATATTTGAAAGATTTAGACAAGTTGATACTTCCTTAAGAAGAAAAGCAGAAGGTAGCGGAATAGGTCTATCTATAGTTAAGTCCATAATAGAGCTTCATGGTGGGTCTATAAAAGTGAAAAGTGAACTTGAAAAAGGAAGCGAGTTTATAATAGAACTTCCTACAAATACAGTATATAATGATGTCCAGTACGAAGTAAATGATACATCAGATACAAATGTTGAAATGATAAAAATTGAGTTTTCAGATATATATCTGTAGAAAAATATAAATATTATGTAAAAATTGATAATCTATAATTTGGCTAAATTTAAAATAAGTTGAATTATAGATTATTTTTTATGGAGCTAAATATTTTTATATGTCTAATTATGTTGTTATTGAAATTATAAATAATACAAATAAAGGTAAAAAATACAAGATGTCGAATTCTAAATTTATACTGATATATGGAGGTATTAGAAGGATGGATAATATTTATGCTAGTACAACTTTAGATCAAAAAAAATCTGATATTAGTATTAAAAAAAATAGAGCTTATTTTATATTATTATTATATTTTGTTGCTTTTAGTATGTATTTAGGTAAGACAAGTTTCGTATCTTTTCACACTATGATGGAAACTATTTGCGCGTTTATTGGATCAATGATGTTTGCAATTGTATTAAGTACTTTTAAGATGAGAAATGAGTCTTCATATATAAACTTTTTAGGAATATCATATGGATTTGTATCTATATTCAATATGATTAATGGACTTAAATTGTACAATACATACTTAACTTATAAGAGATCATTAGATGTATACATATCACTATATATTATTTCTAAATGGATTTATGTATTACTGCTTTTTACTTCACTAATACTTATACAAAAAGATAATCAAAATAAATTATTTAAAACTAAGAATTTAAATCTGATAGCCAAAATTTATTTGGCTATATCTGTAATACTTATGATGGATATATTTGTTTGGGAGACAATGACTAAATTTTTTATTAAGCATAACTTAGTAGATTTATTTAAAACACTAGATGAATATATTATGTTGTCTATATTGTCCTTATCCTTAATTACTTTACACAAAAAGGCATATGCATTCAATAAAAAGACTTTTAGATATTTAAAACTATCAATGCTGATTACAATTCTAGGTGAGTTATTAATAATATTAGGAAGGCTATTTATAGTTCCTTATACTCAAAATAACTTATTAGCTGTTGGAGCTTTTAATGCATGTAAGCTGATTTCTATTGTACTTATATGTAAAACTTTAATAGATGAAAATATTATACATCCGTATAAATTATTAAATTGTGAAATTAATGAAAGAAAAAAGGCCCAATTAGATCTTGGAAAGAAAACTAATATACTAGATTCAATATTAGAATCTACAAATAATGGGATAATAGTTTTAAATCTAAAAAAAGAAGTTATACATTTTAACAAGGCCTTTATTGATATGTTTGATATTAAGGGAAGTATACCGTCGGTAATAAAAGAAGAAAAAATGTTTGAATTTATTAATAAAAAGCTTCTATATCCTGAGGATGTTATTGAAAGGATAGAAGATATATACAATCTTAAAATAGAAATAAATGATATAATTCAACTTAAAAATGGTAAAACAATAGAAGTTGTATTAACTTCTTTTGTCTTGGATGGAGAAAAAAATGGATGTATATTTAACTTTAGGGATATAACGCAAAGTAAGATGTTCGAAAGAGAACTAGAAAAAAGTACTGAGTTATATAGAAAGCTTTTAGAATTATTACCAGACGCAGTTTATGTTCAAAAAGGTGAACATATAATAATCACTAATAAGAAAGGATTAGAGTTATCACAAAAAGAGAATATATATGAATTAGCCTTAGCTCCTCATGACAAACTTTTTGAAGTTCCTCGTAGATATAGTAATATTATAGATAAAAGGATGGACAAGTTGTTAACTGAGGAAACTTCTGTAGAGTTTTTAGAACAGCAACTTATATTAGATAAAAATATTGCCATAGACGTAGAAGTAGCAGCAACATCGTTTATTCATGAAAGTGATCATTATATAGTAACTGTTATGCGTGATATATCAGAAAGAAAAAAAGCTGAGAAACTAGAAGAACAAGTTGAAATAAAAGAGAGATTATTAAAAGAAATACAAGAGTATGATGATTTAAAAACTCAATTTTTCACTACAATATCACATGAGTTAAAAACACCTTTAAATGTTATACTTGGAGGCATACAGTTAATTGAATCTACTAAAGAAGATATAATTTTTTCTAATAACATTAAAATTATGGATAAATACTTAAGGATGATGAAACAAAATTGTTATAGACTTCTTAGACTTATAAGTAATTTAATAGATATTACAAGAGCAGATGCAGGTTTTTTAACAATAAATACTAAAAATTGTAATGTAGTAAATATAGTAGAGGAAGTAACTCTTTCAGTTGCAGAGTTTATTAAAATCAAAGGAATAAATTTAGTGTTTGATACAGAAATAGAAGAAAAAGTTATAGCTTGTGATGAAGAGAAGCTTGAAAGAATCCTATTAAACTTACTTTCTAATGCCATAAAATTTACAAAAGCAGATGGTGAAATAAATGTAAATATATATGACAGAAAAGAATATATAGTTATATCAGTTAAAGATACAGGAATAGGTATACCAGATGATATGCAAGATAAAATATTTGAAAGATTTAGGCAAGTTGATACTTCGTTAAGAAGGGAAGCAGAAGGCAGTGGAATAGGGTTGTCTATAGTTAAGTCTATAGTTGAGCTTCATGGCGGAAATATAAAGGTTAAAAGTACACTTGGTAAAGGAAGTGAGTTTATAATAGAACTTCCTGTAAAAATGATAGATAGTGATTTTAAATGTAAAACGGATGACATGTCAGATAAAAATGTTGAAATGTTAAATGTAGAATTTTCTGATATATATCTTTAAGGAGATATTAAATATGTTATTAAAGACCAATAGACTATGATTTTATAAGTTTTATAAATATGCAAGTTAAGTTATAGGATGTCTGTAATTAAAACATATACTTTCTCCATTTTCTATAAAAATTACAGATAAACTAAATAAAGGGAAAAAATGCAAAATGTCGAATTTATAACTTTATACTAATACATGGAGGTATTATGTCAATGAGTAATGTTTTCACTAAGTCAATCTTAAATAAAGTAAACACTAATATTAATTATAAAAAAAGTAAGACATATTATCTAATACTACTATTTATCATTTTATTTAGCATTTATTTAAGTAAGATAAACTTTACTTCTTTTCATATGATGATAGAAACTATAACAGGGTTTGTAGGGGTAATGATGTTTGTAATTTCATTAAGTACTTTTAATGTGAAAGATGAATCTCCTTTTATAAACTTTATAGGAACTTTTTATGGATTCGTATCTATATTTAACTTAATGAGTGGGATCAAATTATATAAGTCAGATTTAGTATATAAGGAAATAGTTGATATTCATGTACCAATTTCTATTATTAGTGGATGTATAAAAGGCTTAGTAATTTTAGCGTTTATATTATTTGTAGAAAAGTATAAAGATAATGAGAGTCAATTATTTAACTTTAAGAATTTAAGTTTAGTATCCAAAATTTATCTAATTATATTTGGACTATTTACGATGGATATATTTATTTGGGAGACAATACCTAGATTTTTTATTAGAAATAAAGAAATATTACTATTAAAAATACTAAATCAATATGGAATACTGATAATATTTTCTATTTCACTATTAGTTTTACACCAAAAGAAAGATAGATTTAATAAAAGGAATTTTACATATCTTAAACTATCTATAATATCCCAAATTTTGGGAGAGATATCTTTAATACTAGGAAGATTATCCATGCTTCCTTATAATCAAGATAACTTATTGTCCCTTACAATGACACATATCTTTAGATTTATTTCCATTATGTTTATATATAAAATTTTATTATACGAAAATATTATAGAGCCATATAAACACTTAAATGCTGAAATTGTTCAAAGAAAAAAGGCCCAATTAGATCTTGGAAAGAAGACTAATATACTAAATTCGATATTAGAATCTACTAATAATGGAATAATAGTTTTAAATCTAAGAAGAGAAGTTATACATTTTAACAAGTCTTTTATTGATATGTTTGATATTAAGGGAAGTGTACCGTCAGTAATAAAAGAAGAGAAAATGCTTGAATTTATTAATACAAAATTTGTATATCCTGATGATGTTATTGAAAGGATAGAAGATATATACAATTTTAAAGTAGAAATAAATAATACAATTCAACTTAAAAATGGTAAAACAATAGAAGTTGTATTAACTCCTTTTGTTTTGGATGGAGAAAAAAGTGGATGTATATTTAGCTTTAGAGATATAACACAAAGCAAGATGTTTGAAAGAGAACTAGAAAAAAGTACTGAATTATATAGAAAGCTTTTAGAGTTATTACCAGATGCAGTTTATGTTCAAAAAAGAGAGCATATAATAATCACTAATAAGAAAGGATTAGAACTATCACAGAAAGAGAACATATATAAGTTAAGTGAAATCCCTTATGAAGACGTCTTTAAAATCTCTTATGAACATAGAAAAACCGTAAAAGAAAGAATAGCTAAGTTATTAACTGAAGAAACTTCTGTAGAATTTTTAGAACAACAGATTATACTAGATAAAAATATTTCTATAGATGTAGAAGTGGCGGCTTCATCTTTTAAACATGAAGATGACCATTATATAGTAACTGTTATACGTGATATATCAGAAAGAAGAAAAGCTGAGAAGTTAGAAGAACAAGTTGAAATAAAAGAAAAACTATTAAAAGAAATACAGGAATATGATAATTTAAAGACACAATTTTTTACTACTATATCTCATGAATTAAAAACACCTCTAAATGTTATACTCGGAGCTGTACAGCTGTTAGAATCTACTAAAGAAGATATAATGATTTCTAACAATATTGAAACCGTTAACAAGTATTTGAAAATGATGAAACAGAATTGCTATAGACTCCTTAGACTTATAAGGAATCTAATAGATATCACTAAGGCAGATACAGGTTTTTTAATAATGAATACTCAAAATTGTAACATAGTAAATATAGTAGAGGAAGTAACCCTTTCAGTTGCAGATTTTATTAAAAGCAAAGGAATAAACTTAGTATTTGATACTGAAATAGAAGAAAAAGTTATAGCTTGTGATATAGAAAAAGTTGAAAGAATTTTACTGAATTTGCTTTCTAATGCTATAAAGTTTACTGAAGAAAATGGTGAAATAAATGTAAATATATATGATAAAGAAGATTTCATAGTTATATCAGTTAAAGACACAGGAATAGGTATACAAGATGATATGAAAGATAAGATATTTGACAGATTCAGACAAGTTGATACTTCATTAACAAGAAAAACAGAAGGCAGTGGAATAGGGTTATCTATAGTTAAGTCTATGATAGAACTTCACGGCGGTAATATAAAAGTAGAAAGTGAGTTTGGAAAAGGAAGTGAGTTTATAATAGAACTTCCTGTAAAAACAATGACTGATAATACTTCAGAAGAAGTGGATCATGTAACGGATAAAAATGTTGAGATGATAAATGTAGAATTTTCGGATATATATTTTTAGAGAATATATGGATAAATTTTATTGAGATATCATAATAAAATAATAAACTTAACAACATGTTAAAAGAGATTATTTAGTAATTTATAGCTAAAGATTATATATGTACTCCTTAGATAATATACTTATATAAAAATATATTTTAAGATTTAATATAAGTAAAGGAGTGTATATTTATGAAGCATGTTACTATTATGGAGTATACTCAAGGAGATAGTTTAAAAGATAAAGTAGATCAGTGGATATCTGAAAATGAACATGAAATATTAGAAATTATAGATATTGAATATTCGCAAAGAGGAGATAATATATATTTGGCTACAATTACATATGAAGAAAGAGAAGAGGAAAGTGAATAGATAAATAAAAAAATATCAATGTATCTAAGAAATAAGACACTAATTAATGACATATTTCCAGGGAAATTAAAAAAAGATGACAAGAGTATTCTTGTTATCTTTTTTTATGTTGTTAATCTACAATATAAAACAGTATAGGAAGTATTATGGTATTATATGTAATGAAGACAATTTATTTAGAGAGGTGTGCATATGAGCAATATTTTACTAGTAGAAGATGATAAGTCTTTAAATAGAGGTATTAGCTTTAAACTATCAAAGGAAGGTTACAATGTTTTTGCAAGTGAAAATATAAATGAGGCAAAAAAAGTGCTTAATGATGAAAATATAGACTTAATTATATTAGATGTAGGACTTCCAGATGGAAATGGATTTGATTTTTGTAGTGAAATAAGAATGATAAGTGATGTACTTATAATATTCTTAACTGCATGTGATGAGGAAGTGGATATAGTCACTGGACTTGACATAGGTGGAGATGACTATATTACAAAGCCATTTAGTCTTATGATTCTCATATCAAAAGTAAATGCTTTTTTAAGAAGAAATTCACTTAAAGTTACTAAGGAAATAGTTTCAGAAGATATAACTTTGTATGATGATGTTATGAAAGTATTTAAAGATAATGAAGAAGTTATCTTAAGTAAAACAGAGTTTAAATTAATTAAATATCTTATGACTAACTCTCAACAAATAATAACAAAAGAACAATTATTAACAGAACTATGGGACATAGATGGTATATTTGTAGAACAAAACACAGTAGCAGTTAATATTAGAAGGCTTAGAGAAAAAATAGAGGACAACCCTTCTAAACCTAAATACATAAAAACTGTAAGAGGTATAGGTTATATTTGGACTGAAAGGTGTGTTATGAAATGATTTTCAAGAAAGAACCTTTAATTAAAAAATTACTTACTGTTTTAATAATTAGTTTAGTCATTATATTTTCTACACTAATACTCAGCAATTATTATTTTTTCAAGGAAGTAAGTAAACATGAATTAGAGATAAGAGAAGAGATGATAGGAAAGTTATCTAGTATCTATCCTGAAAAAGAAAAAGATATTGTAAAAACTTTATCTAGCAAGTCTAAGTCTAAAAAAGATTATAAAAATTTAGGAAAGAACATACTTAAAAAGTATAACTATAGTTCTAAAATAAAAAGGAATATGGAATATGATTTTAATAATTATTTTAAAGATTTTTTAGTTAAAAATCTATTTATTATGATCTTTATAATTCTCATTAATATTATTTTATTTGTATTTATATTTAAGTATTTTATAAATAAACTTGAGAAAGTCTCTTTCGCTATAGATAGAATTATGGATGGTGACTTTTCAATGACTGTAAACATAGATAAGGAAGGTATACTTTCTAGACTAGAATCTCAGTTTTATCAGATGTCAAAGAGACTAAAATTAAGTCTAGAAAATTTAAATAGTGAAAAAGAAAATATAAAATCTTTAGTTACGGATATTTCTCATCAAATTAAAACACCTATATCTTCTATAAAACTATTTAATACACTTTTAACAGATAATGAATTAGAGGAACAAGAAAAAGTGGAATTTTTAGAAAGAACAAAGGAGGAAGTAGACAAGCTTGAATGGTTGTCAAATTCTTTAATAAAAATATCGAGAATGGAAGCTGGAATTATACAACTTAAAAAAGAGAATAAAGATATAAAGAAAACTATACTTGAAGCTGTTAATGGAATATATTTAAGAGCTTTAGATAGTAATATAGATATTAATATTATGGTGGATAGTATCAATGTTTATCATGACTCTAAGTGGACTAAAGAAGCTATATTTAACATACTGGAAAATGCAGTTAAGTATACACATGAAAATGGGCAAATTGATATTACTTTAGAAAAACTTGAAACATATATAAAGATAGATATTGAAGATAATGGGATAGGAATTCCATCAAATGAAATTAGT
This sequence comes from Gottschalkia purinilytica, assembly GCF_001190785.1. Classification (NCBI taxonomy): domain Bacteria; kingdom Bacillati; phylum Bacillota; class Tissierellia; order Tissierellales; family Gottschalkiaceae; genus Gottschalkia; species Gottschalkia purinilytica. The sequence goes on along the minus strand of NZ_LGSS01000002.1, from coordinate 20,378 downwards.
AATATCTTTAATAGATTTTATAGAGGTAATTTAGAAAAAGTTAGAAATTCTGAAGGATCAGGGATAGGACTCTATCTTTCAAGAAAGATATTAGAAGAACAGGGTGGAAATGTGACAGTATCTTCTCAAGAAAATAAAGGTACAAAGTTTACAATTTTTTTAACTTTACAAAACTGTAAGGTAGCTTAAATCATTTTGTAAGACACAGATGATATTCTTTATTTAGTGAGGAGGTAAAGTGATGAAAATATTAGAAACTAAATCCTTAAAAAAGTATTATGGAGAAGGAAATAATCTAGTAAAAGCAGTAGATAATGTTGATTTAACAGTAAATGAAGGCGAATTTGTGGCTATAGTAGGTACATCGGGATCGGGAAAAAGTACTTTGTTACATATGATGGGGGGACTAGATAAACCTACAAATGGCAAAGTTTTTATAGATGAACAGGATATATACTCCATGAACAGTGAAAATTTAGCTATATTTAGAAGAAGAAAGATAGGATTTGTTTTTCAATCATATAACTTAGTACCAGTACTAAATGTATGGGAGAATATAACACTACCTATAGAATTAGATATAAAAAAAGTTGATAAAGAGTTTGTAAAAGACTTGATGGAAACTTTAAGTATATATGATAAGAAGAATTCTCTCCCAAGTCAACTATCAGGAGGACAACAGCAGCGTGTAGCCATAGCAAGAGCTCTTGCTACTAGACCGTCTATCGTATTAGCAGATGAACCTACTGGGAATCTTGATTCTAAGACAAGCTTAGAGGTAATAAATCTTTTAAAGTACTCTGTAAGAAAGTATTATCAAACATTAGTTATTATAACTCATGATGAAAAAATAGCACAAATGGCAGATAGAATAGTTAGAATAGAGGATGGAATGATAGTTAACAGGGAGGAATCTTCTTGTTAACTTATGTGAAAATAGCTTGGAAGTATATAACGAACTATTCTAGAAGGACATTATCTATAATTTTAAGTATTGCTCTTAGTACATTTTTAATAGTGACTATAGGGTCATTATCGGAAAGCTCAAAAAATGCAAATGCTAATTACATTAGGAAGTCAATTGGTGTACAGCATGTTAGATATAATGATCTTAATATGAAGCAATTAAACAAAATAAAAAACAATAAAAATATTAAAACTTTAGCGAATACAGTTTATTGCGGCAAGGGAGAATTTGAAGATAGACTGTCTGTTAATATACTTGCAGCAGATAAAAATATATTATATATGGATAACACAGAACTAATAAGAGGAGAGTATCCTATAAGGTCAGATGAAATAGCAATTGAGAAGTGGGTTTTAGATAGATTAAATCTTCCTCATGAACTTGGACAAACTATATCATTTTCTATGGAAAAAAATAATAGAATACAGGAGTTTAAACTAGTAGGAATAATAAAAGATAGAGAAAAAAGTAAGGCTAGATGTGAGCTAGAAGGATATATAGCTTTTAATAAAGAGAACATAACTAATAATGAAAACTACATATTTGGATTTGTTGAATTTAAAGAAGGACTAAATATAAACAAAGAAATAAATAATCTAGCTAAAGAAATAGGAATAAAAGATAAAAAGGATATAAAAATAAATAAGACGTTACTTGAGGCTATAGGAAAACTTAACGTTATAGATTGGAATTTAGTTAAGATATCATTAATGTTAATGATCATAGGTGGAATGGTAGTATATAGTTTATATAGTATGTCAGTTTTAAAAAGAGTACAAGAATATGGAATGATGAGAGCAATAGGTATAACATCCAAACAGATGATACTTGTTATACTTTCAGAGACTATAATTATATATATTATAGGAATGATTCTAGGAACGATGATGGGAATATGTTCTCTAAATTTATTTAAAGGAAGTACTATGGGGCTATTTACAGAAGGAAATGTTAAGCTAAATACTGTAGTAATATCTACATTTGCAATTAAATTATCTATGTTAATATCTATCATTTCACTAATATTATCAAGTATAAGAGCTACTTTCTTAACATTTAAAGTATCTCCTATAGAAGCTATAAATAAAACTACTCAAGATAAAAACATAAACTTTAATATGAAGGAAAGCTTCATTGAAAAGCATATAAGTATATCTAGTAAAGTATCGTACAAAAATTTAAAGAGAAACAAAAAAACTTTAATATTTGCTATATCAGTTATGTCTATAGGATGTATATTATTTATATCAAGATCATTTAAAGATGAACTGTTTGAGAGGGATTACGATTATCAAAGAAGTATTGACAAGTCACTTAGCTATGAATTTAGACTAAATGTAGACGAGCTAATACCTATGAAATATGGATATACTAAAAAACAGTTAGAGGAGATGAAAAGTATACAAGGTATAGGAGATATAGTAGCTAAACAAGTCCTTTATTCTAAAATAAAGTTTAATAAAGAAGATATAAACAATATAAACGGAATATCATACTTAGAATCTCAAGATAAGAGTGCTCGTTCTATGGAAGGAGTGGATTATAAGTTTTTATTCAAAGGAGATAATGATAAAGAACTAGTAGTTAACAATACAATCTTAGGGTTATCTGATAGTGACTTGAAATCTCTAAATAAGTTAATTCCTGAACTAAAAATTGATGTAGATAAAATGAAAAAAGAATATTCAGCTATAGTTATCATTCCAAAAGCAAATAGAAAGGGTGAATTGTGGGATAAAAAAGAGAAAAATCTTAAACCTGTATTTAATAAGAAAGTTGGAGATAAGATAAAAATAACTATTCCTAGGGAATATTATGATAAGTCAATGGATAACTATGAGATTTTAGGAAAATATGAAAAGTATAAGTCTCAATATATAGATAAGGAATTTGAAATTACAGAGATATTAAACTATGATGATATTTCATTTTATGATAAAGATCACAACTATTTAGGAATTTATTCCAATCCTTATATAATAGTATCAGAAGACATATTTAAAGAGTTTTCAGGGATAGATACATATAGAATAGTTCATATAGATATGAAACAAGGTGCTGACTACAATTATGTCAAAAAAAAGGTTCAAAACATGTCAGAAATTTTTAAACATACTAATGTTATGGATTCTACTGGTAAAGATAAACAAATTAAAAGAGCAGTAAGACAACAAAGTACTTTACGAAACTCTATTATTGTCGTTTTAATAATAATAAGTGGACTAAGTATATTTAATAACATAAATCAAGGTCTAGTAACAAGAATAAGAGAGCATGGGATTATGAAGGCGGTAGGTTTTACTGATAAACAGTTTAGAAGAATGATAAGATTTGAGGGATTAATGTATGGAGGTATATCAGCTTTATTTTCTTGTACTTTAGCATTTATCATTCAATTAGGAATATTTATATATTATGTATACTATAAAGATTGGTTATTATTAAAAAAATTCTTTATACAGCCAGAGATTTATTTAATAGTAATAGCTATAAATCTAGCTATTGGATATATAGCGACATTAGGTCCAATAAGACAGGTTAATAAAGTAGGAATAACAGAAGCTATAAGTTCTGTTGAATAAAAAAGAAACTATTTAAATAGTTTCTTTTTTTATGTTTAGAAACAACTTTACAAAACTGTAAGAATGCTTAAATCATCTTGTAAGGTGCGAATGATATTATTCTTTTGTAGAAACAAGTGGAAGGAGAACTAATAATGACAAATAAACGCAATGTAACAGTTGACGTATTAAAAGGTTCAGCTATTATTACCGTTATTTTAGTACATGCTTTTCGTGGAAAAGGGAAAATAGATATATTTATAGGAGAGGTTGGTCGTTAGGCAGTACCTGCATTTTTCATGATTCAAGGTTTTTATATGAATAAAGGAGCACAACAGCCATGGATTAAATATTCTATGAAAAGAATAAAAAGAATATATCTACCGTTTATTATAATTTCATTGATATATGGTTTATATTTTTTTATGGTTGATGGCAAAGGGTTTACATTTTTAGATGTTATTTTAGGTGAAACTGCTGTACATCTCTACTTTATAATTCATTATATGATTTTTACACTACTTGCTCCGTTTCTATATAAAATAAAATACAAACTTAGGTATTATTGTATGTGGTTTATGGTATTTAGCAATTTTGCTATATGCCTAGCATTAGAAATACAGAAGTCTTATGGTATTAAATTAATTACTTATAATGGAATTAACCCAGGTAAATGGTGGGGATTTTTAGCATTAGGGATGATAGTAGCAGGCAGACAGAATATATTTAGATACATTAATAATCATCGTTTGAAAGTTATTCTTTTATCTAGTTTGGTTACAGTAATTGGTACTTTATTACCTTTTTGGACAAACACTGTTGGCTATATGTATAACCGTTCTAGTTTGTTTCCACTTGCTATTGGTGTAACTGTACTGATTATTGCTATCTTTGAACAAAGAGAAGTACCTGGGAAAAATACTCTAGCCAGTATAGGACAAAAGAGCTTTGGTATTTATCTAATACATTTATTTATTATACACTTTTTAAAATATATCTTAGAAATCAAAGTACCTTTGTTAGTATCTATTTTTACAATAATTATTTGTTTACACATTTTAGATATAGGAAAGTTATTATGGTCATCTTTAGCTAATTTAATAACCGGAGGGAAGTCTAAGGTAATTGTAGTAGATTATAAAGAAAATTTATAAAGTTTAATATACAACTAAGCTTTAAAGTATATAAAAACTAAAATTCATTTTATTAGGAAGTGATTAAAATTAAAAGAAAACTATTATATAGTACTATACTCGTAATCTGCTTTGTATTAATAGCTTCATATATAAAAAATTTATTTACAAAGAACATGAAAGTGAAAGCAATGGGAAATGAACATATTCCCATACTTATGTATCATCATGTTGTAAAAGATCCTAGTAAAACTAATTTAATAACAGTAACTGATAAAAGATTTGAAGAAGACATGGAGTATTTGAAAAAGAATGGATATAATACTATATCTTTTAAAGAATTAATAGATTACAAAGAAGGAAGAGCTAAGCTACCAGGAAAACCTATAATTATAACATTTGATGATGGATATGATAATAATTACAAGTATGCCTATCCTATTTTGAAGAAAAACAACATGAAAGCTACTATATTCGTAGTAGGTTCTAGATTGGGGATAATCAAATATAATAATGATCCAAGATACTCTTATTTTTCTTGGGAACAAGCAAAAGAGATGTTTGAAAGTGGACTTGTAGAAATACAGCCTCATACATATGATCTTCATTATTACAAAGAAAGCCCTAATCATGGAGAAGGTGTATTGTCTAAGACTAAAGAAAGTAAAAAATCTCACTATGATAGGTTTACAAAGGATACAGATAAGATCATTAAACTCATTAAGGAAAAAGTGGGAAGTGAGTCTTATGTTTACGCTTATCCATATGGAAAATATAATTCTACAAATGAAGAGGTTCTGAAAAAACTGAACTTTAAAGTTACCCTTACTACTAAGAGTAAATATGCTAATATATCAGATGGATTATACGAACTTAAGAGAATAAATGTACCTTCAAATAAAAAACTTAAAGATCTATTATTTTAAGTCAAGTAATGAATATGTATTCTGTATTTATATATTTTACAATAGTATGCTTATAGGAAAGGAGGATCATATTGTCGACATATATTAAGGTAGGTTGGAAATACATACGAAAATATACTGAGAGCTCAATTACTATGGTTATAATCATTGCACTTAGTACGTTTTTAATAATAACTATAGGTTCTTTGACGGAGAGTTCGAGAATGACTAATGTTAATAGTGCGAAAAAGTTGGTTGGGATTCAACATGTTAGATATAATAGGCTTAAGATAGACCAAGTGAACAAAATAAGAAAAAATAAAAATGTAAAAGTATTAGCAAATTCATCTTACTATAAAGAATGGAATTATAAAGACAAACTATCAGTTAGTATATTTTCAGCAGATAAAAATATATTATATATGGATGCAACAAAAATATCAGAGGGAAGATTTCCTACCAATTCTAATGAGATAGCAATGGAAATGTGGGTTTTAGAGAAGCTAAGACTTCCCAATAAACTTGGACAAACTATAAATATACCATTAGAGGAAGGAAAAGAAAAAAAGTTCAAGTTGGTAGGAATAATTAATGATAGATCAGAAATAAAATCTATAGGACAGCTTCAAGCATACATAGCTTTTAATAAAGAAAATTTAACTAATAATAAAAATCATATATACTCATTTGTTCAATTTAAAAAAGGATTAGATATTAAAGATGAAACCTACAAATTAGCAAAAGAAATTGGAATAAAAAATAAAAAGAACATAATATTAAATAGGATATTACTTTCTACTATAGGTCAACTTGAAGCAATTAATTGGGATTTAATTAAAACATCATTAATATTAATGATTATAGGTGGAATGATAGTATATAGCATATATAGCATTTCAGCATTAAGAAGAATACAAGAATATGGAATAATGAGGGCAATAGGTTCTACTTCTAAGCAAATAATATATACAATATTATCAGAAATAGGTATCATATATATAATAGGTACACTATTAGGTACAATAATGGGGATTTTTTCTATATATCTATTTAAAGGAATTACCATTAGTTTGTTTACAATGGGAATGAATAAATTAGATACTATAGTTATTTCTACATTTGCTATTAAGTTATCTACAATAGTATCCTTAGTGATTGGGATACTAACAGGTATAATGGTAGGATTATTAACTATTAAGTTATCACCTATGAATATAAAAAAGTATAAATCTCAATATGCACAAAAAGTTTAAGGTTTTATAAGGATATAAAAGAAACTGTTTAGTCAGTTTCTTTTTTTATAACTACTATTATTAGTATCATCATTAATTAAATTACTAATTTTACAAAACTGTAAGAGAGTTTAAATTATATTGTAAGGTATGAATGTTATTATCTTTATGTGAGATTATCAAATTTGAAATGTATGTAATATATTGAAATTTGGTAAATGAAAAATAAAGTAAAGTTAAATAGAAACATTTAAGTTTAAAGCTTAAATAAAGAAAGGAGGATTACATGTTAACTTATATAAAAATAGCATGGAAATACATAATAAAATATTCCAAACGTTCTTTTGCAATGGTACTAGCTATTACTTTAAGCTCGTTTTTAATAATAACCATAGGTTCTATGAATGAAAGTTCTAAAGTTATTAATATAAATACCGCTAAAAAAATTGATGGGGCTCAACATGTTACATATGGTGGTATTAATCTAAATCAAGTAGAAAAGGTAAAGAGCAATAGGAATGTAAAAAGGATATCAAATACAGTTTACTATAATGGATGGAATGATAAGAATCAATTATTAGTTAATATGATTGCAGCAGATTCAAATATATTATACATGGAAGCCACCAAAATGAAAGAAGGAAGGTTTCCTACAAAATCTAATGAAATTGCAATTGAAGAATGGGTTTTGGACAGGCTTGAACTTAAACACGAATTAGGACAAACTATAGAAATACCTTTAAAAGAGGGAAAGAAAATAAAGCAGTTTAAACTATCAGGTATAATAAAGGATCGAATGGATGAAAAATCCACAGGGACACTTGAAGCCTTTGTAGCATTCAATAAAGAACGTTTATTAGGAAAAGAAAACAGTATAAATTTACTTGTTGAATTTAAGGATGGAGTAAAGACAAGAAACGAAATAAAAAAGCTTGCAAAAGGCTTGAACATAAAAGAAGAGAAGCATTTAACTCTTAATAAAGAATTACTTCAGGCCATGGGACAACTAGACAATACAGACTGGGAACTAGTCAAAATTTCTTCAACATTAATGTTAATAGGAGGAATGGTAATATATAGCTTATATAGCATATCTGTATTAAAAAGAATGCAGGAGTATGGAATAATAAGAGCAATAGGATCTACATCGAGTCAGATCGCTTATATAATAATATTAGAAATAGTAATTATTTATATAATAGGTATTTTGATAGGAACAATACTTGGTGTTTCTGCCATGTATATGCTTAAGGGTAGTACTATAGATTTATTCTACACAGGAAAAATTAAACTAGATACAATTGTCATACCATCATTTGCAGTTAGATTATCTATGATTACGACATTGGCATCTATATTACTAGCAGGTATAAGGGCTATAGTGTTGTCTGTCAGAGTTTCTCCTATTGAAGCAATAAATAAAAATACTCAAGATAGTAAAATATTTTTTAATGATAAAGAAAGTTTTATAGATAGATTACTTAGCATATCTAAAAGAATTTCATTTAAGAATATAAAAAGAAATAAAAAGACGTTTGTATTTACTATATTAGCTATGTGTATAGGATGTACTATATTTTTAACTACAACATTTAGATATAGTTTTTTTGGAAGAGATCTAGAATATCGTATGAATACATTCTTTGGAACAAAGTACGATTTCGAAGTAAATGTTAATGGTACGTCACCTATGAAGATAGGATATAATGAGAAACAAATTAAAAACTTAAGAGAACTACCTGAAATATCAGAAGTAATAGCTACTCAGATTATTGAAAATAATATTAAAATAGATAAAAAATATATAAATGGAGAATATGGAAGTAACTATTTAGAATATATGGAAGGCTATAGATATGTACCACAGATAGGAGGATTTTCTTTAGAGAAAGATAATGATAAACAGCTAGTTCTTAGAAGTAATACTTTTGGATTATCAGATAAAGGGTTAAATAAATTAAGAAAATCTTTAATAAAAGGAAAAATAGATATAAATAAAATGAATGAAGAAAATGTAGCTATAATATATATTCCAGAGAGTAAAAAATCAAAAGATCCTAATGATGAAAATATGCAGCCAGTGTTTAATATAGATGTAGGTGATAAAATAAGCTTATCTATTCCAAAAGAAAGTTATGATGATTTAACTGATAGCTTTCAAATATTATCTAATTATGAACAATATAAGTCTAAATATGTGGATAAAGAGTTTACAATTATAGGTATTGTAGACAACATTCCTATAGACAATTATATGAGTCTTGGTAATACTCCAGATGCAATTATATCTAAAAATATATTTAGAAAAATTACAGATATAGATATATATAGATATCTTGAAATAGATATGAAAGAAGGGGCTGACTATAAAACAGTGAGAAATAAAGTCTATAAGCTGTCGGATACTATACCTGGTACTTATTTTCAAGATAACTTTGAAAAAAATAAAGAAATTATGAACTCTGGAAATCAAAGACAAATCTTAGAGTATGGAGTTATATTAGTTTTAATATTAATAAGTGGATTAAGTATATTCAATAATATAAATTATAATCTTGCATCTAGAATAAGAGAATATGGAGTTTTAAAGGCAGTAGGTCTTACAGAAAAGCAATTTAGAAGAATGATAAGTTTTGAAGGACTAATGTATGGAGGTATATCAGCAGCTGTATCTTGTATAGTAGGGTTTATTTCTCAGCTTACATTTTATCTTTATTATGCATATTGTGAAGACGCAGTATCAATAAAAGGGTTTTTTATAGAATTTAAGCCTTATCTTATAGTTATACTTTTAAACTTATTTATTGGATATATAGCAACTTTAGAACCAACAAGACAAGTTAATAAAATAGAAATAACAGAAGCTATAAGGTCTGTAGAATAGAACACACCACTCCGTAGTTTATTTATTTTTGTCTACTTTACAAAACTGTAAGGAAGTTTAAAGGATATTGTAAGGTAAGGGTGGTAACATTGTATATGACATACGACAGGAAAAATATATCATGTAATAAATAACTATAGAGGAGTGGTTTTTTGAATAGAAAAAAATTATTATCTTTAGCATTAGCAGGGCTTATGGTAGCATCTTTTGGACTATACGGATGTGAGAAGAATAACAATAAAGATTCAAATGAAACACAAACAGAAACAGAAGCAGAAACTGAAGGACAAGATTCTAAAGAATCTGAAACAACAGAAGATTCTAACAAAGAAGATTCTGACAAAAAAGATTCAGAATCTGAATCAACAGATAAATCTGACGAAAAAGATTCAGAAGCTGAAAAAACAGATGACTCTGAAAAATCAGGTTCAGAAGAGAAACCTGGAAACTAAGAATATTCTCCTGTCGATGCTTTTAAATTAAACCATATAATTTAGTTGTAAAAGATTTCTTAATAAGATTTACTAGGATAGGGGCTGTCTTAAAAGTATATTAGATACTTTTAAGACAACCTCTATTATTTTATATAGATATGAATATAATTTGAAATGATATCTTATAAGAAAGGAGTGTGAAAATTATTGTACTATATTAGAATGGCTTTGAAATATATACTTAAGTATCCTAAGAGAGCAGCTGCAATGATCATAAGTATAGCACTTAGTACGTTTTTAATGGTAACTATAGGGTCGCTAGCAGAAAGTTCAATAAATACTGAAATTAATGATATTAAAAAGTCAACTGGAGCACAACATGTTAGGTATGATCGACTAAATATGAACCAAGTAAATCAAATAAAGAAAAATAAAAATATAAAAGTTGTGTCAAACATGGCTGGCTATGCTATATGGAACTATGAAGATAGAATACCAATATACATATCTTCAGTAGACGAGAATATGCTGTACATGAATAATACAAAAATGGAAGAGGGGAAATTTCCTACAGAATCTAATGAAATTGCAATAGAAAATTGGGTTTTAGATAGAATGGAGCTTAAGATAAAAGTTGGTGAAGCTATAAAAATACCATTAGAAAAAGGCGGAGAAAAAGAATTTAAACTAGTAGGTATAGTTAAAGATATACCAGCAACAAAATCTAGAGGAGAAACAGGAGCATACGTAGCTTTTAATAAAGAAAATTTATCTGGTAATGATGATTATATATATTCATTCGTTGAATTTAAGGAAGGATTAAAACTTAAGAAAGAAATAAATGATTTATCAAAAGAAATAGGAGTAAAGGAGAAAAGGAATATAAGAATAAATCCTATGTTACTGGATGCTATGGGACAATATGGAGCTCTTGAATGGGATCTAATTAAGATGTCACTGATGTTAATGGCTGTAGGTGGAATGGTAATATACAGTATATATAGTATTTCAGTATTAAAACGAGTGAAAGAGTATGGAATCATGAGAGCAATAGGCTCAACTTCTAAACAGATAATATATGTAATGTTATCAGAGATAGGAATTATATATGCTATAGGTGTATTAATAGGAATATTAATGGGAGTTACTTCTGTACAGTTATTTAAAGGAATCACCACCAATTTATTTACAGAAGCAAATACTAAAATAGATATCGTAGTTATTTCTACATTTGCTATTAAATTATCAATGATAGTATCTTTTAGTTCCATCTTATTGGCAGGTATAAGAGCTGTATTATTAACTATTAAAGTATCTCCTATAGATGCTATAAATAAAAGTACTCAAGATAAAAATATAATTTTTAATGAAAAAAAGGGGATTATACAAAGGTCACTGTCAATAACAGGAAAGATATCATGTAAAAATTTGAAGAGAAATAAAAAGATGATCCTATTTACAATAGTATCTATGTCAATAGGATGTATATTATTTATTGCACAGTCATTTCAAAATGAATTAATTAGAAGGGAAGGAATTTACGTAAATAAACTACATGCTATTTATGATTTAAGACTAGATATAGATGACAAAGTTGCTATCAAAAAAGGTTATACTAAAGAACAGATAAATGATATTAAAAAACTTCCTCAAGTAAAAAATATATATTCTAGTCAACTACTTTATTCTAGGATTAAAATTGATAAAAAGTATATGAACGGAGAATATGGACAGAGTTATATAAAGTATATGACTGACGGAGATTATAAATATCGAAATGAGCTAGTTAAACATGGAGATAATTTCTCATTTGAAAGTGATGACAAGAAAGAAAAAATAATGAGAAATACCTTAATGAGTTTATCAAATGATGATATAGAACGGTTGAATAAAAAATTAGGCGAAAGTAAGATTGATTTAAGTGAAATGAATGATAAGCCTTTAGCAATATTATATGTTCCTGAAATAAACAAAAAAGGAAGTATGAATAAAGAAGATGGAGAACTTAAACCTGCCTTCAATATAAATGTTGGAGATAAAGTTAAAGTCTCTATCCCTAAAGAGGGTTATGAAAAAAATATGAATAATATTGAAATTATATCTCGGTATGAAAAATATAAATCTCAATATGTAGACAAAGAATTTACAGTTGTAGGTACAGTCGATTATCATGGATTACCAAATAATCATAGAGGTACACTATCAGAAGGGATTCATATGTTTATATCAGAAAATATGTTTAAAGAACTTTCAGGAATAGATAACTATAGAGTAGTCAAAATAGACATGAAAGATAATGCAACAAAATCAGAATATGAAACATTGAGAAAAAAGGTTCAAGAAATGTCAAAATTGTTTCCTATGACTCATTTTGAAGATCATGTTGAGATAAGAAAAGAAAGTGAAAAATCAAATAGACAATATAATTTATTACAAAATTCGATTGCAATAGTTTTAATGTTGATAAGTGGGTTAAGTATATTTAACAACATAAATTATAATCTAATATCTAGGATAAGAGAACATGGTATTATGAAAGCAATAGGACTTACAGATAGACAGTTTAGAAAAATGATAAGATTTGAAGGACTAATGTACGGGGTCATATCTGCTTTTGCATCTTGTATTATAGCGTTTGTTATTCAAGTAGGAGTTTACTTGTATTACACGCAATATATGTATAAAGATATATTTATATTAAAAAGGTTTTTTATAGAATGGGATCTTTATTTAGTAGTTGTATTAATAAACTTGTCAATAGGATATATAGCAACACTAGGTCCGTCAAGACAAGTCAATAAAATAGAAACAACAGAAGCCATAAGATCTATAGAATAACAAGAATATACTTATTTTTATAGTTGCCAAAACTTATGTATATACATAAACTTTGGCAATAACTTTTATAATGTTTAAAAATATTAGGTTCTATTCTATTTTTGAAAGATGTTATTAAATTAATAATAGTATCTCATTTTATATATTTAATCTTATCTTTTTCATAATATATTTACTAACTTAAATCTTTTAAATACAGGTATTTTTATACCACTATAATAAACTTGAAATCTTCACTTTCATAACTTCAAGTATAGGGACAACTTTAGACACTAGTGCGTCTGATATAGCTAAAACATCATTATCTCTCATTATTATTTGAAAAGATCTCATAGTTTCACTTAGGTTATAAACTTCTTTAGCATATTCATTCCATGCTTCATAGTTGGCAATCTTATTATTTAAATTTCCACTTGTTTCTATAGAATTAAATGAGTTAAATATAAAGTTGAATCTATCGAAAAGTGGAATAAGATCCATAAATGCATTTCTATCTGGCTTTTTAGCAAAGTCTTCTGATATTTGCTTAACAAAGTGGATAATATTATCTATATCATCATGGACAGAAGATAATGTATCTTTTATTAAATCGCTTTCTGTTTTAACAATTATTTTTATTTCTTTTATGTCCTTATAGTTGCTTGTTATATATGTGTCATGATCATATATATTTTCACCATTTATTATCATATGACTAAAGCTATAATCAGTTCCTATAGTGGTATCTTTTACTATGTTTTCTAATTCTCCGATTATATTTTCATTATTATATACTTCAAATTCCTTATCTAATATAAATACTTTCATAATAACCCCCAAATATAAGTAATATACAAATCTAATTATAACATGATTGAGATTTTTTAAAACTTCAAAATTAAATACATAAAAACATATTGACATTGTAGGAATTCCATAGTATTATTTGAAATAAGATAAAATCATAGAAATAAAATCAATTTATGGAAAGAATATACAATGAAATAAATTGTAAACATTATGATTAGGGAAAGTAGGTTAATCTAAGCATTCAGAGAGAAATCCATATGGTGAAAGGATTTTATGTGGATATTAATTGAAGTGCTCCTATGAATGGTAGGTTGAATAAAGTAGACTGTTCCGGATTCTCCCGTTATAGAGAAATAAAGGTAGGCACTTCTGTGCTTAACCAGAGTGGAACCGTGAAAGTTAAACCTTTTGCCTCTGATATTTTTAGTAGGCAGAAGGTTTTTTTATTACTTTAAAATTAGGAGGGGTCCTATGTCAATTATAATTAAAAATCTAGGAAAGACTTATGATACTTTAGAATCTGAGGATAAAAACTATATATTAAAAGATGTAAATCTTACTTTAAATAAAGGTGAGTTCTTCATATTATTAGGGCCTAGTGGATGTGGAAAGTCAACTTTACTAAATATAATAGGTGGGTTTATAGAAAAAAGTGAGGGAATCTTAACAATAGATAAAAGAGAGATATATAAACCAAGCAGGGAAAGGGCAATGGTGTTTCAGCATCCAGATGCGTCACTATTTCCTTGGCTAAATGTTAGAGAAAATATTGAATTTGGACTAAAGATGAAAGGGTTAACTAAGGAAGAACGAAATGAGATATCAGATAAATATATAAAATTAGTTGGATTAGATATGCATAGAGAGAAATATCCTAGTGAACTTTCAGGGGGTATGAAACAAAGAGTTCAAATTGCTAGAGTTTTATCAAATGATCCAGAGATTCTTCTTATGGATGAACCATTTGGAGCATTAGATGCACAGACAAGAGGAATATTGCAAAGAGAGCTAGTTCGTATTTGGCTAGAAACTAAAAAGACAATAATATTTATTACTCATGATATACAGGAAGCTATTCTTTTAGGAGAAAGAATAGGTGTAATGTCTAAGTCGCCAAATGCTTCAATATATAAGACTTACGATGTCAAGTTGCCTCATTACAGAGATGTATCATCAAAAGAGTTTAATGAATTATACAGAAGAGTTCAGTCAAATTTTGATAAAGAAGTGAAATGGATAGATTCTAGTGAGTTAGTTATCTAGTTAGGGGGGAATATCGTGAAAACATTTAAAAGGATAAATAGAAATACTTTTATAACTTGGATTATAGTTATACTTTTATGGCAAACTCTAGCCTTGCTTTCAACACCGGAATTTCTACCAGGACCTAGAGATACCATATTAGGGGCTAGAGAACTTATTGCTGATGGAAGTTTAATAAAGTATATTTTGATAAGTCTTTTGAGAGTAATTGTAGGTTGGTCTATAGGAAGCCTAATAGGAATTCCTATAGGGCTACTAATAGGAAGATTGAAAATAGTGAGAGATATATTAGAGCCTCTTATTAACTTCTTTAGATTCGTGCCAGCGATAGGATTTATTACTTTATTCATACTGTGGTTTGGAGTTGGAGAAATATCAAAATCAATTCTTATAATTTATGCTACCTCATTTGTAGTGATGTTAAATACAGCTACAGGAGTGTTAAGTATTGAGGAAGAAAAGATAAGAGCTGCAAGAAGCCTAGGAGCTAGTGAATTTCAAATACTACTTCATGTTATTATACCATCATCAATTCCATTTATTTTTAATGGCGTAAGATTATCTATGGGAAATTCATTTATGGCAATAGTAGGTGCAGAAATGATAGCAGCAAATGAAGGGGTAGGGTATCTAATATGGACTTCAAGATTATATTTTAAAACGACTTGGATATTTGTGGGATTAGTAACTTTAGGAATTATGGGTTATTTTAGTGATAAACTTTTAAGAACTTTAGGAGGAAAAACACTTAAAAAATATGGAGTAGTATCTAAAACTCAATTTGGAAGTAGATAGGGGGAATAGTCTTGAAAACGACTTTAAAATATTTAATAGTTCTAACACTTATAATTTCTTTAATTAGTATAGTAGGTTGTAATAAAAAAACAGCAAGGGCAAATCAACTAGTAAGGTTTGCAATAGATACTGCTGGAGATACAGGTATCCAGTTTAGAGTAGCTAGAGCTAAGGGTTTATTTGAAAAGCACGGTATAAAGGCAGAATTCTCTGATTATGCATATGGAGTAGATACTTTAAATGCAGTTATAACAGGGACAGCAGATACAGGAATAGCTGCTGACTATGCAGCAATAAATAGATTAAGCGGAGACAACATGAAGATAGTGGCTACCATTAGTCGCAGTGGTCAAAATGAAAATAAAGATAAAAATAAATCTGGAAATGTGCTTTTAGGAAAAGGGATAGATAGTCCAAAAGAATTAAAGGGAAAAAAACTAGGTGTAAGTAAGGGGACAGTTATGGAATATCTATGGGTTAAGTATTTGAACCATCACAATATAAAAGATGATGAAGTTAAATTTGTAGCCCTTCAGTCTCCAGCAGAAACTTTAGCAGCTATACAAAGTGGCGATATAGATGCAGCTTTTTTCAATGGGGAACTTATTCCTAAGGTAAAGAACATAGAAGGAATAAAAGAAATAGGCAGTTCATCTGAAGTTGAATTTTCTGTTAGGGGTTTTTTCTTAGCTAAGAATGAATTGGCTAATAAAGATCCTAAATTAGTTTCAAATATATTAAAAGCTCTAAATGAAGCAACTGAATTTATAAAGAAAAATCCAGACGAAGCAGCTGACATAGTTTATAAAGAACTTAAAGTACCGAAAGAGACTGTGCTAGAGCAGATAAAAGTTACAAATCGTGTAGTGGAGTTTAATGATGAAGATTATGAGCACTTAAACGAGATAAAAGAATGGGGAGATAACAAAGGAATATTTAAAAAATATGAACTTAGAAACACAATAGATACCAAACCTTTGAAAGAAGCTTTTTCAGATAAAGTTAGTTTTCAAAATGACAAATAGATATAAGGCAAAATGAAGATCTCTATATACTAGTTCAAAGGAGGAAAAAAGCTCATGCCACCTATAAGTATTCTAATAAAGCCTTCATCATCAAAATGTAATTTAAGATGTAAGTATTGTTTTTATAACTCATTGAGTGAAAAAAGAGATACTAAAGATTACGGCTTTATGAATGAGGAAACTATAACTAACTTAGTAAAAAACATACTAGAATATGCTGATGATCATTGTGTATTTGCATTTCAGGGAGGAGAACCGACATTAATTGGATTAGATTTTTATAGGAAGGTAATAGAGTTACAAAAAAGATATAACCATAAAGGGGTTAGAATAGAAAATACAATTCAGACTAATGGAATTTTAATAGATGAAGAATGGGCAAAGTTCTTTTATGAAAATAAGTTTCTTATAGGAGTATCTTTAGATGGTTCTAAAGATATAAATGATGGAAGTAGATTGGATGTAAATGAAAAAAGTACATTCAATAGAGTCATGAATTCAATAAAACTACTTGATAAATATAAAGTTAACTATAATATATTATGTGTTGTAAGTTCATATGTAGCAAGACATATAGGAAAGGTTTATTCTTTTTATAAGAGAAATGGATTTAAATTCTTACAGTTTATGCCTTGTCTTGATGAAAATGAAGAGAGCAAATTTTATTCACTAGATAATAAAAAATATGGTAAATTTCTAAAAAACTTATTTGATTTATGGTATGAAGACTTTGTAAAGGGAGAGAGAATAGATATACGCTTTTTTTCAAATCTAGTTCAAATGGCTGCTGGATATAGATCAGAGACTTGTGGTATGTCAGGAAAATGTCATTGTTACTTTGTTGTAGAAGGAGATGGAAGTATATATCCATGTGACTTTTATGTAACAGATAATTGGTTACTAGGAAATGTAAATAATGAAAAGTTTAAAGATATTATTATATCTGAAAAAGCAGAAAAGTTTGTTTATGATTCTATTTATGTAGATGATAAGTGTAGAGCTTGTGATTATTTCAATCTATGTAGAGGGGGGTGCAGAAGGTGGAGAGAGCCTTTTGAAGATGTAAGGCCTAAGTTAAACAAACTTTGTCCTGCATTTAAAGAATTTTTCAAGTATGCAGATGAGCGGATATATGAATTGTCGTTAGTTTTAAAAAGGTAGTAAATTCAGAAAAGGGGGGTATTAAAATGTCATTAAACAGTAGTGAAAACTTCAAAGGAAAGATAAATACAACTATAAGTAAATCAATTCCATATTGGCCTAAGGAGAAATATAAAGAGAAAGGGACTAATGTAGTGTATATAGTTTTAGATGATATGGGATTTTCTCATTTAGGATGTTTTGGTTCAAATATTTCAACACCAAATATAGATTCTTTAGCTGAAAATGGTCTTATATATAATAACTTTCACACTACAGCACTATGCTCTCCTACAAGATCTTGCCTTTTATCAGGGGCAAACCATCATGCAGTAGGTATGTCAGTAGTATCAGAAATAGATACGGGATTTCCTAATGCAAGGGGAAGAGTAGATAAGAGGTATGGTTTGTTAAGTGAAATTTTAAAAGAGAATGGGTATAGCACATTTGCTCTTGGAAAGTGGCATTTAACACCTGGTAAACAACAAACAGGAGATGGAGACTTTGAACATTGGCCTCTTAGAAGAGGGTTTGATAGATTTTACGGATTTTTACCTGGTATGACTAATCAATGGAATCCTGATTTAGTAGAGGATAATCATAGAATAAGACAGCCTAAAAAGGCAGAGGACGGATATCACTTAACTGAGGATATAACAGATAAAGCTATCAAATATATAGCTAATCAAAAGTCAAATTCTCCTAACAAACCATTTTTTCTATATTTAGCATATGGGGCAATGCACTCTCCACATCATGCACCTAAAAAGTTTATAGACAGATATAAAGGAAAGTTTGATGAAGGATGGGATGTAATAAGAGAGCGTTGGTTTAATAATCAGAAAAAGATTGGAATTATACCTAAGAGTACAAAGCTAACAGATAGAAATGAACTTGTATCTCCTTGGGATAGTCTTACTGAAGATAAAAAGAAATATTATGCAAGACACATGGAAGTATATGCAGGATTTTTAGAGCATACAGACTATCATATAGGAAGAGTCATAAGCTATTTAAAAGAAATAGATGAATTTGAAAATACTATTATAGTATTTCTTTCAGATAATGGAGCTAGTGCAGAAGGTGGAGAGCATGGACAGTTTAATGTATATAAAAGCTATTTAGGTCATATAGACGAAGATATTTTACAAGAAGACTTAGATAGAATAGATGATCTTGGAAGTCCCAAAGCATTTAATTGCTATCCTGCAGGGTGGGGCCATGCTGGAAATACTCCATTTAAATGGTATAAATCATTTGTTCATGCAGGAGGTGTAAAAGACCCTCTTATTATACATTATCCAAGTGGAATAAGTGATAAAGGCGGAATAAGAAATCAGTATCATCATGTAACAGATGTTACCCCAACTGTATTAGATGTGTTAGGAATAGAGAAGCCAATTAGCATTAATGGAGTTTATCAACTTCCAATGCATGGGGTGAGTTTGAAATATACATTTGATAATGAAGACGCAAAAACTAAAAAAGATGTTCAATATTATGAGATGTTTGGAAACAGAGCAATTTACAGTAAAGGATGGAAAGCTGTTGCAAGACATATAGAGGGAGAAAATATAGAAGATGATGTTTGGGAGTTATATAATGTTGAGGAGGACTACTCAGAATATAACAACCTTGCTAAAATCTATCCTAAAAAACTTAGAGAGTTAATAAACCTATGGTGGGTTGAAGCAGGAAAATATGATGTACTTCCTATTCTAGATATTAGTAGAAGAAAGAGAAAAGAAAAGAATGAAAAAATTTTAGATCAAAGGTTTGAGTTTTTACAAGGAACTGATCCAATATCAAGTATAAAAGCTCCAAATGTTAATGATAAATCTCATAAAATAAAGGCGTATCTTAATCGTTTAAGTGAAGATGAAGAAGGAGTTTTGGTTTCGTTTGGAGGAAGATTTGGTGGATATTCACTTTATATTAAAGATAATTTACTAAAGTATCATTTTAATTTCTTTGGATATAAGAGGTATGAAATAGTGTCAGATATTGAGGTTCCAATAGGAAAGATAGAGGTTGAATATGATTTTAGAAAAACTGGAGAAAATATAGGCATAGGAAGGCTATTAATTAATTCTGAAGTTGTAGGAGAAGAAATTATTGAAAATATAAATGGAATAGTAGGTATGGAGCTATTTTCAATAGGAAGTAATGAGATGACACCTGTTACAGAGGAATATGAAGTTCCATTTAAGTATACTGGAGATTATTTAAAAGTAGCAGTTGAAATTAAAGGAACTAAAGATGCTAGCGATAGTGAAATAGATTTAGCATTAGCTACTGAATAGAAACGCTATAATATTGAAAAAATGAATCAATATAAAAAAGAGTTGACGTAAGTATGATCTGACCCCAAAAAGTTAGACATAATAAATTAAGCTACTAGTAAGGATTGTT